>JBQTJK010000117.1:0-15321 GCA_052387215.1 Caulobacteraceae bacterium
ACGACAAAGCGCAGTGTTGGTGACGGGAGCGCGGCGCCTCCGGCGGCGCATGCGCGGCTGGTGGCCGCGCGCGCCAAACGTAAGAGTGTCGCAAGTTTGGCACACCGGGGTTCCGAATCGCGCTTCCGCCTTCGCTCTTCGAGCTTCGGCGGACAAGTCGCGCGTCCGGAATGACGAGTGGAGTGCGGTCCGAATATTGCCTACGACACCGCTAGCTTCGCGGCTCATACCGCATCGCCACCGCGCCCGAGCTAAACTCCATCCGCCCCACGAGCTTCAAGTCGATCCACTTCGGGAGCCCCGCGAATAATGTCGGCCCGTGGCCCGCGAGCCTGGGGTGCACGATGAACTCGTATTCGTCGATCAAGCCCAGCTCCGCCAACGCCTTCGGAAGCGTCACGCCGCCCGAGAACAATCCCTTGCCCGGCGCCTGCTTGAGCGCGCGGACGGCCTCCGCCAAATCCCCGCGCACCAGCTCCGCGTTCCAATCAACATGGCTGAGCGTGCTCGACACAACATACTTCTTCGCAGCATCGATCGTCCGCGCGAACGGTTGCGTCCAATCCGGCATCGCTGCTGACGCCGGCGGGCGCCATGCCGCCTCCATCATGTCGTACGTCACCCGGCCAAACAGGAGGGCGTCGGCCTGGGCAATGTTCTGCATCGCATGACGATGCAGGTCTTCGTCGGCGGGTATGGCGCGATGATCGCAGCACCCGTCCAATGTGACATTGATGGAATACCGAAGCGGCCGCATGACATACGCGTACGCCGACGAGGGAGGGCCAGCAAGGGCAGCCCGCGTTGTGTAGAGTGCGCGATGAAATGTTGATCACAGCTGCAGACTTCCCCAGCGATCTCCCCGCCATCACGCAGCTCTTCCGCGCGTACGCGGCATCGCTGCCGATCGATCTCGGATGAACCCTCTCCCTCCTTGGGGAGGGAGAGGGCAGGGTGAGGGTGGAGCGCGAACGGCTTAGGCACGATCGCAAGCGGCGCGCCTGGGCGCGCACAAAATTGCAAACGTCAGCGCCGCCCCTCACCCTAACCCTCTCCCCCGCGAGGGGGAGAGGGGATAAGGCGCGCTGGCAATCCCGCCCACGCTTGGGCATGTTGCGCACGGGGGGGTGCTGCAATGCGTTGGTTGATTCCGTTCACAGTCGCTGTGTTGGTCCTTGCGGCGTGCGGGGCGCCGTCACCGAGCGCAACAACGCAAGACGCCGCGCCGCAATCGGCGGCGCTCGAGCCAGTCCCCATGCCGCGTCCTGCGCCCTCCTTGGAGCAGGAGCGCGCCGGCACGCATTGCCAGGCCGGTGAAGCCGTGGCGTTCAGCTGCGCGGCGGGCGCTGTCACGGCCTCCGCGTGCGTGAGCGCCGATCACGTCATTTTCCGCCAGGGCGCGCTGGGCGCGCTGAGCCTCGAGATCGCCAGCACGGGCGCCGACGGCGTCGCGCACGCCGACACGATCATTGGCGGCGGCGGCGGCCAGCAGCAAAGCGTGCGCTTCAGCCACGAGGGCAGGGAATACATCGCCTATGCCGCCACGCGCGGCGAGTTGACGGATGTCGCGGGCAGCACGGTTGCGGGCGTGGTCGTGCTTCGGGGGCAGACCGAAGAGCAGCGCATGGATTGCCCGCAGGCGCAGAGCGTCCAGTTTTCCGCCGGACCCGTTCCGGCGGAGCAAGAGACCGACGAGAACTACAGCGCGTGGTGGTGAGCCGCCTTCCGCCACGCCTGTGACCGTCGTAACTTAGCCCCCGCCGGCGCGCGCCGATCTCATGCGCGAAGCCCAGGGAGGGTACTCATGCGCACACTTCTGCTCAGCACTGCGCTCTCGCTCACTCTCGCGCTCGCCGCTCCTGCCGCCGCGCAGGACTATGAGGCGATGGGTGCGAACATGGAGCAATCCATGGCCGCCGCGCAGGCGCAAGCGCAGCGCCCCGGCGACGATGAACTTACCTGCGAGCAGCTGGAAGAAGAGATCGCCACAACAATGCAAGATCCGGCTGTACAGTCGGCAGTCGCTGCGAACGGCGCCGACGCGCAAGCGCAGATCGATCAGATGAACGCCGCCCGCGGCCGCATGCGGGCGCAGATGGCCGCCAGCATGTTCATGGGCATCGCCAGCTCGTTCATCCCCGGCCTTGGCTACGCGCAAATGGCGCAGCAGCAGATGCAGGCGGCTCAGTATCAACGTCAGCAGCAGCAGAACATGGCGCAGATGCAGGTGATGATGGAACGCATGTCCGGCATCATGCCGCAGATGATGCGCGGACAGCGCGTCTATGAACTGGGCCAAGCCAAGCAATGCGCTTTCACCCAGCAGCAGACGGCGCCGCAATAACGCGCGAACCTGCTCACCCCCGATGGGCGAGCTGTCGTCGCGCGTCAGCGCGATGACTGAGTGGATGGAAACACGACGCTGGCGAGCGCACGCCCACCCACTCCGTCCGCGAGCTGGCGCTCGCGGCCACCTCGCCCAACGAGGGCGAGGAGAGTCCAATTCAAGCGAAACACGAAGTTCCATTGTGGCCGCGATGCTTCACTACACTGCAAGCAACGGCTTGTTCCCGGAACGGACCCGCAGCGCCCCCGTTTCCCGCGCAGCAGCAACGCGAGGAGCAATGCTATGCGTAACAAATCTCTCTTGAAGGCCGCTGTCGCCGCGATTGCGCTGATGGCGCTGGCGCCGGCCGCACAGGCGGCGGACCCCGGCGTGAATGTCGGCATGCTTGAATGCCACGTTCAAGAAGGCTGGGGCCACGTCATCGCCTCGAGCCGCGACATGACCTGCGTGTTCAGCCCAGTTGATGGCCGTGCCGAGCGCTATACCGGCGAACTCTCCCGCTATGGCGTCGATCTCGGCTACACCAGTGACGCAACTCTGGTCTGGGCGGTGTTCGCGCCAACTTCTGACATGGAGCAAGGTGGGCTCGAAGGCGATTATGGCGGCGTCTCGGCACAAGCGAGTGTGGGCGTCGGCCTCGGCGCCAACGTGCTGATCGGCGGCTTCGACCGCTCGGTCGCGCTGCAGCCGGTGAGCGTTGAAGGCAACACCGGCCTCGCCGTCGCCGCTGGCGTCGGCGTGATCACGCTGCGCGAAGCGCAAGGGTAACGCGGACGATTGGAGCGCGAGCGGCTTCGGCCCGTTTCGCGCTCCTTTCTCTGCCCGCGCCGCAACTACAGACCCATAGCTTCGATCTCTTCGAGTGAAGGGTCAGTCGCTTCGATTGCTGCGACGGCTGCCGCCGCTTCCGGCACGTTTCGATAATCTTCTACGTCCTCGACGATCGCGCGGTGCGTCGGCCAGGCGCCCCGCACGCTTTCGGTGATCTGAAAGTTCTCAAGCGTGATCAGACCGGGGACCGGCCAACGCGGCCCGAAATGATAGACCGCATAATACATGATCTTCGCCTGGATCGCGCCCACGTCTCGAACCCGCATACCGTTGTAAAAGACGCGGTGCGTCGCTTTCCACATGCGGGTGCGCCGATCGCAGTAATGGTCATGGATGACGGAGGCGTCGCGATAGCGCCCTTCGAACGGACCGCCAATGACGCTCCAGAACGCACGCGGGATCGACGCGCCGTCAACAACGGCACCGGCCGGTACCGGCCACTTGATGCTATCTGGACCGGTGAAGCCCGCCGGTGCGAGCAACGTGACCTTCCTGCCATTGTCATCGAATCGGACATCGATTGGGCCGTCAAAAGCGCCGAACTGAGACATTTGGACATCCTCCCGCAGCTGCTCCACCCAGCGCGCTGATGGACCTTTCAAGAGCCGCCGGCAATCTATCCAACGCGTCGAACGCCTAAGTATCTGTTCTCAAAGGATGTACAAGAAATCTATCCCACACCTCCAAACCTGAGCGATACTGCGCCCATCCCTCGCATGGGAGTTCTCGTTGCTAGCCGGGCAATCCAGAAGCGAGGGATGCGATTGAGCGTGGTGCGTTGGCGCGAAGGCGCAACGCGATGCCGGTGGGGCGCCATAACCGCCGGGTCCGGGACCTTGGCAGGCCCGCACGCCATCGGGGACCGCCGGTCGACGTGAAAAACCGTCGATGAGCGGCCCGGCGAAAGCAGATCGCAACGGGGCGCGTGTGGATGCGCGGCGTTGTCTGGCGACAGGCGACGCAACCTAGAGACTGCCTCGGCGCATCTCACGCGCCCCGCCTCCCATTGGAGGCATGACGGTTCAAAAACGGAGGCCAACGCCGTCCGTCGCAAACTCATGCGCGATGGGAGGGGCGTGAAATGCGATGGAGCGGGGTCGCGGGCGACGGAGGGCGGGGCTAAGTTCGCCCGCATGCGTTTCCCCGTCGCCGCAGCTCTCCTGCTTGCGCTCGCCGCGTGTGGCGAAGCGGCTGCGCCGGAGCCTGAACCACCAGCGGCGGAGCAGGTCTCGGCGCCTGCCGGCGACTACAAGCCGTCCTCCAACACCGCGCGCGCCATCACGGGCGGCATTGTCATCGAGCGCGGCGGCATTTCCTTTGGCAACGGCGTCACGCTCTACACCCGCACGCTCAACCCGCGCCGCGGCGGCGATCTCATCGCCAAGAATGGCGATAGCTACGCCGCCGCTGTCTTGGGTCCCGCCAGCCTCGCCGTCGAACTGCGGCGCGTCACCGAGCAAGTCGTGCCGCCCGGCGCCGTCGGCCTCTGCGGCGCTTCTGCGCCCCATTACGTGGCGCTCGCCTACGACGAGCGCGCGACCACGGTGACGATGTTGGTGTTCAGCGGCGAGGAGCCGCCCGGCCCCGACGCGCTGCAGAGCCGCGTTTGCGCCAGCTTCCGCTACGACGCGCCCGACGGCGCCCGCACCCGCGAGGGCGTCGTGCTCTAGTGCGGCGGATTTGTAATTCGCCTTAAGATGATGGCGACCGTAGAGCGAATTTCAAATCCAAAGCCGCACTACAACTTTTGATTCTAATGTCCCTTTGGACTTGAAATTCGATAACCAGATGATCCCAGGCGCGGATCGGATTTCAAGTCCGGGACATTAGTCCGGCTTGCCGATCGGCTTGATCGGCTCGCCCAGTTCGTAGAATTCCGTGCCCTTTTCAGTCTGCATCAGGAGATAGCGCTTTTCGAGTTCAGGATACGAAACAACATCGATCGGCCTGTCTTCGCCGCCCATCAGGTACACGCACTCTTCGTCGAACGTATTGCGCAACAGATGCGGCACAGACGGCGTCGCAAAGCCCATGAAGTCGCCGGTGCCAACTTCCGTGCTCTTGCCGTCGATGTCGGCGATGGCGCGGCCTGAAAGGATGTAGATCCATTCCTCCTCGAGCATGTGCGCGTGATACGCAAAACTGTCCTTGCCCGGGGGCAGACGCACCAGACTCACATGCGCTCGCGTCATCCCAGCAAGGCGCGAAAGCCCAGCGGCGCGGAAGAGGGAATTGGCATTCAGCTTCTGCGTGAACGGCCGCATGGCGGCGGGGATTTCGCTCGCGCGCCAGAGCGCCTTCTTTGACTCAGCCATGCATCACCTCGCGCGGAAACCTATCCTACAGCGCTGAGCCTGTGAGATAATGGCGATGTGAAATCAGAACTCGACCGGCTCGTAGGGGCGCCACTCTCCCCCCAGGAGGAGTTCAAGCGGCCGGAATTCCGCCTTGTAATGCATCTTGTCCGAGCCCGGGATCCAGTAGCCGAGGTAGAGGTAGCCGTAGCCTGCGGCGCGCGCCTGTTGGATGTGGTCGAGAATGGTGTAGACGCCGAGGCTTCGGCGGCTCTCTTCCGGGTCGAAGAACGAGTAGACCATCGAAAGCCCGTCGCCCAGCGCATCCACCAGCGCCACCGCCGCCAGCGCGCCGCGTTTGCCGCCGCTCGAGTGGCGATACTCGACGATGTGCGTGTGAACCGCCGATTCCTCAACCATGGCGGCGAAATCAGTGAAGGTCATCTCGGCCATGCCGCCCTCCGCGTGGCGCGAGGCCAGGTATTGGCGCAGCAGCTCGAATTGCTCTTCCGTCGCTTGAGCCGGTCGAAGGCTGCGGGTCAGATCGGCGTTGCGCAGCATGATCTTGCGCCAGCGGCGCGTGAACGTGAACTGCCCGACCGGCACTCGCGCTGAGATGCAGGCGTCGCACGCGTCACAGGACGGCCGGTAGGCAATGTTCTGCGAGCGGCGAAAACCGGCGTTGGTGAGCACATCGTGCAGCGCGGTGGCGTCCAGACCATCGAGCGCCGTGAAAACCTTCCGCTCCTTCCGCCCCGGCAGATACGGGCAGGGCGAAGGCGCCGTTAGGAAGAACCGCAGGTTCTTGGTCGGAAAAGGCTTCGTCACGTTGGCGGCATGGTCGCCGAACCTTTCACGGCGTCAAGACAGCTCACGCATTGCACGCTGTTAGACTTAACAAAGGTTTTCGGTTCCGTGGCCGGTCTAAAAAACTTTCCACAGAGAACGATTGCCTCTCCGAAATGGGGAAAACTCTGTTATGATCTCCACATCTGCCGTGCGGACGAGGGGGAGCTGTTCGGCCCGAAACAAAGGGAACGCCCCATGGCGCAACCTGTGACGGCCATCCTTTCGCGCCAGGGCGAGCTTGCCGCCAAGGCCCGCCAGTTCACGAACGACACCAACGAAGCTTGCCTGCTGGTTGGGCGCGTGGTTTCGCGCGCACTCAGCACGTTCAAGGGTACGGAAGCAGACGACGTGATCACACACGCCATGCGGCGCGATCTCGACCGGCTAATCGAACAGCTGAAGAAAGCCCGCCACTAGGCGGCGAGGCGCCCCGAGCGGCCCAACGGATCGGGCAGGGCGTCGCCGCCCGGCACGAATGTCAGCGAGACCGAATTGATGCAATAGCGCAGCCCGGTGGGGCGCGGCCCGTCCGGGAAGACGTGGCCCTGATGGCTGCCGCAGCGTGCGCAGCGCGTTTCGATGCGGCGCATGCCATAAGAATCGTCCTCAACGCCGATGACATGCTTTGGATCAAATGGCGTCGTGAAGCTGGGCCAGCCGGTGCCGCTTTCGAACTTGGCGTCTTGCTTGAACAGCGGCAGGCCGCACAGCCGGCAGCAATAGACGCCGGCCTTTTTCTGATTGAGCAGCCCGCCGCAGAACGGCGCCTCGGTACCGTGATGCAGCAGCACGCGGCGCTCTTCGTCGGTGAGGCTCGCCTCCAATCGGATGCACTCTTCAGCACTGGGCGGAGTTAGGTCGAAACCAGTGGCGGATAGGGTCATGGGTGCAATCTGGTGAACGCGGCCGAGTTCGTCCAGCCCACAGTGGCGGTTACACGACGCTGTCGCCGCCGCCGTACAGTTTGCTCAAGTGGGCCACAAGGCTCTTCGCTCCGGCGCTGATCTGAGCGTCACTGAACCTCGTGCGCAGCTGGCGTGCGGCGTCGGCCAGTCCCCTGGGGTGTATCCGCAGCTTTCGCCGGTGCTGCTTGGCGATGTGCTCGATCAGCAGGTCGGCCTTCTCCTGCGACGGCCCCATGATCGGCTTCAGCGTCTGTTCGAGTTCGCGCACCAGCGGATCGCTCTTCCGCTTTTCCTTCTTCTTTGCGGGCAATGCTGCGGCGAGGAGAGTTCGGTCCGGATGCTCGCGCACCAGCGCAAACAGGCGTTTCAGCTCGGAGCGCTTGCGCCGCCCAAGGGCGGCGCGCAGCATACTCGCGTCGGCGTCCTTAATGGTCATGGCGCAGCCCGGCGCAAAATGGCCGCCGCGGCGCGGGCGAGCGCCTCCTTCGCCGGGCGCCCGCCAACGCGCATCATGGCGGTTACATTGATTGGGTTGGCGGCAAACCGTTCCGTGGGCGTGGAGCGCAATACAGCCGAATACGGCACCTCGTCGGACAACAGCGCCGCGCTAAAGAACGGCGCGTTTTGAATCTCTGTGCGCGTCAACGTGTCGGCGTCGCCAGTCTCTCCGGAGCGGGTGCGGTCGTTCACGCCGTTGAGGAGGACTGAGAATTCTTCCGGCTGCAACGGCCTTCCCCTGACCTCACGCACAACGTGTTCAAGCATGTTCAAACCGGTGAGCGAGTACTTCTCTGGGCGAACCGGGGCGACGATGTGATCTGCCGTGGTGATCGCCAACCGGGTGAGGAAAGTCGCGCAAGGATTGGAGTCGATGACCACGACATCCGAACGGGCGCGCAGCGCCGAGATCAGTGCGCGGAAACGGGTGAACGCTTCCGCCTTGTCGCGGTCGGCTCGGGTGTCGAGCGTGAACTCGAATAGACGTTCGTCCCCCGCCACCAGTTCAAAGTTCGGGGTCTTGCCGCGTCGGGAGCGATTGAGCGGCACAGCTATCGCGCCGAAATCCGCGCGCGCCAGACTGGCGCCGCCTCGCGGATTGAGGATGCCGTACAGCGTGTGGTTGCGGTCGCGGATCCGATTTCGTTCGCCGGGCGAAAGGAAATACTGGGTAAGATTGTGTTGCGGATCGAGGTCGACGAAACTGACGGCGCGCTTGTCGGCCAAATGGGCGGCGGCGAACAGGTTGGCGGCAAGCACCGTCTTGCCGACGCCGCCCTTGATGTTGAGCATCGCGATCACGCGACCGCGTCCCCGGGCGGAACGCGCACGGTCTACAACCTTAGCAAGCGCCTCGGAGCGAGCGCCGCTGCGCAAATCGATGAAAGCAGCCGCGTCCAGCGTTTGGACAATCCAGGAATCCGGCGGGAGGTCGGCGGTCTGAACCACGATCAGCGGCCGACCATTGTTCAGCGCCGCCGCGACTTCGCGCTGTATCCAGGCGCCTTCCTGCGCCGCTGGCGAAGCCAGCAGCACGACGACGCCTGCGCGGCCAACGGCTTGCACAAGCGAGCCAAGCTTATCCTGGATCCGGTGCTCTAGTCCCGAGTGGAGAACGGTCCAGCCATGCGCCTCCAATTCCGCGCCAATCGCGCGGGCCGCTTCTGCATCACCCGGTTCGAAGGCGAGGTACGCCGTGATCGCCATGAAATGTCCGCCAGCCCGATCCGGACCCTAGTCGGGGGCATTACGCCTTGGCAATGCGGCCGGCGCTCCCCTGTCAGGAGCGCTCTCTGGCGGAACCATGACGGGTTCTCAACCACTTGGACCGCGATGCCCGATCCGCTCTTGATCGACACGTTCCAGCGGCTGGCCGTGGCGCTCGGCATCGGCTTCCTGGTCGGCGTCGAGCGGGGCTGGAAGCACCGCGACGCCGCCGACGGCGCGCGCGCGGCGGGTCTGCGCACGTACGCCATCATCGGGCTTCTGGGCGGTGTCAGCGCCGTCCTAACGCCTTGGATTGGAGCGATTGGCTTCGCGGCGATCGCGCTCACGTTCGGGGCGGCATTGCTCGCCTTTAAGCTGCGCGAAAGCCAGCGCGACAACGACGTTTCGGCGACGGGCACGGTCGCGGCGCTGCTGGTATTCGCGCTTGGCGTCTATTCGATGTGGGGCGACCTGCGCGTAGCCGCTGCGGTAGGCGTCGCTCTTGCGGTGTTGCTGACTTTCAAGCAGGGCCTGCACGCTTGGCTCGACAAGGTGACCTGGAAAGAGCTGCGCTCAGCGCTGCTCATCCTCGGCGCGACGTTCATTGCTCTTCCGCTTCTCCCTGATCGCACGATCGATCCATGGGACGCGATTAACCCGCGCGAGTTGTGGTTGCTCACCATCCTGGTCGCTGGCGCATCGTTTGCCGGTTACATCGCCGTGCGGGTGCTGGGCGATGATATCGGCGTTCTCGCCGGCGCGG
Source organism: Caulobacteraceae bacterium (assembly GCA_052387215.1). Taxonomy (GTDB): domain Bacteria; phylum Pseudomonadota; class Alphaproteobacteria; order Caulobacterales; family Aquidulcibacteraceae; genus Vitreimonas. The sequence goes on from JBQTJK010000117.1 coordinate 9,694, forward strand.
GCGCTGGCGCGCTTGTTTCTTCCACGGTCGTTACCGCAGAACTTGGCCGGCGCGTACGTACGGGCCAGACGCATGCTATGGTTGGCGGCGCCGCCGCAGCGATCGCCGCGGCGATCAGCGTTGCTCGCGTTATCGTGCTGCTGGCGATCACGGCAATGCCAGTGATACCGGAAGCGGCGCCTGCGTTGGCGGCCGCGGTGCTGATGTTTGCTGCCGCCGCTTTCGTCATGCGTTATTTCGACCGCGAAGGTAACAGTGGCGACTCTGCCCAGAAATTGCGCAGCCCGCTTGAGCTTTGGTCAGTCGCTCGGTTTGCTCTGTTCCTTGGCGGCGTGATCGTGATTGGGCGCATCGTCGCGGACGCCTATGGGCAAGCCGGTCTGCTGCCATTCGCAGCGACGGCGGGATTGGCCGACGTCGACGCCGTCACGCTCGCCACGAGCAGTCTCGTACGTGGCGGCCTCGATCCCACGCTCGGCGCTCATGCGGTGATGATCGCGGTGCTGATGAACACAATGGCAAAGGGCGTTATCGCCTTCGTGACAGGCGGGGGACGCTATGCCGCGCTTTATTTCGCCGCCGCCTTGGCGGCGACGCTTGCCGCTGCGGCGGTTTGGTTCTTGGTCACGCCGCTGATCGCGCCCATGTTCCAAACAGAGGCCTCGCTTGCGCCTCGTTTATTCGGCTAGGCTCGGGGCGAAATGCGAGAGAAATGGACCCCCGCGGGCTGGCGCGCTTTGCCGGCCAAACATATCCCGACGGATTACCCCGACCCGGAAGCGCTGACGCGCGTCGAACAACAACTGCGTTCCTATCCGCCGCTCGTGTTCGCGGGCGAAGCTCGGAAGCTTAAAGCAAGCCTCGCGGAGGTCGCCGCCGGCAAGGCCTTCCTGTTACAAGGCGGCGATTGCGCAGAGAGCTTCAAGGAATTCCACCCCGACAACATCCGCGACACCTTCCGTACGCTCATGGCGATGAGCGTTGTGCTGACGTTCGCGGCCTCGCGCCCTGTGGTGAAGCTCGGGCGCATCGCGGGGCAATTCGCCAAGCCACGTTCGGAGCTGACCGAAACGAAGGACGGCGTCACGCTTCCCTCCTATCGCGGCGACAACATCAACGCGATGGAATTCACGCCCGAAGGGCGATCGCCCGATCCCGAGCGTTTGATCAAAGCTTATTCGCAATCGGCGGCGACGTTGAACCTGATCCGCGCCTTCGCCAACGGCGGCTATGCCGATTTGCACAACGTGCATCGCTGGATGGTCGGCTTCGTCGCCGACAGCCCGCAGGGCAAGCGCTACCAGGAAATCGCTGACCGCATCTCGGAAGCGATCGCGTTCATGGAAGCGTGCGGGATCACACCGCAAAGCGTGCCGCAAGTGCGGCAGGTGGAAGTCTATACTAGCCATGAAGCGCTGCTGCTCGGCTACGAGGAGGCCATGACGCGCGTCGATTCCACGACTGGCGATTGGTACGACACCAGCGCGCATTTCGTTTGGATCGGCGATCGCACGCGCCAGCCCGACGGCGCACACGTCGAGTTCGCGCGCGGTATCAAGAATCCAATCGGTTTGAAGTGCGGGCCGACGCTCGATCCAGATGAGTTGCTCCGGCTGATCGATATCCTCAACCCGAGCGATGAGCCCGGCCGGCTTACGCTGATCGCGCGCTTCGGCGCGGACAGAGTTGAGGCGGGGCTGCCGAAGCTGGTGCGCGCCGTGACGAAAGTGGGCCGCAACGTGGTGTGGTCGTGCGATCCGATGCACGGCAACACACTGAAGACCGCGTCGGGCTTCAAGACGCGGCCGTTCGATCGCATCCTTTCTGAAGTCCGCGCATTCACGGACATCCTGCCGGCTGAAGGCGCCTATCCCGGCGGAGTGCATGTGGAGATGACGGGCCAGCAGGTGACCGAATGCCTGGGTGGCGCGTCGGCGGTGACGGAGGAGGATCTCTCCAGCCGCTATCACACGCACTGCGACCCGCGGCTCAATGGCCAACAAGCGCTCGATCTCGCGTTCCTGATCGCCGAGCAATTGCGCAATGCCCGCGGCAACGGCCGCGCAGCGAAGGCGAGTTAGGTGCTCGCTCGGGGGATCCTGTTCGCGGCGGCGCTTCTGCTTAGCGGATGCGTGTTCAGTTCGGACACGGCGCTCTTCTCCGACGACGAGGCGGTACAGCCCTTCGATGCTGCGGCGCGCTTTCTCTGGCGCGAATCCGGCGACTCCGAAGCTCACGACGTCACCTTCCGCGCCAACGGTGCGCACTACAAGCTGGGCGAAACCGGGGACAGCGGCGACGAAGACATGGATGTGATGTTTGTGCCCGTCGCCTGGACGCCGGAAGACGACTACATCGCGCAAGTGCGTTTGCCGGGCGGGGAAGGCGTGGCGTACGCCTTCGTGTGGCGCACGGCTGACGGCTTTCGTGCGCTCGCTGGCCCCGGCGCCATAGAGAGCGAAGGCGTTGCCCAGCAAATTGCCCAATTCTGCGACATGCGCGCTTATGGCGAATGCCGTTTCCGGACGCGCGAGGACGCGCTGGCCTATTATCGGCGCATCGTTTATGCGCCCTTCGTGCACGGCGACATGGAATTACGGTCCTACATCGATCTAATCCCAATCGATCAAACCGCGCCGCCGCCCGCCGCTGAGAGACCTCGGAAATGAAGTCGCTCCGCATTGCCGTACAGATGGACCCAATCGAGGCGATGGTGGTCGAACGCGATACGTCGCTGGCGCTGATGATCGAGGCGCAGAACCGCGGGCATGAAGTATGGTGGTTCACCCCAAACGAGGTGTTCTACGACGCTGGCGTCGTAAGGGCGCGAATGCGCACGGCGCAAGTCAGCCTCAACCCCGAGAAGCATTACGAGAATGGCACGGATGCGGTGCGGCCCCTCGATGATTTCGATGTCGTGCTCGTGCGTCAGGATCCGCCGTTCGACATGGGCTATGTGTCGAACACATATCTGCTCGAGCAGACCAAGGCGCTCGTGCTCAACCCGCCGCTCGGCATCCGCAACATCTCCGAGAAGATGTCGATCCTGCAGTTTCCGGAGTTGACGCCGAAGACCTGGGTGGGTCGCGATCTGGATGCGCTGGAAGCGTTTGCGCAGCGCTTCGAACAAGTGGTGCTGAAAGTACTTTACCTGATGGGCGGCGACGGCGTCATAAAGCTCAGGCCGAGCGATGCTGATTTCCGCGCGCGCGCCGCGAAGTTCATGGAATCGGTGGGGCGCGAGCCGATCCTGGCGCAGGAATTCCTCCCAGCCGTCAGCGGCGGCGACAAGCGCATCTTCATTCTCGACAGCGAAGCGTTCGGCGCCATTCGCCGCGTGCCTACCGGCGGCGATTTCCGCGCCAATCTGCACGCGGGTGGGGTCGCGGAAGGCGCCGAGCTGGATGCCAGCGACTGCGCCATCGTTGCCGGCGTCGCACCGTTGCTGAACCGCGAACGCATCTTATTCGCGGGCATCGATGTCATCGCCGGCAAGCTGATCGAGATCAACGTCACCTCGCCGACCTTGGTGCAGGAGCTGAAGCGATTCAGCGGGCTGGATCTGCCGAAAGCGTTCTGGGATCGCGTGGAGGCGATGGCCTAGTCCCCGCGAGCGAGCCGCAGAAACTCCTCCCGCGTCCGGGGATCGTCCCTTAGCACGCCCATCAACCGTGAGGTGACTAGGTTTGATCCCGGTGTGTTCACGCCGCGCATGGTCATGCACGAGTGTTCGGACTCTATCATCACGCCAACACCTTGGGGTCTAAGAATATCGTTGATCGCCTCGGCGATTTCCGCCGTGAGCTTCTCCTGAATTTGCAGCCGCCGCGCGAAGGCGTTTACAACACGTGAGAGCTTGGAAATGCCGACAACGCGATTGGTCGGTAGGTATCCGACATGCGCACGGCCAATGAAGGGCAGCATGTGATGTTCGCAGAAACTGACGACGCGGATGTCGCGGAGCACGATCAACTCGTCATAGCCGCCGACTTCCTCAAACGTCTTTTCCAGGTAAGCGCGCGGATCCTCCTCATACCCGGCGAACAGTTCACGGTAAGCCTTCGCCACGCGCGAGGGCGTTTCGAGCAGGCCTTCGCGATCGGGATCGTCGCCCGCCCATTCGATCAGCACGCGGATGGCGGCTTCCACTTCGGCTTGCGTGCGTTTGTTGGCCATGGGCGATCCTCGCCAGTGAGATAAGCCGAGGCAATGGCGCGGGCTAGGTTGCCATGGACAGTATTAGGACGATTGCCGCGACGTTGAGTCCAAAACCGACGGCCAGCATTCGCTTGAGCGTCACCAAGCCTGAAGCATACGCGATCGCGTTCGGCGCCGTCGCCACCGGCAGCATGAAGGCGAAGCTTGCCGCGAGCGCGACCGGAAAGCCCAGCTCCTGTAATGGCGTGTCGGTGGCGGTGGCGACGGCGGCGACGACGGGCAGCATCGAAGTGAGCGTCGCGACATTGCTGGCAAGTTCGGACACAAGGATCGTGGTGACGACCAACAGTGCGACCAGCGCGAAAGCCGACACCCCTTCGAGCCCTGCGATCCATTCGCCAATCCACGCGGCGAGACCGGTCGCTTCCATCGCGGCGGCGAGCGACAAGCCGCCGCCGAACAGCATGGCGATCCCCCAGGGAATGCGCTCGGCGGTTCTCCAGTCGATCAGCTTTTCGCCGCTGCCGCGGCCGGAAGGGATGAAGAACAGGGCGAGCGCTCCGATGATCGCGACGCTGGTGTCGGTCAGACCCTCAAGACCGGGAAGATTCACGAGTTCGGTCCGCGTCATCCACGCGATCGCGACCAGGCTGAACACAATGCCGATGCGCGCCTCCGGCTGCGTGAGCGGGCCAAGCGCCTTCAGCGCCTCCTTCACTACGGCGCCGATAGCTTCAAAGCGCGCATGACCTTTGCCGAACAGCGGCCAGCATAAGAGCAGCCACGCCACCGGCATCATCAGCAATATGATCGGGAGCGCACGCGCCATCCAATCGATGAATGCAATCGGCTCTCCGGCGCGTTCGAAGAAGGCGATGCCGATAAGATTGGTCGGCGTTCCGACCGGCGTTCCGACGCCGCCGATCGTGGCGGCGTGCGCGACGCCGAGTGTCAAAGCACCACCGAGTGCGAGATCGGCCTTGGCGCCGCCGGTCATCGCGCGTGCGGCGCCGATAGCGATGGGCGCGAGCATCAGCGTCGTCGCGGTATTTGAGATCCACATCGAGATGAGCATCGACGCAATCATAAACCCGCCGACGAGCGCGACCGGTCGCCCGCCCGCAACCGATGCGATCGAAAGAGCAATGCGTTCGTGCAGGCGCCAACGTTCGACGCACGCGGCGAGGATGAAGCCGCCGATGAACAGGAAGACAATGGGATCGGCGTAGGGCGCCGCGGCGTCCTTCATGTTGGTTGCCCCAAGCAGTGGCAACGCAGCGAGTGGAATGAGCGCGGTTGCCGCGATCGGGATCGCCTCGGTTACCCACCAAGTCACCATCAAGGCGGCGAGCGACACGACGCGCCAGGCTTCTACAGACAGACCGTCCGGCGGCGGCATGAGTTGCAGGCCAAGCGCCAAGGCGGGACCGAGGATCAGCCCGACCCAACGCCCGGTGCGGCCGAAGCCGG
>JBQTJK010000118.1:0-9887 GCA_052387215.1 Caulobacteraceae bacterium
CCACAAAGGCCTGCTGGTCGGCCAAGTGCGACAACACTTCGAGCGTGACGATGACGTCGAATTGCTTGCCGCCAAAATCAAGCGTCATGAAATCGCCGGCGATAAATCTTACGTCGCGAATACGCGCGGCGGCTTCAGCCAGCACGCGATCGGAGTGGCCGTCACCCGGCCGAAGGGCTTCAGCGAGGGGCAAAGCCATCCCGTGCCACAGCCGAGTTCCAGAATACTGAGATCGGTGCGGCCGAGGTCCGAAAGCCACTTCAGCACGACCTCGCGCTGGTCGCGCGAGATGTCGGATAACGGGCGCCCTTTCTTCGCCGCGTTCCACTCGTTCCAAAAGGTCTGCTGAATCGTAGTCGGTTCGGACACGTCCTCACTCGCTTCAGCGTCCACTCAGGGGCGCCGGTCCCGCAATCATGCAGGGTTTTTGCCCACGTTGCCTAGGCGGCGCCTTTGTTGCTTGCGTTCAATCCTTGAATCGGACGCGCCCAAGGGGAAGCCCGTGGGCCAATTCGCGTTCTGGTGTTAAGGCGTGAAGGCTGGGCCTTGTAATGCCTGAAGTTAGTTCGCCAAGCGAGTTCTCTAGCGAAGCGCCAAAGCGCCGGCTGCGTGCGTTGCGCGGCGCTGTCATGACCCTGCCGCGGCGCGCACTGGCGCACTTCAGCGACCTCCTCCGCGTCCTTGCCTTCCTGGTTCTTTGGCTGGCCGCCCATTTGCCTCGGCGTCAGGCGTTTGGAGCTGCGGGCGCAATAGGTGCGCTCTATGCCGCATCGCCAATGGGAATGCGCGCACGCCATTCTATGAGCGCCGCATTTCCTGGTCGCGACGCGAACAAGCTGGCTCGCGCGTGGCTGACTCGCCCGTTTCGCGATTTTGTGAGCACCACTCGCATCATCGCGCGGCGGGAAGTCGCTTCGCGCTGGCATGTGGAATCACGCAACTTGCCGGCGATCTTGGTCGAACCGGGCCAATCCGTGATTGTGGCCACAGGGCATTTCTCGCGAGAGGCCATGACTGGCCTCTATATGACTCGCACGATATCCAAGAACCTAGCGGCCGTCATCGCGGGACTTGATCGGCGTTCGCTCAAGCCACGCGCGCTGCGCCTCCGAATCCAGCTCGGGGAGATGATGGAGGCCATCAAAGTCGTCCGTGACAACGAGCGTGTCGAGATCGTTGAAGTTGGAACGCCTGGTGTCGTCAGCCATTTGGTTAAGCAACTCAAACGGGCTGACACGGTAGTGATTCTGGCCACCGACTCCGTCGCCGGCGGAGGTCGCGAACGTGGCCACGTGCGCCCTTTTGCGGGTCATCCGAAAGTCAGCTTTGCCCTTGGCACCGCGCGCCTAGCTCGCCTCAGTCAGCGTCCCATCGTCACCTGTGTGCCGTTTACGAATGGAGACAATAGCGTGGTGCTCGAATGGGGTGAGCCGATCCCTGCGCCGGCGCGAGACGACGAACTCGCGGACGAACGTATCACCGGCGCGATCCTTGATGTGTTCGAACGGGCGGTTGGAAAACGGCCCGATGAATACGTTCTGCCCATTGGTGATCAACGCCATTGGGATAACGAGTCTCAGAGTTGGGTTCCCCAGTGAGCGCTAGAAGCGCGAGATGCGCCAACTCGCATCGGCGCGCACGCGTTCGGCCACGCCTTGGTTCGGCGTGCCTAGATATACGAATCCGGCAATGCGCTCCTCCGGCGTAAGGCCGAGCGCGGCTCGGGCCCGTTCATCGAAAGCAGGCCATTCCGTCAACCAACAGCCGGCGTAGCCGAGCGCATGCGCGGAAAGCAGCAAACTGAAGCACGCGGCGCCGGCGGAAAGTTGTTGCTCCCACTCTGGCACCTTTGGGCTCGATCGCGGCGACGAGACTACCATCACGCAGACAGGCGCACGCTTGAACCAATTGCGCACGAATTCCAGGCGGTCCTCGTCCACACCCTGGTCATTGCGGATGACGTCGGCGAGCAGTGCTCCAGCGCGAGCGCGCGCCTCGCCCTCGATCACCACGAAACGCCAAGGGCCGAGTTTGCCGTGATCCGGCACGCGCGTGGCGAGACGGATCAGCGCGTCGATCTCATCCGCCGATGGCGCAGGTTCGGCCAAATGCATCAGCTTGCTCGAACGTCGCTGCGCAAGCAGAGCAAGGGTTTCAGCGCTTTCGTACACGGCATTAGCCGGCTCATTCTCACGCGGCAGGGAGGGTATTGCGGAAAGTGGAAGGGGCATGTCGTCTCCGTGGCGCCCGCGTGTGCCTAAGGCTAGACATCTAGAATGAACGAGACTTGGGAAGAAGACCCCGATCCGTGGATCGTCAAGGGCATGGCGCGCGCGTTCGAGAACGATTGGTTCCGTGTGGACGCGCACGACGTGATCCGGCCGGACGGGTCGCTGGGAGAATACGCCGTCATTCGCGTGCGCCGGCTCGCGGTGGGCGTACTGCCGATTGAGGCGGATGGCATGGTGCACATGGTCGGGCAGTGGAGGTTTCCGCTAGGCCGCTATTCCTGGGAGATGCCAGAAGGCGGCGCCGAACCCGGTGAAGACGCGCGTGTTTGCGCTGAGCGCGAATTGGCGGAAGAGACCGGACTAACTGCGCGGTCTTTGATCAAAGTGCTTGAGATGGACCTCTCCAACTCGCTCACCGATGAGCGAGCCGTGGTCTTCCTCGCGACCGCCCTCCGGCAGGGCCAAGCGCAGCCAGAGGCGACAGAGGTGCTCAAACACCGTCGTGCGTACTTCATGGACGTCCTTGATCGAGTGGCCGATGGCCGCATTCGCGATAGCCTGACAGTTGCCGCGGTGCTGCGGGCCCACCACATGGCGGTGACGGGGATGTTGCCGGCGCCGCTGGCGGCGGCGATGCTCAGTCACGGAGAGTAGGACATGGCCGAACCCCGCGTGTTCGAAGCATCAGGCGGCGTGTGGGCGCAAATGAGGGTCGAGGCCGTGCAAGCCGCGGCCGAGGAGCCTCTGCTCGCCTCGTATTTGCACGCCTCGATCCTCCACCACGACCGCATCGAAGACGCGCTCTCCTATCATTTGGCCCAGAAGCTGGGGCACGGCGATCTGCCGGCGTTGCAGCTGCGCGAAGTGATCCGCGAGGCCTACGCGTCGGAGCCACAACTTGCTGTACAAGCCACACGCGATATGCGCGTCGTGCGCGAACGCGATCCGGCGTGCAGAACTTATCTGCAGCCGTTCCTTTACTTCAAAGGATATGGCGGCCTGCAATCGTATCGCATAGCCAATTGGCTGTGGCGCCAGGAGCGCGAGATCCTCGCCTATCACTTGCAGAGCCGCGTCTCGGAATTGTTCGCGGTTGATATCCATCCGGCCGCGACCATTGGCGCTGGCGTCTTCATCGATCACGCCCACGGCATCGTCATCGGCGAAACGGCAGTGGTGGAGGACGACGTTTCCATGCTGCATTCGGTCACGCTTGGCGGTACGGGCAAAGAAGGCGGCGACCGCCATCCGAAAATCCGCCGCGGCGTGATGATCGGCGCTGGCGCAAAAGTACTGGGCAATATCGAAGTCGGCGAGGACGCTCGCATTGCTGCCGGTTCTGTCGTGCTCGAAGATGTCGCGCCGCGCTGCACGGTCGCCGGCGTGCCCGCGCGGCCCGTCGGCGGGCCGTGCTGCGAAGGCGTAACGCCAGCCGAGCTGATGGACCAGCGATTCGGCGGTCAGTGATCAGCCGCCGGGAGCGCTGACTTGATACGTGGCCGCATTGCCAATGGCGGTTGACGTGGCGCCGACGGTGACGGCGCCGGTCGTGCGGATCACCGATGTTGAATACACATCGCCGTCATTGGTTTGGCTGCTCGACGCCGTGAGGCCGGGCACGTTCAGATCGCAATTGCTGCAGAGTGAACCGGTCACGCTATTGCCGTGCGCAGCGGAGGAGGCGAGCGCCATGCCGCCGCCGTCGCCGGCCAGCGCCGCGTTGGCGGAGACGTCGCCGCCGTTCGCCTGGGTGACGTCCATCACCGTATCGGAGCCGACGTTCGAAACCATCGCCTGGTTGCCAACGCCATAGGCGCCAGCGGAGGCAAAGCCACTGAAGTCGCCGCCGAGCGTGACGTAGGAATCCGCGGAAACGTCCGCTGTCGCGTATTGATCGACAGCGGCGTTCACATAGCCCCATTGGTTATCGATGGTGACCGAGTTGGCGTTCGCCGTGGCGTTGCCGGATGCGTCCGTGGCGTAGCCAACGTAGAGATCCGAGCGCGCAGACACATTGGCGCCGGTGGCGTTCTGGCGCGTGGCGGTGAGTACGGTCGCGGTTTCGCCGCCGACACTGAGATTGTTCGCGCTGGCGATCGTGCCGGAGACGGCTTGATCTTCAACGACGCCTAGGTCGGCGGAAACGTCGGCGCTGACCGAGCCCGTGCTGTCCTGATCCGTGAGCAGACGCACTCCGGCGTTCTCTGCTGAAGCAGCTGCCGTGTTGTTGCTGGCTGACGCGGAAACCGCCGCGTTGCTCGCGTAGCCGTTGGTGAGCATGGCGCTCGCGGCTGCGTCGCCATGTGCGAGCTGTTCGGCTTCGATTTCGACCGCGTTGTCGGTGATGGTCACCGTGCCGCCATTGCTGACGGCGGCCGACGTGATGGCGACACTGCCCGACGCGCCCCACACGGTGGCGTCGGCGGTCGCGCTCGTGTCGCCGTCCATATGCTGCGAGCTTTCCAGGTCGTGGTCGTCATCGGCCGGGTTCGAAGTCACGACGTTGCCGCTGGCGACAGCGGTCGCGCCCGCGTCGTGCGCCCAGCCGGCTTCGATGTCGGTTACAGCCGTCGCGTCGCCAGATTGGTATTGGACGTTCTGCGCGAAGGCAGGCGGCGCGCCGGCGAGGGCCGTGCTGAGTAGTAGACAGAAAGCGGCGCGCATATCGGCAGACTCCGTTCGCGGCGCTTACGAGCGGCCGCGCAGGCCGGTTAGGTTCTCGTCCCGGCGAACATTCCACGCGTCGGGGTTGGCGCGCTGCTGCGCGATCACGGCGGCGGTGGCGCTTTGGGGCGGAGTGACGCCGGCGGTCTGCGTGCCGGGCCCCATCGGATCCCCTTCCGCGGCGATTTCTGCCGCGCAGACAGAACTGTCAGCCACGTTGTAGAAGCGGCTCATCACCTCGACGACGGCGCGCTCGACGCCCGCGCGGACGGCCAACTGCACAGGCTCCAGCGCGCGTTCGCCAGCGGCGATATCGATGATCGTGTCGTCGAAGAAGGAGAACACGCCGGCGCGCAATTCGCGACCGATGATTTGCTTTTGATAGGAAATGACGTCGACGACTTCGAGCGAACGCGTGTCGATCAGGCGGAAGTCGAGCGCGATGTTCATGACGTAGAGGCGGGCGCCTACGTTGCCGACGCCGTCGCGCGCGTCGGTGTGGCCGCCCTGGGCGTCCACGCCCATCGAACGGATATTGTAGTTGAGCTCAGTGATGCCGCCGACGAAATAAAAGTCCGAACCCGGCATTTGCCCGGCATAGATGCGGCGGACGTTCTCGTCGCCTTCTTGGCCGATCAAACGGTTGTTGGCGTAGCGCAATTCGAGTTCGGTGACCGAGGTGTCGAAGCGCTCGACGAGGCGCGCGCCGGCTTTGTTGAAGGCGGACATCGCCATCAGCGACGCGCCCTGGGTTATGCGGCGGCCGCCTTCTTCGCTCACCGAGCCGGTGTAGTCGAGGATGCGGCCGACGGCGACGCGAGGCGCGGCGACGTTGTTGTTGCGCGCGTAGAGGTGCAAGCAATCGAGCGCCGGCGTATATGCCGTCGGGTTGGCGGTGACGGGCGCATCGCCGATCGGAAGCGTGTAGAGACCGTCATCGCCCGAGTGCGGCGTGATGCACGCCGTGAGGGCAGTTGTGACCGCCAGGACAGCGAGAGTTTTCAGCGCGCGCATTATTCATCTCCGACGACGGCGGTGACGTCGCCGTTATTGATCTGGGTGGAGTCCACGATCACCGTGTTGTAGCTGCCTTGGGTGATCACGTTCAGTTGGTTGCCGATGGCGCTCGAAGCGCCAATGCCGGTCGCGAACGAATCCTGCAACCCACCGGTCAGCGTGCCTTCGATCTCCATGCGGCCGTTGACGATGACGCGGTTGCCGTTCTCATCGCGCGTCGAGGGATTGATCGGCGTGTCGAAGCTTTCCCAACCCATGCCGAAGCCGGTTGAGAAATCGCCGGCGCCGTTGGGGATCGGATCGGCATAAGCCGCGCTTGCGAAGGCGACGGCGGCGATAATGATGAACGTGCGCACGTGTTGTGCTCCGCGAATTCGTTTACGGAGCGAGAAAGCAACGCGCGTGCCATGCGCCGGGGGAGCGGACGGCGCCTGCCTGCGTTAAGATGAAAGCATCGTTGTGTCGAACTGGCGCGAGGAGATCTAAGGTGAATGGATTGAAGCTCGCGCCCGTGACGAGTGTCGTGGTTGCGGCGTGCGTCGCCGTGTACTTGGTCCAGATATTGATAGCGCCCGGACAAGGTGCGGAACTGATTGAGCGCTACGCTTTGGTTCCGGAGCGGTTCCAGGACGGCGGCTTCGCTTCCTGGAGTAACGTTGCCTCTCTCTTCGGCCACGCGTTCATCCACGCAGGCTTCTTGCACCTCGCAGTGAACATGTTCGTGTTCCTGGACGTCGCACCCTTCGTAGAGCAACGACTGGGCGGGCGTCGTTTCGCCTTGCTGTACCTGCTTTCGATCCTGGGCGGCGCCGTCGCTTACATTGTAATCAACCCTGATTCGGCGGCGCCGGCGGTCGGCGCATCCGGCGCGGTGTGCGGCGTTTACGCGGCCTTCTTCCTGGCCGTGCGTCCTTCGCCGCGTGCTGCTGTCGCAGATCCGCGCGTGCGCAACGCGATGCTCTGGTTCGTGGGCATCAACGTTGTGCTAATGGCGCTATTGCCTTTGCCCATCGCGTGGGAAGCGCATTTGGGCGGCTTCATCGCAGGCGGCGGTGCGTACGTACTGCTTGCGCCGCGACGCCGACGGGTCGGCCCCTGGGGCTAAAGCCAGCTCAGCTCGAAGCGTTCGCCGTCGATGACAAGCGCCTTCAGCCGCGCGTGGCCGTCGCGGCCGACGGACAGCACGGCAAACGCGCGCCTTTCTTCGTCGGTGCGCTGCTCTTGCAACACCCGCTCTATGCGCATCGCATCGGCCTGGTTGATGTGGAAACGATCAACGCCGAGGTCGAGCGTCAGCCATCCGTCCATGCCTTCGATGCCCTCCGCTGGCGGGGTCGGCGGCGAGCAGGTGAACGTGCCTTTAACTGGCAATGGCCCGAGACGCTCCGCCTGCTCGCGCGAGGGCGCACCGCCGGCGGCGACGTAGATATCGTTCTCTGGCCGCAGAGCAACCCATTTCCAGTCGCCGCTTTCGGGACACGTCTCGTCCGGTTCGAGGCGATCTGTAAAGTTAAGCTGCACGTAATGGCCGCTCATGATCGCGCGAGGATCGATCGCCGCCATTGGCAGCACGACTTCCTGGCCGCCTTCGCGCGCGAGGCCTTCGCTGATCACGAGGCCAATGAGCGCGGCTGCGCAAAGGCCGGCAACGACGAGAATGCGGGGCGCGGCCTCGATCTTCATGCCGCGCTCTTTCTATTGCGCAGCGCGAGCCCGGCGGCGAGCGCAGCGAGCGCGCACACGAGGAAGACGCCTGCGGCGGCGAGCAGATTCAGCCCCAGATCAGTGAGCAGCGCGCAGATTGCAGCAATTATGCTCAACACGCCGATCGCCGTGAGGAGGCCGTGGCGATCGAAGCGCCCAAGCGCGAGCACGCCGCCCGATGCTGCGAGCCACACAATGCGATGGGCGATGCCGCCATTGCCGTTCTCGTCGCCGAACCATGGCAAATAGCCCGCGACAGCGAAAAACAAGAGCGCGCCCGCGGTGAACCAGCCATAGAACACGACTGCAAAGGCGCGGTCTTGCCCGTGCAGCCAGCGCGCGCCGGCGGCCATCGCGCCCATGGCGATGGCGAGGAAAAGGAAAACGCCAGCTTCAGCTTCGTTCCGCGCCGCAAACCAGGCGAAGCAATATATAATGGCTAAGGCCGAGGCGTGCGCGAGAGGCGCCGATCCCCAGCGCAGGGCGAGGTACGCGCTAAGCGGCGCGGCGATCAGCATCCACGGCGCTTCGGACTCGGCGCCTGAGAACCATTGCCGGTCGGTGAAGTCGCCGAGTGCGATGAAGATGACGCCCACGAGCGCCGCGCCCGTCGAGCGGCCCGCTGCTGCGAGCGCGAAGCCAGCGACGCCCGCGCCATAAGCTGCGCTGCGCGGGTCGCCAGCGATATCGAAGATCTGGCCAGTGAGGCCAATCGAGGCTGCGAAGACGAGTGCGGCGACGGTCAGCAGGATGTTCGACAGCGTCGGTCGTTCTTTCTGCGACGCCCATGCGGCGCCGCTTGCGAGCCCGAGGAAGGCCGCGAGCAGAATGGCGAAGCGTACGAGCTTCGGCGTGACATCCCAGTTCGCCGCCACAAACGCGATGATGGCGATGCCAAGTAATAAGCCGCCCACCCACGCGAGCGCGGTGGCCGCATCCATGCGGCGCGTTTCGGGAATCGTCGCCAGGATCGCGCTGCGTTTGTCCGCATCGACGAGCCCCGCGCCGATCCAGCGATCGAGATCTTGTTTGACCCGGTCCTTGTACGCAACCATCGGTAATAGCTTAACGTGCGCCAAGGGCGCCGGCCAACAGGTGTTCGCGCTTGATGCGCGGACAAGCGAGGCGCAAGTTCGGGCCATCGAGGTGGGTGCAGGAGGAAACGCCCATGCTGATAGCGCATGTTATCCGCGACAAAGGCGCTGTGGTGCACACGCTCGCCGCTAGCGCGACGCTCGAAGAAGCGGCTCGGGAGCTCAATGGGAAGAAGGTCGGCGCGCTCGTCGTCCTAGACGCGGAGGGCGCCATAATTGGCGTATTTTCTGAGCGTGATTTGGTGCGCGAAGTTGCGCGCCGCGGCGCCAAGGCGCTGGAGGATGAAGTCAGTTCGGCCATGTCACGCGAGGTGATCACGGCGCGGGTGGACGAGACCATCGATGACTGCCTCGGCCGCATGACCGACCGCCGCGTGCGCCACCTGCCGGTAGTGGAAGAGGTGCGCCTGATCGGCATCGTCTCGATCGGCGACCTGGTGAAGCACCGGATTGCCGCCGCCGAAGCTGAAAGTGCTGCAATGCAGGCCTATATCGCGGCGCAATAGACGCAGTTTTCACCTTGAATTCACGCTCTTGAGCTCCATTTAGCGGAGCCGTCGGCGTCACTCATTGTGCTTGAAGCCAGTGAGGCGAATCGATAGGTTAATTTGTTGCGGCTCCCAAACGTTCGCGCGGACAGCGCAGGGCTTTGGGCGCGCAAAAATCACGCTGATTTTTCAGGTGTTTTTTCAACAACTGAGAATTGCGTATTTTGCGCGAAAAGGTCGTTGACAGGCACAAGGCGCGCGCATAGAAACCGCGCCTTCCGCCGGGACCTGGATCGGTTTCGGCCCGCACGCGCCGGGCTTCGGCTACGCGTGGGCGGGTTCGGGGAAACGTCCCCGAATGGCGCTCTTTGACATTGTGATTTTGGAGAAGGGAAACGCAGGCGGCGGCGTGCTGCGGGCGTACCAGCGATGGTGCGCCAAGCGACGCTGACGGTTATGCGTTTTCTGGAACTATAACTGACTTACAGACTGGATCCTCGGATCCAGAATGTGCGTCGGTTCCCGTTACAAACAAACGCATAACGCCAAAACGGCATCGAGACTCAGGTCTCGATCAGTCAGAGGTCAACTCAACCTGAGAGTTTGATTCTGGCTCAGAACGAACGCTGGCGGCAGGCTTAACACATGCAAGTCGAACGCCCCGCAAGGGGAGTGGCAGACGGGTGAGT
>JBQTJK010000119.1:0-2212 GCA_052387215.1 Caulobacteraceae bacterium
CGACGACGACGCCTTCGAGGTTCGCGGTCACGCGGCCCTGGCCGATCCCTTCGGTGATCGACGTGCCTTCCGCTTTCAGTTCGCCGTTCTTGTACCACTCATAGAGCGCCGCGCCGCCGGGATCGGCAATGGCAATGACAACGTCTTTTTTCTTCGCCTTGAGACCGATGCTGACGCCGCCCAGAGTACCGCCCGAGCCGACAGCGCAAATAAAGCCGTCGACGCGCCCATTCGTATCGCGCCAGATTTCCGGCGCGGTGGTTTCGAGGTGGCCCTGTCGGTTTGCAACATTGTCGAATTGATTGGCCCAGATCGCGCCGTTGGGCTCGGTCGTGGCCAGCCGTTCGGCGATACGCCGGGCGACCTTGGGATAATGATTGTCGCTTGCCGCAGGCGCCGCATCGACTTCAACCAGCTCAGCGCCCAACGCGACCACCGCGTCCTTCTTCTCCTGGCTCTGCGTGCGCGGCATGACGACAATGACGCGATAGCCCTTGGCCGCGCCAATTAGTGCGAGGCCTAGCCGGTATTGCCGGCCGTGCCTTCGACGATCACGCCGCCCGGCTTGATCAGGCCGCGCCGTTCGGCGTCCTGCACGATCGAGAGCGGCGCGATCCTTCACCGATTGGCCCGGGTTCAGGAATTCCGCCTTGCCGAGGATGGTGCAGCCGGTCTCCTCGGACGCGCGCTTCAGCCTGATCAGCGGCGTGTTGCCGATCAGATCCAGCACTGAAGCGGAATGCGTCATAAAAATTCCGCTGGGTTTAATGGCGCGCCCAGAGAGATTCGAACTCCCGACCCCCAGATTCGTAGTCTGGTGCTCTATCCAGCTGAGCTATGGGCGCGAAGGGGCGGGACATAGCGCCCGGGTGCGGCGCTGGCAAGGCGCGACCGGTCTAGAACGTCCGCAGAATAGCGAAACCGCCCCGGGCGTCTTCGCCGAGATCTCCCGGCTCGGCCGCTTCAACATCGACCGCCTCCACCCGCCCTCCGACCGGCCCGCGGCGGCAGACGACGATCATTTCACCCACGGCTTCGCCCGGCCCCGCGATGATTGCCTCGACGCTGCGGTCGGCTCGGTTGCGTACCCAGCCGCGCAGGCCGATCCGCTCAGCCTCGGCTCGCACGAAGGCGCGATAGCCCACGCCCTGCACGAGGCCGACGATGCGCAGGCGGACGATTTTCTCCACGCCGCCGATATTAGCGCGTGGGGCCCGCACCGCTACGACGCAGCGAAGGCGCCGAGGCGGGTTTCCGACTGCGTCAGCGCCTCGCACTTGGTATCGAGCGCGCGATATTCGGCGGCAAACGCCGCCTGGAACGCCTCGAATGCAGCGGCCGACTGCCAGCGGTCGATGGTGAGGAAACGGCCGCCATCGCGATAGAGTTCAACGCCAATAAAGCCCGGCGCTCGGGCGAAAAGCTGCGCCCATGCGCCGTGGGCGTTGTAGGCGTCGATGAACGCGGCCTCGTGCTCGGGCGCAACTTCGTAAGTCCAGAAGATGGCGTGGCTCACGGCATATCGCTCCAGGCTTTGTGCGCGCCGATGGCCTGCGCCTCATAGACGCCGCGCGCCACCGCCCGCGCCAAGCAATCCGCAGCCAGCGCGCCGAAGCGCGCGATGGCGAGCGCACGCGGTTCGGGCGTCGCGCGCTGCGCGGTCGCCAGCGCGAACACGACGTCGCCGTCAAACGGGGCGAACACGGGACGGATGGCGCGAGCGAGGCCGGCGCTCGCCATCTGCGCCACGCGCTTGGCTTCGGCGGGGCTGAGATCGGCGTCAACGGCGACGCAAGCGATGGTGGTGTTGGCCCGCGGCTGCGGGTTGAGTTTGGCGCCGCCCCAATCTTCGGCGTCGAAGCTCATTGCATCGGGCGCGATGGCGCCGAACTCGGCGCCGATCTCGAAGGCATGCGCCCAGAAGGCGCGGCTGTTCGGCATTGTCGTCGAGCCCCAGCAATTCACACACGCGAGCGCAGCGATAGTGAAGCCGTCGGCGGTGACAATGCTCGCGCTGCCCTGCCCGCCTTTGATCGCGCCAGCGATGGCGCCCACGCCCGCGCCCGCGTTGCCGAGCGGAATACGCTTGCCGCGCGCAGCATAGGCGTTGCGGCCGAGCTCGTTGTAGGGCGGCGCATCGCCCCAGGCTTTGTTTCCGCCATTCGCGAGATCGTAAAGGATCGCGGCGGGAATCACCGGCGAGCGCGGCACG
>JBQTJK010000120.1:0-7117 GCA_052387215.1 Caulobacteraceae bacterium
ATTACTCAAGTGTTTCAGGAAGCGCGCGAAAATACGGGGGAAAGCCCCAAAGTCAACTCGTAAGCCGCTCCAGGGTGTGCGAACCACGGCTCCAGCGCAGGAAAGGCGGCGCCACCGCATCCCCGGCGAGCCGCGACCGCACTTCCTTGAGCACGAAGCGGGTGATCGAGGGCAAATCCAGCGCCTCGGCCTCTTCGAGGCTAAACCACCGTGTGTGCAGCAATTCTTCGCCGGCGATGGGGTCGTGGTGGGCCAGTACGGCTTCGGCGTCGGCCATGAAGAACCGGGCGTCGAAGCGCCGCGGCCGGTAGGGCGGCGTGATCGCCCGGGCGACGAAGGTAAGCTTCGATAGATCCGGACCCGTCGCCCCGCCCAACAATAGTCCGGCCTCCTCGTGGGTCTCCCGAGCCGCGGCCAGGGCGAAGGCCCGGGGCGGCCGACGGACGATGCCGCCCTTGCGTAGCAGCGCTTCTGTCTGGGGCGTCAGCTCGGTTGCCGCCTTCGCCCGCGCGTCGCCGGGGTCGACCCGGCCGCCGGGCAATACCCATTTGTCCGGCATGAACACGTGATTCTTGGAGCGCTGGCCCATCATCACTTCGCGGCCGCCGCGCATGAGAATGAGCGTCGCCGCATCGCGCGGACGCGCCGCCTTCGGCTTTGCGCCATCGGGCGGATCGAACGGCTTTTCGTCGGGATTGAGCCTGAACTCGTTGGCGCTCATGCGCCTCTCCTAGCACGGCGCGGGCTTCCGCTTGGAACGAGAACCGCACGCGCCTATCGTCGCGCAGGCAAGCGGAGAGGCAAGATGGCGCGACGTAAACCTGGCGAGGGCCAGACAGCTTTGATCACCGGCGCCTCGGCCGGCATCGGCGTCGACCTCGCCGAATGCTTCGCCCGCGACGGCTACGATCTGATCCTCGCGGCCCGCAGCGAGTGCGCGCTGAAGGAGGTGGCGAACCGGCTTGCGTCCGCGCACGGCGTGAAGGCGCACACGATGGCGCAGGATCTGGGCGCTCACGGCGGCGGCTCGGCGCTCGCGGCGGCGATCGCGCAGAAAGGCATGAACGTCGACGTCGTCGTCAACAACGCCGGCTACGGCCATGCCGGCGCGCTGACTTCATCGGATCTGCAAACGCAGCTCGGCATGATCGATCTAAACGTGCGCGCGCTGGTCGAGCTTACTTACCTCTATTGGGACCGTATGCTCGCCAACAAGCGCGGCGGCGTGCTCAACGGGCGTCAACTGCGGCGTTCCAGCCCGGCCCACTGATGGCGAACTATTACGCCTCGAAGGCCTATGTGCTCTCCTTCTCTGAAGCGCTCTGGGAGGAAGCGCGCGGCACTGGCGTGCATGTGAGCTGCCTCTGTCCCGGCCCGACCGTGTCCAAATTCCGCGAGCGCGCCGGTACCGGCAAGACACGGCTCGCGCAAGCCGCGGGCGCCGCTATGCCTTCAGCGCCGGTGGCGCGCATGGGCTATGAAGCGTGGAAACGAAATCAGCGCGTGATCGTCACTGGCGGGCGCAATGCTTTCCAAGCAGGCCTCGTGAAATACATTCCGCGTGAGACATTGCTTAAAATGGTGCGCAACATTCAGTCGCCGGCCACGAGCTGAGGAACGATCGCATGAGCCTGCACGGAACCTACGACGACAACAATCTCTTCGCGAAGATCCTGCGAGGCGAGATTCCGGCGGTGAAGGTGTTCGAGGACGAGCACGTGCTGGCGTTCATGGACATTTATCCGCAGACGCGCGGTCACGTGCTAGTCGCGCCCAAGAACACAAGAGCCCGGAACTTTCTCGAACTAGCGCCCGAGCAGATCGCGCCGCTGATGGAGCGCGTGCAGCGTATTGCTATCGCCACGGAGAAGGCGCTGGAGCCGGATGGGTTGGCTATTGTGCAGTTCAATGGCACGCCAGCGGGGCAGACCGTTTTCCACCTGCACGTCCACATCATCCCGCGCTACGAAGGCCAGCGCCTCGCCGGCCACGGTCACGGCAATCAAGCCGACATCGCCGAGCTGCAAAAAATCGCCGGCGAGATCGCGGCCGCGCTCTAGTCTGCACACAAGCCTGGCGCGATCGCCGACGCGTCGCGCGTGTCCGCATACTTCTTTTCCACGATGAGGTAACGCGTCGTCTCGGCGCCGATATTTAGCGCTTCGTGACGGACTTCTGTCTCGTTCGAGAACGACGTCTCGGCGCGCACCGGCCTGTCGACCACGCCTTCCCCCGTAGTGATCCGCATTACGCTGTCGCCTTCGAGCACATAGCCGAAGTGTGGCGGATGATAGTGCGGCTCGTGCCCCACGCCCGGTGGAAACATGCAACGGAGCACGCGGATTTGCGCATCCTCGTGCAGGAGCTCGCAGGTCCGCTCGCCGCGCCAGCCCGCGCAGAGCGCCATTGGCAACGGCGCAAGTTGCGCCGACGCGCCTGCACACGCGGCGAGCAAGGGCGCCAAGACGGCGGACATCGGCTTCATGCTAAATCCCATAACAAAATGGCGGCCGCTCTAGCGACCGCCGCTCTGTAGCATACGCACCGTTCGGCGTTACGCCTTTTCCGGACGCTTGCCGAAGCTCAGCAGCCCCCGCGACTCCTGCGTGTAGCTGAACTTGAGCTTGTCGGGATCGTGCGGATCGAGATCGATCTTGACGATGCCGCCGTCCTTCAATTTGCCGAACAAGAGCTCATCCGCCATCGGCTTCTTCACCTGCTCCTGGATCAGCCGCGCCAGCGGTCGAGCGCCGAAGCTGTCATCGTAGCCGCGCGTCGCCAGCCAATCGGCCGCCTTGTCGGTGATCTCGATCTGGACGTTGCGCTCGGCCAATTGGCCTTCGAGTTGGATGATGAACTTCTGCACGACGTTGCGCACCACATCCGGGGGCAGACCGTTGAAGTGGATCGACGCATCGAGGCGGTTGCGGAATTCAGGCGTGAACAGCCGCTTGATCGCCTCTTCGTTCTCCTCGTCCTTCTTGCCGCGGCCGAAACCGATGCCTTGCTTTGCTGCATCCGCGGCGCCGGCATTGGTGGTCATGATCAGGATCACGTTCCGGAAATCGACCTTCTTGCCGTTCGCATCAGTAAGCGCGCCATGGTCCATCACCTGGAGCAGGATGTTGAACAGATCCGGATGCGCCTTCTCGATTTCATCGAGCAACAGCACGGAATGCGGATGCTGGTCGACGCCATCGGTCAGCAGGCCGCCCTGATCATAGCCAACGTAGCCCGGAGGCGCGCCGATCAGACGGCTGACCGTGTGGCGTTCCATGTATTCCGACATGTCGAAGCGCAGCAGTTCGATGCCCATCACGTTTGCGAGCGAACGTGCGACTTCGGTCTTGCCGACGCCGGTGGGGCCAGCAAACAGATAGCAGCCGATCGGCTTCTGCGGTTCACGCAAACCAGCGCGCGCCATCTTGATCGCAGCGGCTAGCTGATCGATCGCATTGTCCTGGCCAAACACGACGCGCTTCAGGTCGCCCGGCAGCGAAGCGAGCATCTCGCTGTCGTTCTTCGACACAGACTTCGGCGGAATCCGCGCCATGCGCGAGACCACTTCTTCGACCTCGGCCACGTCGATGACGTTCTTCCGCTCCTTCGGCGGCAACAGCATCATCGAGGCGCCAGACTCATCGATCACGTCGATCGCCTTATCCGGCAGCTTGCGATCGCCCATGTGGCGCGACGAGAGTTCGACGGCCGCCTTGATCGCGTCGTCGGTGTATTTCACTTTGTGGTAGTCCTCGAAGTATGGCCTCAGACCCATCAGAATCTTGATCGAGTCCGGTATCGACGGCTCGTTGACGTCGATCTTCTGGAAGCGCCGCGCCAAGGCGCGATCCTTCTCGAAGTGCTGGCGATATTCCTTGTACGTCGTCGAGCCCATGCAGCGCAGGTGCCCGGACTGCAACGCGGGCTTCAGCAAGTTTGACGCATCCATGGCGCCGCCGCTTGTCGCCCCCGCGCCTATGACGGTGTGGATCTCGTCGATAAACAGAATCGCCTTCGGGTGGCTCTCCAGCTCCTTCATCACGCTCTTCAAGCGCTCTTCGAAGTCGCCGCGATAGCGCGTGCCGGCGAGCAGCGAGCCCATGTCGAGCGAGAAAATCGTGGCGTCCGCCAGAACTTCCGGCACCTGCTTTTCGTTGATCTTGCGCGCAAGGCCTTCGGCGATCGCAGTCTTGCCGACACCCGGGTCGCCAACGAGCAGCGGATTGTTCTTCTGACGGCGGCAGAGAATCTGGATGGCGCGCAGCACCTCGGCTTCGCGTCCGATCAGCGGATCGATTTTGCCTTCCTTGGCCTTCTTGTTGAGATTGGCGCAGTACGCAGCAAGCGCCTCGGAACCCTGCTTGACGACGCGGTCGCCTTCTTCTTCGCTTGCGCCGCGCACTGGCCGCGGCTGCGCCGCGCCCGCGCGCTTCGGCATGCCGTGGGCGATGAAGTTCACCGCGTCATAACGGGTCATATCCTGCTCTTGTAGGAAGTAGGCGGCATGGCTCTCGCGTTCGCTGAACAGCGCGACCAGAACATTGGCGCCGGTGACTTCACGGCCGCCTGACGAATCCACGTGCAGCATCGCGCGCTGCAGCACGCGCTGGAAGCCGGCCGTCGGTCGCGGCTCTTCATGATCGCGGTTCTGCACCCGCAGCGCATCGAGCTCGTTCTCGAGATACGCATCGAGATTCTGCCTGAGCTTTTCGAGATCGACTTTGCAAGCGTGCATCACGCCGGCAGCGTCGTCGTCGTCGACCAGCGACAAGAGCAGGTGCTCGAGCGTCACGTATTCGTGGCTGTGGTCGGTCGCCAGCGAGAGCGCGCGACGGAGCGTGTGCTCGAGCGTGCGGGAGAAAGTCGCCATTCGCGGTTATTCCTTTTCCATCGTGCATTGCAGCGGATGTTCGTGCCGCCGCGCGAGATCCAAGACTTGGGCGACTTTCGTTTCAGCCACCTCGTAGGTGAACACGCCGCACACCCCCACACCGTTCTGGTGGACATGCAGCATGATCGTGGTCGCCTCCTCCCGGCTCTTCTGGAAGAAGCGCTCGAGGACGTAGACGACGAATTCCATCGGCGTGTAGTCGTCGTTCAGCAGCAGTACCCGATAGAGCGATGGCTTTTTTGTGCGGGTGACGGTCTGGGTGCCGGCGCGGGCATCGGCCCCGCCTTCGCCTTCCTCGTCATCCCAATAGCCGCCGCCGCTCATTGAACCCTGTCATTAAGCCGAACCGACTCGCCCACGCCTGAGCCTTCGCTCACATGCTGAACAATTTATGGATCGGCGGCGGCTATGGAAGGGCTTGCGCCCCGGCGGAGGCAGCCTATAGCGCAAACGAAACGGGCCCGGCTCGCTTTGAGCCAGGCCCGTCCCTGTATCAGCCCCTCAGGAGCGTCGCTCCCGAAGCGTATTTGTTAGCGGGCGCCCGCTTGGATCAGCTGGCCGGCGGCGTTCACGCGCTCGTTGATCGGCTGCAGCGTCTCCTTAGTGACCCCGGCGACGAGGTCAGAAACCGTCGTCAGTTCCGCCACATAGGCCTCGAACGAGGACTTCGCATAGTCGTTCTGTTTCTCGACAAATTCTTGCACGCTCTTCGAGGTCATGAGCGACTTGGTGGCCGCGACATGCTTTTCGAGCGCTTCCTTCTGGAAGGCGACCGCGCGGGCCGAGAGGGCTTCGAAGCCCTTCTGCGCGGCGGCGGCCGAAGCAAGCCAAGCCTCCATGTTCTGCTTGCCGAAAGCAGACGCTTCCGAGAGCGCAGCCAGGCTGCGGTCGATGTTCTCACGGACCGTCTCGGTCGACGTGCTGGTGAATGTCTCAAACGCCTCGGTGGCCGTCTTAGCGGCGCGGGGGGCGGTCTTCGCAGTGGCCATAATGGTCTCCGTTCGGTACTGTGGGCCCCTCTGAGGCCCGGATTGTTTCCCTGACTCGCCCCAGGGAGGGGCGAATCTGTCCCCTATATGTTATGCTGCACCTGCGAAGTCAATAGAATTTTGTTGCAATGCAGCATGCAACTGTCACTCAGCAAAAATGCAGCGCCACATGGGTTTGTTCATCCAGCGTTAACCGTGTTTTCCACAGCCTCTATGTGCAACATGGAATCAAGTCGCGGGGAGCAGAGGCTTTAACCCTAGGCTGCAACTGCCGCTTAACCGGGTCTAATGAATCTGTAAGCTGCACGGCATGCGATTTGCCTGAAATAGTCCGTGTTGGTGCGGGATTGGACGCCGAATGACGTCAGCGGGTTCTAAAGTGCGGATGATTATGGGCGCCTGCGCGGCGCTGTTTGCGTTGGGGCTTGCGGCCCCAGCGGCGGCGCAGGATCGCTACGCCGCCATCGTCATGGATGCGCGCACCAATGAGGTGCTGCTCGAGGACCAGGCTGACGAAACCAGGTTCCCGGCGTCACTGACGAAGATGATGACACTCTACATGCTGTTCGAGGCGATCGATCGCGGCGATCTCAGCATGGACACGCGCCTGACCGCTTCGCGCAATGCGTCGCGCCAACCGCCCTCGCGGCTTGGCCTGGCGTGCTCGCGCCGGCGAGGCTGTGACTCGATCACTGTCGACCAAGCCGTCCGCGCCCTCGTGGTGCAGTCGGCCAATGACGTGGCCACCATGGTCGCCGAACGCCTCGGCGGCAGCGAGGCCCGCTTCGCCGCCAACATGACCGCGCGCGCCCGCGAACTCGGCCTAACCAACACCCGGTTCGCCAATGCGAGCGGCCTGCCGGACTCGCGCCATCGCACCTCCGCGCGCGATATGGCCACGTTGGCGCAGGCGCTTTGGCGCGATTTTCCTCAGTATTATCATGTCTTCCAGACGCCGAGCTTCGCCTGGCGGCGCACCTCCGGGCGCAACCACAACCGCCTGCTCGGGCAGATCGAAGGGGTCGACGGCATCAAGACCGGCTACACCCGCGCTTCCGGCTTCAATCTCGTGACCTCGGTGCGCCGCGGCGACCGCCAGATCGTCGCGGTCGTGCTCGGCGGACGTTCGGGCAAGGTGCGCGACACGCGCATGCGCGATCTGGTCGGCGCTCACATCGCCCAGGCTTCGACGCGGCGCACGGTCACTGCGGTCGCTGAGGCGCCGAAGGCCGAGCCC
>JBQTJK010000121.1:0-5704 GCA_052387215.1 Caulobacteraceae bacterium
CCGCACGCTTCGAATCTCTGGCGATTCTTGTTCGCCCTGCCGATTCTGGCCCTGTGGGCTCGCCTAAGCCGTCCGGTCCCCACGACTCGGCAGACCGGCTGGCTCTTACTGGCGGGCATCTTGTTCGGGGTCGAAGTTTCGCTCTGGGCCGCCGCGCTGGGGCTGACCACCGTCACCAACGCGACGCTGCTCGCGAACCTCACGCCCGTCTTCGCCGCGATGTTCGGCTGGGTCCTGTTCCGCGAGCGCCTCAGCGTCCCTGTCCTCGCCGGCGTCGCCACCGCGCTCGCCGGCGCCGCGCTCCTCGCCTTCGCGCGCGCGCAAACCGCTGGCGGCCCAACCGGCAATGCTGGGACGGGTTGGATCGGCGACGCGCTCGGCCTCTCGGCAGCTGTCGGTTATGCCGGCTACCTCCTCATCCTGCGCATGCTCGGCGAGCAGGTGAACGTCGGCGCGGTGATGTTCTGGGCGACGCTCGGCGCTGCTCTCGTTGCGCTCATCCTTACGCTCGTCTTCGGCGAGCAAGTGCTGCCGCACAGCGTCAATGGCTGGTTGATCCTCATCGGCCTTGGCCTTGTCGTCCAAGTCGGCGGGCAGGGGCTTGTCGCCTACGGCGTGGGACGCCTGCCCATCGTCGCCTCAGCCGTGCTGCTGTGGATGCAACCCCTCGTCGCCGCAATGCTCTCATGGTGGATCTTCGGCGAGGCGCTTGGCGCGCTCGCGCTAGCGGGGGCCGCGCTTGTCCTCGCTGGCATCTACGTCGTGCAAAGCGCTAGAAGCGCGCAGCCATGACCAAAGCGTTCGCAGCCATTCTCGGAGGCATGAAGGACGTCGTCTTCGGCCGGCTGACGCTGTTCGCGATCGCCAACCTCCTCATCGCCGGCACGATCACCTTCTTCGCCGCACACGCCGCGCTTGATCTCGTGCTGCCGTTCGTTCCCGACGCCGAAGGCTGGCTCGGCTATCTCTCCATGGCAAGCTCGCTTGTGGCCAGCGTCATCGTTGTTGTTATCGCGCTCGCGCTGTCGCCTGCGATCTCGATGGTGGTCGGCGGCATCATGTTCGATTTCGCCGCAGAGCGCGTAGAGAAGAAGATCGGCGCGCCGAAGGCGCGACAAGTGCCGATCCAGGAAGGCATTTGGAATGGCGTGCGCATCGCGCTGCCGGCGCTCGCGCTCAATGTCATCGCCATTCCGCTCTACTTCATCCCCGGGATAAACGCGCTCGTCTTCTACGGGCTCAACGGTTTCCTGATGGGCCGCGAATACGCCACCATCACTGCCGCGCGCCATATGAGCTATCGCGAAGCCGTCGCGCTGCGCAAACGCCATGGGTTGAGCGTATTCTTGGTCGGTCTCGCCTGTTCGCTCGTCCCGTTTCTCGCCCCGCTCGTTGGGGCGAGCGCGATGACTCGGCTCGTGCAGTCATTGCGCTAGGCGCGCGCGGCGACAAGCTTCACGATGTCCGACATGATACCGGTGATCTTGAAGTCCTTCGGGGTGTAGACGCCGGCGACGCCCATCTGCTTGAGCGCTAGCGCGTCAGCCGCCGGAATGATGCCGCCGACGATGAGGGGCACGTTGTCCATGCCTTCGATACGCATCAGCCGCACGACGTCCTGCACCAGATCGAGATGCGAGCCGGAGAGGATCGAGAGGCCGATGGCATGTGCGCGCTTGTCTTTCGCCGCGCTCACAATCTCCGCCGGAGTCAGTCTGATGCCCTCGTAGATCGCAGCCATCCCGACTACGCGCGCGCGCGACGCAATCTGCTCGGCCCCGTTTGAGTGGCCGTCGAGTCCCGGTTTGCCGACAAGAAATGTGAGCTGGCGCCCTAATCTATCCGACAGCGCAGCAACATCACGCTTCACTGCTTCGATGTCGTCACCGCCCGTGTCGATTATCAATGCCACGCCCGTGGGACCGCGATATTCGCCGTAGACTCGCCGCAGCGTGTCCGCCCATTCGCCGGTCGTCACGCCGGCGCGGGCGCAGGCGAGTGTGGCGGGCATGATGTTGAGATCGGCGCGCGCGTCGGCTTCAAGCATGGCGAGACGGCCTTGCACGTCGCCTTCATTGCGCGACGCGCGCCACGCCTTGAGCCGCCCGATCTGTTCGGCCTCGACCGCAAGATCGACGGTGTGGATGTTCTTCTCGCCCGTTTCGAGCGGCGAGGGTTCCGCTTCGGTGAAGGCGTTGACGCCGACGACCTTGGTCGCGCCGCGCTCGATGGCTTCGGTGCGGCGTCGGTTGGAGTCCACCAGCGCCGCCTTCATATAGTCGAGCGCTGACGCTGCGCCGCCCATGGCTTCGATCTTCTTCAGTTCGGCGCGCGCGCCTTCTGCGAGTTCGGCGACCTTGGCGGCGATCACGTTGGAGCCGTCGAAAATATCTTCGAACTCCAAGAGATCGGTTTCGTAGGCGAGGATCTGCTGCAGCCGCAGCGACCATTGCTGATCCCAGGGGCGCGGCAGCCCGAGCGCTTCGTTCCACGCCGGCAGCTGCACGGCGCGCGCGCGCGCGTCCTTGGAGAGCGTGACCGCCAGCGTTTCCAGCAGGATGCGATAGACGTTGTTTTCCGCCTGCTGCTCGGTGAGGCCGAGCGAGTTCACTTGCACGCCATAGCGGAAGCGCCGCGCGTTGGCGTCCGCGACGCCGTAGCGCTCGCGGCCTATTTCGTCCCAGAGCAGGCTGAAGGCGCGCATCTTGCTGAGCTCGGTGATGAAGCGCAGGCCCGCGTTCACAAAGAACGAGATGCGCGAGAACACGGTGGCGAAGCGCTCCGGCGCGACGGCGCCGCGCGCTCTCACTTCATCCAGCACGGCGATCGCCGCCGCGAGCGCAAACGCCAGCTCCTGCTCGGGCGTCGCGCCCGCTTCCTGCAAATGATACGAGCATACATTCATCGGATTCCATTTTGGAATCGTCTGAAGGCTCCAGGCGATCGTATCCGCCGTCAGTTTCAGCGAAGGCGCTGGCGGGAAGATGTAGGTGCCGCGCGAGAGATATTCTTTCAGAATATCGTTCTGCGTCGTGCCGGTGAGCTTCTTCAGATCGGCGCCTTGCTCTTCGGCCAACGCGACGTAGAGCGCCAGCAACCACGCCGCCGGAGCGTTGATCGTCATCGACGTGTTCATTTGCTCGAGCGGGATGCCGTCAAACAGAGCGCGCATGTCGCCCAGATGTCCAACCGGCACGCCAACCTTGCCGACTTCCCCGCGCGCCAGGACGTGATCGCTGTCGTAGCCCGTCTGCGTCGGTAGATCGAACGCCACCGACAGGCCGGTTTGCCCCTTGGCGAGGTTCGAGCGGTAGAGCTTGTTGGATTCAGTCGGCGTGGAGTGGCCCGCATAGGTCCGGAATATCCACGGCGGGTCGGGGGAATGTTGGAACGGTCGGTCGGTCATCGTGAGTCGAAGGGAAACACGCGCCTCGACAGCCCTGCAAGCTTAATGTTGCGACGCAGCAGAACCAGCCGTCCAACTAGCGCCGCTGGCGTGTTTCCGTACCCGAGATTTCGCCTAGCTCGTCATAGGTGCGCACAGTCTCGAGAAAACCGTCGCCATCAAGATCACTCTCCGAACGCGAGAGACGCAGGTTCTCGTAGTGGTTCACGCGAGCGACGCGCCCCGTGCGGTTGTCCTGAATCTCATCGCGTGTCGGCACATCGTGCCGGTAAAAAATCCGAACATCGGCCATGCCGTTGCGATTGGAATCTATCTCAGTGCGGGCGGCGTTGCCGCCGGAATAGGCCGTTCGACTCTCTGCGACGCCGTCGAAATTGTCGTCCCTCTCATCGCGCGTAGTGACGCCTTCCCCATTGTAGTGAAAAGTCGCGTCAACAGTGCCGTCGTAATTGCGGTCGAACTCGGCGCGATGGAGATAGGCCGCTCCGACACGGAAGAAGTAGGTGGCGTCGTCGCCTCCGTCCCCATTCTGATCGACGTGTACTTCGGTTGCGTTGACAGGTATCGCGTTAGTCAGTGCGGCAGTCCTGAGCACCCATCCGCCGCCCACGCCGATTGTGAACACGATCAATCCCATCCAGATTGGCACGCCTAGCTTTGAACGATTCTCGGCCTCAGGCGCGCGCGCGCGCTCCCACGCCATGATCAGCGCGCGCGCCCGATCGTAATCTTCGTCCGCCACCAAGAGCTGCAGCAGTCCGCTCGCCGGCAATTCGCCGACGCCGCCTTGCAGCGCTTCGCCATGGATGTGCGCTTGAATGCCGTTCTGTTCGAGCAAATGCGCCAGCATATGCGCTTCGGCCGAATTCGCCGGTGCGTAGATTTGCTTCATCGCAGCGCCCCCGGCGCGAAATAACAGAGCCCGTTCCGCAGCGCCATCTGCGCGCGCCGCCCATTGACGCTACTGCGAGAAACAGCTCATTGTGCGGCGCAACAAATCCGGGGCCGGCGCCATGACTCAAGCGAACCTGAAAGCCGTCAAAGACATCTACGCCATCGGCGAAATCCCTCCGCAATTCCATGTCCCGGAGAACATGTGGGCGTGGGCGATCCGCAAGGAGCGGCACGGCCGTCCTCTGAAAGCGATGCAGTTGGAGCAAGTGCCGACGCCACAGGTCGGCGAAGACGAGGCGCTCGTGCTCGTGATGGCGGCGGGGGTGAATTACAACGGCGTTTGGGCGGCGTTGGGCGAGCCACTGTCCGTGCTGGACGTGCACAAACAGCCCTATCACGTCGCCGGCTCCGACGCGTCCGGCATTGTCTGGGCTGTCGGCGCCAAAGTGAAGCGCTGGAAGCCGGGCGACGAAGTCGTCATTCATTGCAATCAGGACGACGGCGACGACGAAGAATGCAATGGCGGCGATCCGATGTTCTCGCCGAGCCAGCGCATCTGGGGTTACGAAACGACGGATGGCTCGTTCGCCCAGTTCTGCAAAGTGCAAGCGCGCCAGATGATGCCGCGCCCCAAGCACCTCACCTGGGAAGAGAGCGCCTGCTACACGCTGACGCTTGCCACCGCCTACCGCATGCTGTTCGGCCACCGGCCGCACATCCTGCGCCCCGGGCACAACGTGCTGGTCTGGGGTGCTTCGGGCGGGCTCGGCTCGATGGCCGTGCAGCTCTGCGCGGTCTCCGGCGCCAACGCGATCGGCGTGATCTCCGACGACACGAAGAAGGATTTCGTGATGTCGCTCGGCGCCAAGGGCGTCATCAACCGCAACGCGTTCAAGTGCTGGGGCCGCCTGCCCGAGGTCAACGACCGCGGCGGCTACGGCGAATACATGAAAGAGTGCCGCAAGTTCGGCGCCGCCATCTGGCAATTCACCGGCAAGGGCAACGACGTCGATTTCGTGTTCGAGCATCCGGGCGAGCAGACCTTCCCGGTCTCGTGCTTCGTCGTGAAGCGCGGCGGCATGGTCGTCTTCTGCGCCGGCACCACCGGCTACAACATCACCTTCGACGCGCGCTTCGTGTGGATGCGCCAGAAGCGCATCCAGGGCTCGCATTTCGCCAACCTCCTGCAGGCGAGCCAGGCCAACCGCCTCGTCATCGAGCGCCGCATCGATCCCTGCATGTCGGAGGTGTTCGCCTGGGACGACATCCCGAAGGCGCACATGAAGATGATGAAGAACCAGCACAAGCCCGGCAACATGGCGGTGCTGGTGCAAGCCCGCCGCCCCGGGATGAGGACGCTCGAGGACGCGATGGAGGGGTGAGGCGCGCGGCGGCGTGCAGATG
>JBQTJK010000122.1:0-11634 GCA_052387215.1 Caulobacteraceae bacterium
AACGTCACCGCGCCCGCTGGGTCTTCCGTCACCGCCCGCGCCACCGCGCGCGTGCCGCTCCAGCCGGTCGCCGCGCCAATGCGCGTGGCCCGCACGAGATCATAAGTGCCTGGCGTGATCGAACCGCCGCGCAGATCCGGCGCCGTCACGGCCGCCGCGATGGCGTCCTCGACACTCACTTGGCGCGCCATATCCGGCGCCACGTCGTTGCAAGCAACAACGGCGGGTCCTGGCGGCGTCTCCGGGCGTTCCTGCTGCGAAGCCGGCGGTGAGCACGCCGCAAGCAGGGCGACGACAGCGATTGTGAGCAAGAACGTGCGCATGCGATGGCCTCCGTGTCCGTGCACAGTGCTGCTCAGTGCGGCAAATTCAAGCCAGCATTTCTGACGAAGAGGTGGCTCAACTATCCCCAAACCGATCGAGCAAACGCCGCAGATACTCGCGCTCCGCCTCGGGACGATTGGGATCCTGAGCGCGGCGGCGGATTTCGTCGAAGATCTCGCGCGCGCGCACCGGATCGGTCTCATTCGGCACAAAACCTTCCCCGTCGCCGTTGCCGCTCCCGGTTGGACGCCCAAGCGGATCGCGATTGCCGCCCGCGCCTTCGTTCTCGCCCTGGCGTCCACGTTCGCGCATTTCCGCACCGAGCGCCTCGGCGCCCTCGCTCAGATTCTCCAGTGCGGCGGATTGTGCGGCGTCCGCGCCTTCGAGATCGCCGCGCCGCAGCGCATCCTCGGCGCGCCGCATCGCGTCGCCGGCCGCATTCAAGTCTTCGCTCGGCGCTGCGCCCGCTTCATCCGCCATGCGCTGTGCCTCCGCCAGGCCTTGGCGCAATTGCGCCTGGCGTTGCGCCAATTCATCGCCGCCTTGGCCGCCTTGTTGCTCGCCGCCGCTGCCGCCTTGGCCGTCCTGCTGCTGTTGACGCGTCTCATCGCGCAGGGCGCGTTGCTCGCCCATTGTTTCGGAGAGCTCGTCCATGCTCTGCTGCATCTGCTGATCTTGCTCGCCGGGCTCGCCTTCGCCCTGGCCGCCTTGAGTCAGTTGCACGTCGAGATTGGCGAGAATCTGCGACAGCTGCTCCAGCAATTGCTGCGCTTCCGCGTTACGGCCCTGTTCGCTCAGCTCTTGTACGCGGCGCAGCATGTCCTGGATGTCGCGTTGGCTCAGCGTGGCCTGATCTTCGGTGTCCTCCATGTTCTGCGGCGTTTCGCCATTGCGCAGCGCCTCCTGGATCAGCGCTTGCATATAATTCTCGGTCGCGCGCCGCAGCGCTTCCAGCAACTGACGGATTCGTTCCTGCGGCGCGCCTTGCGCCAGGGCTTCCGCCAGTTGCCGCTGCGCTTCCTCCAGCGCCCGTCTTGCATCGGCCGCGCCGCCATACTCGGCCCTAAGCGCCGTGCGCCACAGCGTGTCGGCGGCGAGGTCAGTTTCGTCTATGCTCCGCGCCACCGAGAGCTGCGAGCGCGCGGTGCGGAAGCCGAAGAACACGGCGAGGTCGCGGAAGTACCCATCCCGCGCCTCCATGGTCAGTGCGTCGAGCAAGCGCGCGGCGCGGCGGATGCCTTCGGGCGCGCGCCGCAGCGCTGGACGGCGGTCATAGTCGCGAACCTCGATCCGGTCGGTGCCGAGCAGGATGTCGCCCGCGGGAATCGTGCGTCGCTCGGTGCGTGGCGCCGGGAGGTAGGGACGCCGCTCCGCCAGCACATGACGGCGGATTTCGATTGCTGCGCGCGCCAGTGGCTGCAGGAAGATCTTCTCCGGCAGCGTCATGTGCAATGCATCGCTCACGCCTTCCTGGCCCAGCGCATCGAACGCGACGATGCGCGCTTCGACCTCCATCCCCGCATACGGATGCGCGGCGAGATCGACTTCCGTTTCGGCCTCTGCGTCGCGGGGATCGCCGGCCGGGGACTCAAGCTCGGTGTCCACCGCGTCCGCGCGCGCCAGCCCCGGCGGCGGATGGAGCGGGCGAACCCGCAGCGCCAAGCGCCGCACGCCAAAATCATCGCGCGCGCGCCAGGAGAGGCTTACGAGCTCGTCGGAGAGCGTTGTGATCGGCGCGCCCCACGCCGCGCGCGGTGCATTGTCGGGGGCGGGAGATAGCCGCCATCGCGCCCGCGTGTGGAAGCGTACTACGCGGAGATCGCCGCGGCCCGGGATATCGAGTTGCGCTTCCCAGGCGCCGTCGGCTGCGCGCTCGAAGCGCGCACTGCGCCGCCCGCCTTGGCCGCTGTAGACCAGGAGCGGGGCGCCGGCGGGGCCGGTGACGCGCACGGTTGCGCGCACCGAGGGCGGCGTCGCCACACGCTCGCCGATCAGGTCGCTGAGCGAGATCGGCGGCGCGTTCGTGTATTCCGCCGGCGCCGCCCATGCCTCGATCGCCATCTCCTGATCGCCGAGCAGCGGCCCCGGATCGGGCAGGAAGGCGCGCGCAAGCCTGTCGCCAGATTGCGAACCGGCGATCACGAACGCGCCAATCAGCGCCACCGCGATCGCGAAGCGCAGCTTGTACGGATCCAGTTCATCCAGCCGCGGCCGCGGCGGGCCAAGTCGCAGGTTGTCGGCTTGCTCAAGCACACGCTCGCGCTCGCGCGTCCACAGCGCTATGGCGAACGCGTCGTAGCGTGTCGGCTGATCGCGGAGCGCGTCGAGCGCGCCTGCGTCCAAACGCGAGTCGGCGGCAAGCCGCGCGCGCGCCTCTTCGTCGCTCGGCGCCCGCCACGCGCGCCGCGCCCGCACGCCGAGCCAAGCAAACAAGAGCAACGCGAACAGCGCGCTCAGGCTTTGCACCAAGAGCGGTAACCGCTCATGCCCGCCGATCACGGCGAGCACCGCCCACACACCCATTGCGCCGAGCAACACGAGCCCTGCGCGGAGCAGCCGCTCAAAGGCAAGCCGGCCTTTGGCGCGCGCCGTTTCCCGGGCGAGCTGGTCGAGGGCGTCTGGGTGCTTCATTCCGCGCCGGCGAAGCTATCAGGCGGTTTTGAGCCAAACCATGTCCAACGCTCGCAAAGGCGCAGCGTCTGGGGTGGTTCCCCCATGTTGACGGCCCTCCGGCGGGGTCTAAGGTCGCCCGCTCATGAGGGGGAAGGCCATGGACATTCGGACAGCCGCAGCCGTGGTTCTCGCGGCGGCCCTGGCGGGCTGCAACATGTTGGGCGGCGGCCTCCAGCCCGGACAGCCAGTTAGCGGCGCGCTCGAACAAGCCGATATGAAGTCCGACCAGGGCGGCGTGGTCGATGTGTACGAACTGCGCGGCCGCCAAGGCGAGCAGTACACAATCACGCTCACCTCTGATGCGTTCGACGCCTACCTCTATATCCGCGGCCCAGGATCGTTGTCACAAGATAACGACGATGACGGCGGCACCTACAATTCGCGCCTCAACATCACTTTCCCCGAGAACGGCGCCGCGCAGGTCTACGTCACCAGCTTCAGCCGCAATCAGACCGGCGCCTATCAGCTCTTGGTGGAGCGCACCGGCGAAGCGCCGGCGGTCGCGAGCGCGCCATCGGGCGCCGGGCCCCCGGTAACGGCGCAGGAGCACACCGGCGAACTGGCGCAGGGCGATGCGCAGCTACCGTCCGGCGAATTTGTCGACACCTATCCGTTCCAAGGCGTTGCGGGCCAGCAGCTGGAACTCAGTCTATCTTCGGAACAGTTCGATACATATGTCGCTATCACCGGCCCCGGCAGTTTCGAACAATTCAACGATGACGACACTGCGAACAATACGCGCAACAGCCGCTTGGTTGCGACGCTTCCGGCCAATGGCCAGTACACCCTCCACGTCACGTCCTACCAACCGGGTGAGGCGGGCGCCTACCGTCTCAACATCGCGCAAGCACAAGCAACGACGCCGAGCGACGCGCTCGTCGGCGGTGACGCGCAGTCCTTTGCTGCCGGTCAGACCATGAACGGCGAACTCGCACAGGGCGACACGCAGCTGCAGAGTGGCGAGTTCATCGACACGTTCAGCTTCCAGGGCACGGAAGGCGAGCGTGTCGTCATCGACATGCGCTCCACCGCGATCGATCCGTACCTGATCCTGCTCGCTCCCTCCGGCGCGCAGGAGGACAATGACGACATCTCCGCCACCGACCGCAACGCCCGTATCGAAATGAGCTTGGCCGAAACGGGACAGTATCGGATCGGCGCAACGTCGTATCAGCCCGGCGAACGCGGCGCGTACGTGGTGACGCTGCAACAGGGCGTGGCGCCGCAAGTCTCTGCCTCCAACAGCGCTCGGCGTGTCTATGCCGTGATGGTGGGCATTTCCGATTATCCGGGCGCCGCCAACGATCTCCCGCTGACCGCCGAAGACGCCCGCAAATTGCAGCAGGCGCTCTCGCGCCAAGGGGCGCTCGCGCCGGAAAGCGTGACGCTCATCGACGCCCAAGCGACGCGCGCCGGCGTGCGCGCGGCGATTCAGCGTGTGGCCGCTGCGGCTGGACCGGACGACTTGTTCCTGTTTTTCTACTCAGGTCACGGCAATCAGGTCCGCGGGCGCGTGAGCGCCACCGAACCCGACGGCAAGGACGAGACCATCGAAATGGTCGACGGCGCCATCACTGACGACGAGATGAACGAGATGTTCCAGCAAGTGCGCGCGCAAACCGCGCTTCTGATCCTCGACTCCTGCTTCAGCGGCGGCTTCGCACGCGACGTTGTCAGCCGTCCGGGCGTGATGGGTCTGTTCAGCTCCGAAGAGGATCTGACCAGCTCCGTCGCCGAAAAGTTCCAAGCCGGCGGCTTCCTCTCGCACTTCATCCAGACCGGTCTCTCCGGTAGCGCCGACGAGAACCACGATCGCGTCATCACCGCGGGCGAACTCTCGGCCTATGTGCGTCGCGAATTCGCGCGCGAAGTGCAGGACGTTGGCTCGGTTACGCAGGAAGGTCAGAGCAACTATCAATTCCCGGTGGTTGAGCGCGGCGCCGTGCAAGTCGACGCGCCGGTGCTGGCGCTCGGTGCGTAGGAGACGCTCTACTCTGCGCCCCAAGGCGGTGGCGGCGTGGCGACGGGGGTAATCAGGTCGAACTCGACACGGAAGTGCCGGTTTGGCCGTCGCAGCTCATACGCGAATGCCCGGCCTGGATGCACCTCGACCGTCCAAACATTCGTGACCGACTGCGGAATGTTGTTCTGCGTGAACAGGGTCTTGGAGAAATCGTCGGCCGGAAATTCCTGCCGCTCCGATGTGCCCTCACTCACCGTATCGCCGCCATATTGCGTGAGCGTATCCTCCGTCCCGTCCTCATGCCGGTGATCGTGCTTGAGTCGTAGGCCGCTGCCCGTACGCGTGATCACCCACGTCCGCGACCGGTTCTCGCCGACATGGAACGGGATGCGGATATCGTCGTCTCTGCATTCGCGCACCTGCATCACCAGCCGAGAGTTAGCGAAATTCGCGTCCGCCGCGTCCGTCGTCACCACCCGCCCCACATAGCTGTGCCCGCACAGCGCGCGCAGATTGGTGAAGAAGTGATCCTGTGGCGAAGTCGGCTGAGGCGCGCTCGCGCATGCGGCCAGCGAGAACGCGATCGCGGCGCTGACAAGAAACTTCATCATGCCTCCTCCAGCCACGGCGGCAGTCTCTCCAGCTTGAGCTGATCGGCAACTTCCCAGCGGCGGCGCACCACTTCGAACTTATCGCCCCGCACCAGCACCTCGGGCAAAAGCGGCCGCGCATTGTAAGTCGAAGCCATCACCGCGCCGTAGGCGCCGGCGGTCATGAACGCGACCAGATCGCCTTCCTGCACCGGCGCCAGCATGCGGTTGCGCGCGAACGTGTCGCCCGTCTCGCAGATAGGCCCGACGACGTCATAAGCGGTGGGTGACACACACTCGTCCCCTGACGCTGGGATACCTTGCCGCGCCGGCGCCGACGAGTGTGTGTCACCCTTCAATCGCGCCGGCCTTATCTCGTGGTAGGCGTCATAGATCGCCGGCCGGATCAGATCGTTCATCGCAGCGTCCAGCACCACGATCGGGCGAGGGCGGTCCTGCAAGCGAACGACACGCGAAATCAACACGCCAGCATTCGCCGCGATCATTCGGCCCGGCTCGAATGACAACGCAATGTCGAAGCCGGCGAACACCCGCTCGGCCATCGCCGCGTACTCCGCTGGCGCCGGCGGGTCGGGCTCGTTGAAATAGGGCACGCCCAAGCCGCCGCCGAGATCGAGCCGCTCGATGGCGATGCCTACGCTCCGCAGCCGCTCCGCCAGCGAGCGCATCACGCGAAACGCGGCCTCCAGCGGCGCCAGATCGCGGATCTGGCTGCCGATGTGAACGGCGAGACCCTTGGCGTCGAGATGCTTGTCGTCGGTAGCGCGCGCATAAAGTGCAAGCGCCTGGTCCGGCGACACGCCGAACTTCGCATCGCCCTTGCCGGTGGAGATTTTCTCGTGACCGCCTGCGTGCACATCCGGGTTTACGCGGATGGCTATAGCCGGCTGCTTCTGCAAAGCCCACGCAATCCGCGACAGCGTCTCCAATTCCGCGATGCTCTCCAGATTGATCTGATGCACCCCGGTCTGCACCGCGAACGCCAACTCGGCTTCGGTCTTGCCGACGCCGGAAAAGATGATCTTGTCGGCCGGCACGCGGGCCCTCAGCGCTCGCTCGATCTCGCCCTGGCTCACCGTGTCGGCGCCCGCGCCCTTGCGCGCCAGCGTCGCCAGTACGGCGATGTTAGCGTTGGCCTTGACCGCAAACGCCACCAGCACCTCGCGCGGCGCAAATGCGGCGCGAAACACGTCGTAGTGCCGCTCCAACGTCGCGGTGGAATACACGTAAGCCGGCGTGCCGACCGCATCGGCGATGTCGGCGAGCTTCACCTCCTCGCAGCAGAGCGCGCCGTCACGATATTCGAAATGGTTCATGGCGGCGGTGTAGCTCTGCTCGCCCTCGATGGGCGAGCTGTCAGCGCGCGTAAGCACGATGACTGAGTGGGTGGAAACGCAACACTGTGACGCGCACCGCCATCCACCCACTCCGTCTCGGGGCGACGCCGCGAGCCACCTCGCCCATCGAGGGCGAGGAGAGCGCTTGCGTGGTTCACGGCGTCGTCTGCACGCCGGTCTGATATTGCGCGCAGCGCGGGTCTTGCGGTTGGTTATTTGCCGCTTGCCGCTCGCATTCGCGCCGGATCGCGTCTTCGCTGTTCCAGAGCGGATCGGGGCGCTCGAGCCCGCCCTTGATGCCGCACGCCGAAAGTATCGTCAGTGCGACGAGGCCGAGAATCACGCGGCTCATTCGAACATCTCCTTCCACCGCTCGATCTGCTCGCGCACGCGCTGCGGGGCGGTTCCGCCATAGCTATCCCGGCTCTCAACCGATTTTTCAACCGTCAACAGCGCCCGCGCCGCTTCGGTAATGCGCGGATCGACCGCCTGGAATTCGCTCAGCGGGAGCAGGCCCAGCTCGGCGACGCCTGCGTCCTCGGCGCGGCGCACGATTTTGCCGGTGGTCTCGTGCGCCTCACGGAACGGCACGCGCAACTCGTGCACCAGCCAGTCCGCCAGGTCCGTCGCTGTGGAATACCCCCGCGCCGACGCCGCGCGCATCGCTTCGCGATTGAACCGCATCGTCTCGATCATGCCGATCATCGCCGTGACCGAGAGCGCGAAATCGTCGAACGCCGAGAACGTGAGCGCTTTATCCTCCTGCAG
Organism: Caulobacteraceae bacterium; assembly: GCA_052387215.1. GTDB lineage: Bacteria > Pseudomonadota > Alphaproteobacteria > Caulobacterales > Aquidulcibacteraceae > Vitreimonas. The sequence continues at coordinate 7,677 of JBQTJK010000122.1, forward strand.
ATCCTTCGCGTAGGCGAGCGGCAGCTTCTGCACGATCGCGTTCAACGCGGCGAAATCGGCGCCGATGCGCGCCGCCTTGGCCCGGATCAGCTCAGCTGCATCCGGATTGCGCTTCTGCGGCATGATCGACGAGCCCGTCGACCATGCATCGCTTAGCCGCGCGAAATCGAATTGCGGTGACGTCCACAGCACGATCTCTTCGGCCAGCCGCGACAGATGCGTGACGGCGATGGAGAGATTGGCGAGCGCCGCCAACGCGAAATCGCGCGATCCCACAGCATCGAGCGAGTTCGACGCAGGCGCATGGAAGCCGAGCGCATGCGCCGTCACATCGCGGTCGATCTTGTAGCTCGTCCCCGCCAGCGCTGCCGCCCCGAGCGGACACTCCCAGGCCGCCTCAAGTGCGGCGCCGATCAGCCGTACGCGGTCGCGCTCGAACATGGTGACGTAAGCGAGCAGATGATGCCCCAGCGTGATCGGCTGCGCCGTCTGCAAATGCGTGAAGCCCGGCATGATCCAGTCGGCGTGCGTTTCGGCGCGTGCTGCCAGCGCGTTCTGCAGCGCTCGCAACCCATCCGCCGCTTCCCGCGACGCCCGCATTGTCCACAGCTTAAAGTCCGTCGCCACCTGATCGTTGCGCGAGCGGGCGGTATGCAGCCGCTTGCCGGCCTCGCCGATCCGCTCGGTCAACCGCGCTTCGATGTTGAGGTGGATGTCCTCCAGCTCAGCCGAGAACTGGAACGTCCCGGCGGCGATTTCCGCGGCAATCTGATCCAAGCCCGCCTGTATCGCGGTATTGTCTTCCGCCGTAATAATCCCTTGCGCCGCCAGCATCGCCGCATGCGCTTTCGAGCCTTCGATGTCCTCGCGCCACAAGCGCTTGTCGGTATCGATCGAAGCGTTGATGGCTCGCATGGCGTTAGCCGGTTGGGAGGCGAAACGCCCGCCCCACATCTTTTGACCACCGCCTGAGGATTCAGAATTGGACACGAACGCAAACTCCTCACCCTCGCGCAAACCCTGGGCGTTGTGGGCTGCACTGACGCTCTTGGCGGCGGGGGCGATCGCTGTCCTTTACGTGCTTTTCGCCGCCGCTTCAAAGCCCAACGCGCACGCTGGTCTGAGCCGATTCGCACGCGGAGAGATGACGCGGCTCTACGTGATGGAAGCGCCGCCGCCCTTGGCGACGCGTACCCTGCGCGACGCCGCCGGCGCCGAGACCACCTTGAGCGCTTATCAGGGCGAGGTTCTGGTCGTGAACCTATGGGCCACGTGGTGCGCGCCCTGTATGGAAGAGATGCCGTCGCTGGCCGAGATGCAGCGCAACTTCGAGGGCCGCATCCGTGTCGTGCCTGTCAGCGTCGACAGCGAGGCTGACCGCGCAAAGGCCATCGGCCAACTCGCCCGCCTTTCCGGCGGCTCGCTGCCGTTCCTGCAGGACATGACCCGCGGCGTGCTGTTCGACCTGCAAGCCGCCGGCATGCCGGTGACGATCATCTACGATCGCCAAGGCCAAGAGCTTGCCCGCTTGGCGGGCGGCGCCGATTGGGCCAGTGAAGACGCCACGCGCCTCATGGAAGCGGTGCTGGCGGAGGAATGATGGTCCCTACACTCGAAACCGAGCGTCTGCGCTTGCGCGGGCATGAATTGCGCGACTTTGAAGCGTCGGCGGCGATGTGGGCCGATGAACGTGTGACGCGCTTCATCGGCGGCAAGCCGTCGGCGCGAGAAGATTCGTGGCGCCGCTTCATGACCTTCCCCGGTCACTGGAAACTCCTCGGCTTCGGCTATTGGCTGATCGAGGAGAAAGCTGGCGGCGCCTATGTTGGCGATGGCGGCTTCGGCAATTTCAAGCGCGGTTTTCCCCCCCCGTTTGACGCTCCGGAGCAGGGCTGGGCGCTGATGCCGTCGATGCACGGCAAGGGCTACGCCACCGAGGCCGTGCGCGCCATGCTCGGCTGGGCCGAACAGCATTTCCGCCGTACCGATTTCGTCTGCATGATTGCGCCGGAAAACACGCCCTCGCACCGCGTGGCGGAAAAGGTCGGCTACCGCGAATACGCACGCGCCGACTACAAGGGCGAGCCGTCCGTACTGCTACGCCGCGCCTAGAGAAACGGCGACAACGCCAGCCGCACCCGCGAGCCCTGCACCAGCACTTGCTGATAGGTCGCCGGATTATCGGGCGGCTCGCGTGACGGCCACAGCGCCACGAACCGGTTGAGCTCTTCGCTGGCGCGGCTGAACGCACCTGGATCGGCTTGGCGCAGCTCGCTCTGATGCAGTTGCAGCGCCTGCTGCGCCGCGAGCGCCGCGCCCAAGCTGTGCTGATACTCGATCGGATCGGCGATGCCATCGACCAGAACGTGCTGATAAAGGCCAGTCGAGATGTCGACCATGCGCACAACCAACTGTGCCTCATCGAAATCCAGTTCGCCGATCGCGCGGCTCAGTTCGTCCTGGCTGGCGCGCAGACGCTGCACCAGTTGCGCGCGCGTCACGTTCCCTGCCGCAGCTTCCCGCAGCGGCGTCACGTTGAGCGACCCAAACTGATCGGCCGCCGGCTCGTACACTTCGAGCAGACCTTGCTGCACCAAGACGGCCGCGTCCGCTGGTTCGCCGCTGAACGCGCCGCGGTCCTCCGCCGCTTTCGCCGCCGCCATCACGAACCCGCGCAGATGCTGGATGCGCAGCGCCGTCCGCTGATCGCCGGAAAGCCCAGCGTAGGCGCTGGCGACGCCCGCTTCGCCATGTTCGCCGCCGCCTTCGCCGATCGCGGCCTCACCCGCTTCGCCGGACGCGACCGGGGTTGCGCCACCGCTTTCCCCGATGGCGGCCTCGCCCGCCTCGCCATTCCCGGTCGCGCTTCCCGCCTCGCCGCCGCCTTCGCCGCAGGCCGCTAGCCCTAAAGCGGCAGCCGCGCCGGCTGTGCGCCAAAGCTTGAATTTCCATGCGATCATGCGTCTCTCCGCCTGTCGAAGGGGCGCGAACCCTGGACTAATTGCGATTAATTCGCAAGAGAGCCTTATGAGCGTCATTCTGCAGCAGGTGCTGGAGCCCGAAGACATCGCTCGCGTCCGCGATGAACTGGCCGACGTGTCCTGGTCCTCCGGCAAGCGCACCGCCGGCGCCGCCGCGCGTGGCGTGAAGGAAAATCTGCAGGCAGACGGCGCTGATCCGCGCGTGCGGGGGCTCGAGCGCTTCGTCGCCGATGCCTTGAAGCGCCATCCGCTGTTCGAGATCGCCGCGCGCCCGGCGCGGCTCTCGCGTCTGCTCTTCTCCCGCTACGAACCGGGCATGACTTACGGCGCGCACACGGACGACGCGCTCATGGGCGCGGGCGATGACAAGCTCCGCACCGATCTCGCCTTCACGCTCTTCCTGGCTGACCGCCAGAGCTACGAAGGCGGTGAGCTGGTGGTCGAATCCGCTCTCGGCGAACAATCCATCGGCCTCGATGCGGGCGACGCCATTCTCTACCCCGCCGGATCCGTTCATCACGTCGCGCCGGTCACGCGCGGCGTGCGCCTGGCCGCTGTCGGCTGGATCCAAAGCCACGTCCCCGACATCACCCAGCGCGAAGTCCTATTTGATCTATCGGTCGCCCGCTCGCGCCTCGCGGAAGCTGGCGCCGCGCGCGACGACGTGCTGCGCCTCGACAAGAGCATCGCCAACCTCCTGCGCATGTGGGTGCGGTAGCGCTGCGATCCGGCGCCCAGGGGCCGATCACAGTAAACGCTCGCGCACGTGCGCGCTGGACCCCGGATCGCGCCCCGGCTCAAGGCCGGGGACGCGTCCGGGGAGCGTCGGAAGCGGGGATAGAGGGCGCCTCTATCCATGCCGCAACGCGCGCAAGCGCCTGAAAACAAAGCGCTCGCCGAAAATCAATCCGACCCAGTGGTGAGCGGTGCGATACTCGCGTCCATGCACGCCATCGCCGAACCATCATCAACGCTCG
>JBQTJK010000123.1:0-10165 GCA_052387215.1 Caulobacteraceae bacterium
TCACCTTGGCGTCGATGTCGGTCTCAAGATTGCGCTGCTGCACCGGCGAAAGCGCGGCGTCGACGACGATTACCCCGGCGCCAAGCGCGGCAGCTTGATCCTTCAGCCGTTCAACGCGGCCAGAACCGAAATACGTGCGCGGACTGATTTGCCGCAGCGGCGCGGCCTCTGCGCTCGCAACATCAAGGCCCAGCGCTTGGGCGAGTCCGACCGCCTCCAGCAGCCGCGCTTCGCCGTCGCGCACGCTCTCCTCCGCGCTGGCGAGCCGGCGCAGGACAATGGCGCGATTGAGATCCTTGAGCGGCGTGTCAGCCGTCGGTTTCATCTACGGCCTTGTCGACTTCGAAGAGCTGGACTGGCGCACCCGGCATGATGGTCGAGATCGCGTGTTTGTAGACCAACTGCACTTGGCCGTCGCGGCGCAACAACACACAGAAATTGTCGAACCAGGTGACGACGCCTTGGAGCTTCACGCCATTGACCAGAAAAATCGTGAGCGGCGTCTTGGCTTTGCGGACAGCGTTGAGAAACGTGTCCTGCAGGTTTTGTTTCTTATCCATGGTGTATCCCCATGTTCCCGAGTTTTATCGCGCCCCGACGTTCGCGGAGCTGCGAACCCAGCTATAGGGTGCGCCGCAACATTCGCCAACTGAAACGAGAGCGAATTGGCGTCAGGCGCCCAAATATGCGGCGCGTAAAGCTTGTGTGACAGGACCTGGGCGGCCATCGCCAATTTCAACGCCGTCGATTTCGACGACAGCGGTCGCCGCATTGCTGGCGGCAGTGAGGAACGCTTCGCGGGCAGTCTTGGCTTCCTCGATCGTGAATGGGCGCTCATCGACTTTCATCTGCCGCTCCCGCGCGAGCTTGAGCACAGCCGTCCGAGTCACGCCATGCAGCAAGTCGTGCGACAGCCCGCGCGTGCGCAGCGTGCCCGAGGCGTCGACGATCCAGGCCGTCGACGACGTCCCCTCGGTCACCAGCCCATCGCGATCGACGAACCAGGCCTCGAACGCACCGGCTTCCTTCGCCGCTTGGCGAGCGAGGACATTGGGCAACAGGTTCACCGACTTGATGTCGCGCCGGGCCCATCGCGTTTCCGGCGCGCTCACGACCCTGACGCCTGTCTCCGCGCGCTTGGCGATGGCGCGGCGATCCAGGTTCTTGGCCGTGACGATGACTGTGGGCTTGACGGCCGGCCCCGGAAACACGTGATCGCGGTTTGCCGCGCCGCGGCTGACTTGCACGTAGACAATCCCATCGCGCACGCGATTACGCCGCATGCTCTCGCGGACGACCGCCATCAGCGCCGCTTCGCTCATGGGTGGCGAGATGCACAACTCCGCCAATGAGCGGGCCAGGCGCGCCATGTGCTCCTCGACGTCGAACAAGCGCCCGTTGCGCACCGCCAAGACTTCGTAGATCGAGTCTGCGAACTGAAAACCGCGGTCCTGGATCGACACCGCCGCGCGACGCAAAGGCACATAGGCGCCATTCACGTAGGCGACGCGACTCATTCAGCTTCGCCGCCATTGCGGCCCGGCGGATCGACGCCCAGCGACTTGAGTTTGCGATGCAGCGCCGAGCGTTCCATGCCGATGAAGGCCGCGGTCCGGGAGATGTTGCCGCCGAAACGCGTGATCTGCACGTTGAGATACTCGCGTTCGAACCGCTCGCGCGCGTCGCGCAGAGGAAGCCCTATCACTTGCTGCAGGCCGTCGTGCTTGGAGAAGCCGGCTTGGGGCCAAGCTTCGGGCGGCAGCGCATTGACCGTCACCGGCGTCGACGGATCGCCGGTGGCGAGGATCAGAATGCGTTCGATCACGTTGCGCAGCTGGCGCACATTGCCCGGCCATTCTGCCGCCTGCAGCGCTGCCAGCGCGTCTTCGCCGATCTGGCGTGCCGGCACGCCGGACATGCCGGCCAAGCGGCCGACGAAATAACCCGCGAGTTCAGGAATGTCCTCACGCCGCTCCGCGAGGCTGGGGGCGCGCAGCGGTACGACGTTGAGCCGGTGATAGAGGTCTTCGCGGAAGCGCCCTCCGGCGATGTCGCCGCTCAGGTCGCGCGAGGTCGACGACACCACGCGGACGTTCACTTGCACGTCGTTGGAGCCGTGCAGCCGCTTGAAGCGCTGATCCACCAAGACGCGGAGGATCTTCGACTGCGTCTCCAGCGGCATGTCCCCCACTTCGTCGAGGAAGAGCGTGCCGACGTGCGCCTGTTCGAAGACGCCGATCTTCTTTGGCCGCCCGTCCGCTCCTTCTTCGCCGAAGATTTCGCTTTCCATCCGCTCGGGTGCAATCGACGCGGCATTGATCGCGACGAACGGCCCGTGCGCCCGCGGGCTGCGCTCATGCAGCAGGCGCGCGACCAATTCCTTTCCGGCGCCAGCCGGACCCGTGATAAGGACGCGCGAATTGGTTTGCGCCACCCGATCGATCGACGCGCGAAGCGCCGCCATGATCGGAGATGAGCCGATCAAGCTGTCGCTTGCGGCGGAACGGGTTTTCAGTTCCGCGTTCTCGCGCTTCAGGCGGGTTGTCTCCAGAGCACGTGAGACAACGTGCAGAAGACGATCTGCCGTGAAGGGCTTTTCGACGAAATCGTAGGCGCCCTTGCGGATCGCAGCCACTGCAGTCTCGATCGTGCCGTGGCCGGAGATCACCACGACCGGCATATCCGGATCGATCTCCTTGAAATTCGCGAGCAGATCGAGGCCGTCCATGCGGCTGCCTTGCAGCCAGATGTCGAGCACGATCAGCGAGGGCTTGCGCTTGCCGAACGCCCCCAGCGCTTCGTCGCTGTCGCGCGCCGTGCGCACCTGGTGGCCATCGTCTTCCAGAATGCCGGATACGAGGTCGCGGATATCGGCTTCGTCATCGACCACGAGAATGTCTTGCGTCATGGGGAGGCTCCTGCGCCGTTTTCTGCAGCGGTTTCGATCGCATCTTCGCCGCGTTTGGGGAGAACGAAGCGAACGACTGCGCCAGGCCCCCCGCCCGGGGCGTCGTCCAACTCAATCAGCCCCCCGTGGTCCTCGACGATGCGCGCGACGATGGCGAGGCCAAGCCCGGCGCCCTTCGTGCGCGTCGTAACGTACGGTTCGATCAGGCGATGGCGATCCTTTTCCGGGAAGCCCAGCCCGTTGTCGATCACCTCGAACTGCACGCCGAAATCGAGATCGCGCAGCCCCAGAATGACATAGCCGTCCTTCGGCTCGCCGTCGCGTTCGCGCCGCGCCTGCACGCTTTCACTCGCGTTCTTGATCAGGTTCAGCAGGGCCTGACCGATCAACCGCTCGTCGCTGACGAGCCCGATCGGCCGGTCGACCCCCTCAACCTCGATCCGCACGTCCGGAAACGCTAACCGCTGCGCAAATACTGTCGAGCGCGCCACTTCGCTGATATCGGCGAACGCCATCATCGGCGTCGGCATCCGGGCGAAGGACGAGAACTCGTCCACCATGCGGCCGATGTCCGCGACTTGGCGTAGGATTGTGTCCGTGCATTTGGCGAATGTATCGGGATCTGAGGTGATCTCGCCGGTGTATTTCTTGCGCAGGCGCTCGGCCGAAAGCTGGATCGGCGTGAGCGGATTTTTGATTTCGTGCGCGATGCGCCGCGCCACGTCCTTCCACGCTTCCTGCCGCTGCGCGGAAATAAGCTTGGTCATGTCGTCGAACGTGAGCACCAGGCCGCCATCGGCCTCCGGGCTCATGCGCACGCTGAGATTCACCGAGCCGCCTTCGCGCATGAGGTCGACGCGTTGCGGCGGCGTCTCCCCCGCCGGCGGAGGCTGATTGAGCAGGTCGCTGAATTCGGGCGCGAGATCGATCAGGCGGCGACCGACGATGTCGGTGTTTTCGAGGCCGAGCAACTGCACGGCCGAGCGGTTGGCCGCACTGATGCGACCGTTATTGTCTAGGCCCATCACGCCGGCGCTGACGCCGCCGAGCACGGCCTCGATGAAGGAACGGCGGTTTTCCGCATCCTCCTGCGCCATCACTAGGTCGCGCCGCTGCGTTTCGAGCTGCGCTGTCATGCGGTTGAAGGCGGCCGCCAGCGCGTCCACCTCATCGCGCTCTTCGCCGACCGACACGCGCGCTTTTAGATCGCCAGACGCCACACGCCGCGCGGCGCCGACAAGGCGCCCGATCGGCTCGGCAACGCGACTGGCGCTGGTGAGGCCGACCCATCCTGCAACCAGCAGCAGCAACAGCGCCGTCGAAAGGTACGCCATGCCCAGGAGGCCACGCAGCGAATTCTGTTGGTCGCGCGCGGCGCGATATTCGATCACCGATTCTTCGAACTGGCGCAGCTGAGACACGAGGCCCGGTTCGATGGGCTTCGAAACGAAGACGTATGCGTCGTTGTAGGCTGACAGCATGTACAGCGCGAGCAGACGATCGTTATCCTGATCGAAGCGCACGGAAACCTCGCCTTGATCGGCGGCCGCGAAGGCTTCGCGCGACGGCGCCCGGTACGGCACGGCGTCGCCGACTAGGGCGCCGCCAGCAAGCACACTGCCGCTGCTGTCGATCACGTAGGCGGATGACAGCTCGCGCCGTTCGCCTTGCAGCTGAAGAAAAGCGGCGTATCGCGCCGGGTCGTCGGTCAAGCCACGCCGTGCATTGTTCAGATCCTCGGCCATCGCCTGCACCTCGCCGCCGAGGCCGCCGGAGGCAAGATCGACATAGGCGCGCCCGACCGCAGCCGCGTTCTCGATCGTGCTCACGACGCGCTGACTGAACCAGCGCTCCATGCCCTGTGTGAATGTGACGCCCAGGAACACGGCGACGATGATTGCCGGAGCAAGCGCGGCGAGGCTGAACAGCGTCACGAAGCGCAGGTGCAAACGCGCACCCGTCGCCGCTGCGCGCCACGCGCGCGCGACGCGCAGGATGCGATGGACGAGAATGCCTGCAAGGCCTGCCGAAATGACCAGGCTCGCAATCAGCAACGCGCGAATGATGCCGTTATTCTCTCCCGCGAGCCCGTCGCCTATGAGCAGCGTGATAGTCGCGACAGCCGTCAGCGCGCCGGCAACCGCGAGCCCGACCATAAACGTCAGCGCACTGCGGCTTTGAGGCTGGTCGCTGAGGACGGCGGCGTCCGTCGGCTCATTTGCCGTGATCTGAACCATGGCCGGGGGCACCATGTTGCGGAATAGCAACATGGTGTTGAACCAATATCACGCTTAGGTCAATCGCCTCGCCCAGTAGAGAGGCCGAGGGTCTGGATCTTCTTCCGCAGGGTATTCCGATTGATGCCGAGGATCGCGGCGGCTCTGATCTGGTTGCCGCGCGTGGCTTGCAGAGCTTGGGTAATCAGTGGGCGCTCCACTTCAGCCAGAAGTCGATCATACAGGCCGGCGGCCGGCAGGCCAGGGCTCGCCGCGGCGAACTCCCCTTCTAGGCGGCGCGTGACCGCCTCTTCAAAGCCATCGCTTGCTTCCTCGGGCGCAGCGTTGTTGCCGGTGGGTCCGAGCTCGCGGCTGACTTCACGCGCAGTGATGACGCTCGCTGGGCTGAGCGCGGTGGCGCGGCGCAGCAGGTTTTCGAGTTCGCGCAGGTTGCCCGGAAAGCTGTGCGCCTTCAACCGCTCGATGGCGGCGTTGTCGATTGACTTGTCCGGCAGACCTTCCCGCCTGGCCCGCACGAGAAACGCGCGCGCGAGGTCGCCGATGTCTTCGAGGCGCTCGCGCAGTGGCGGCATGCGGATCACGACTACGTTCAAGCGATAGAACAGGTCCTGGCGGAATGCGCCTTGACGCGTCAACGTCGCAAGACTCCGTTGCGATGAAACGATCAGCCGCGCGTCCGGCCGATCACTAGGCTCTTCGGCGTGCAACAGGCCAGCGAGGCGCGTCTGCGAGTCTGAAGGCAACTCGTCGATGTCCTCGAGAAACAGCGTGCCGCCTTGCGCCTGCGCGAACTTGCCCTGCGCGCCGAACAATTCACGCTCGAGCTGCGTCGAGGCCGCGCCAGCCAGGCTCACGGCGACGAATGGCCCGCTGGCCCGGCGGCCGTGATCGTGGATCGCACGCGCGACGCGCTCCTTGCCGGTGCCGCTCTCGCCTTCGATCAGCACGGTGAGATCCGTCCCCGCTACACGCGCCATCACCCGATAGACCTCTTGCATCGGCGCGGAGCGGCCGATGAGCGGCAGGCGCTCTTCCTTTTCGGCTCTCGATGCTTGGGCGCGCAATTTCGCATCGGGCCCGCCGGTCAGCGCACGCTTCACTGCGGCCATCAGATCGTCGAGATCGAACGGCTTCGGCATGTAGTCGAACGCGCCAGCACCCGCTGCGGACAGCGCCGTGCTCACTGTCGACTGGGCGCTCATCACGATCACGGGCAAACTCGGTCTCGCCATGCGCATCGCCGGCAGCGCGTCGAACACGCAATCATCGCCCATATAGACGTCGCTGAGAACCAGATCGCCCTCGCCCTCGCGCACCCACTTCGACAGCGTTGCGACATTACCCGTCGCACGCACGTCGTAGCCCTCCTTGCCGAGCGCCTGCGACAGCACCAAACGCAGCGAATTATCGTCTTCGGCAAGGAGGATGCGTGCGCTCATGTCGTTTCATCCGGATCGATGGGAAGGAGGATCTTGAACGCGGTGCGTCCTGGCATGCTCTCGACCTCGATGCGCCCGTCGTGGCGAGCGATGATGTCGGCTGCGACGGTTAAGCCAAGGCCCATACCGCCGCTCTTGGTGGTGGCGAAGGCTTCGAACAAGCGATCGGCAACGTCGGGATGCAAACCGGGACCGTTATCGACGATCTGCACCTCGAGTTGCGCCCTCGCCGCGCCGCTAGCGGCGGAGCGGAATTTCACGCCGGAGCGATACGAAGTGGAAATGGCGATTTCGCCGTCAGGCTGACCGGCGACCGCTTCGGCGGCGTTCTTGGCAATGTTGAGAAACGCCTGAATTAGCTGATCGAGATCGCCACGCACCTGCGGGAGGCTCGGATCGTAGCGTTCGCGGAGCATCACGTCGGGGACGCTCGATCCGACCAAGCGGCGCACGCGATCGAGCGCCTCGTGAATGTTGAAACGATCGAAACGCGGCGGTTCTACCGAGCCGAGCGGATCGATGCGGACAGTTAGGCGCCGAATGCGATCCACCTCGTCGCAAATGAGCTTCGCCAATGCGGCGGACTCCGGATCGTCGGCGCGCGATATCAACTGCGCCGCGGCGCGAATGCCGGCGAGTGGATTGCGGACTTCGTGGGCGAGCGTGCGTGCGGCTGAGCTTGCCGCCGCCGGCGGCGCAGCGCGCGCACGCGGCGGGCGCGTCAGTACGAGCGCGACGTAGCCATTCTCCCCTACCGGGGCGGCGGCGACGGTGGCGTGTCCAAGCGCGAAGCCGGGACCGATCAACGCGACGTCCGCCTCCGCGACGCCGCTCGCGCCGCTCAGCGTGCGGCGCGCGAGCGCAATGATGGGCGCGTCGTTGCCGAAGATTTCCTCGAGCCTGCGTCCGAGCAATCCGCGTCCTACGCCGGCAAGCAGTTCGGCGGCCGCGGCGTTAACGAACCGGATACGCTCACCGGCGTCGATCCCCAACACTGGCGCGGGCAACGCCTCGAGCCAGCGTTCGGCGTCAGGCGCGAAGGCGCGCTGCGGCATCGGGCGGACGACAGGATCGCTCACGCACGCGCCTCCTCGGGCTCGGGCGAGACAAAAGGCGCAAGATCGTTCACATCGAACATCGGCCCGTCCTCTTGTTCGGAGCTTAGGGCGCCCAAAAAGCGGGCGCCAAGGGTTTTATGCTGCGATGCAACATTCTGACCCCGGAATTCTCCAGCAATGAAAGTCGCCGCCATCGTCGTGGCCGGCGGGCGCGGGGACCGCTTGGGCGGGGAAATACCAAAGCAATACAGACGATTGCTTGGGCGAGCCGTGATTGCATGGTCGGTCCGGGCGTTTGTGGGCGGTGGGGCCGAGGAAATCATCGTCGTATGTGCCTCGGAGCACGCTGACCTGTGCCGCACCGCAACCGAGGGCCTTCCCGTCCGGATCGTCGAGGGGGGTGCGACCCGCACGGCCTCGGTCCGCGCTGGTCTCGCCGCGGTCGGCGACGTCGACGCGATCCTTGTCCACGACGCGGCGCGTCCTGGTTTGAACGCAGATCATGTCCGCCGCCTCGTCGCCGCGCTCGAAGCCGGCGCCCCCGCGGTTGCGCCGGCTCTAGCTATTCCCGACACGCTGCGCCGAGCCGACACCGCGGGCCGCATTGTCGAAGATGTCGCGCGAGAAGGGGTCATGCGCATGCAAACGCCGCAAGCGTTTCGCGCCGAGACGCTGCGCGGGGCTTACGCAGCATTGGCGCCCGACGCGTCGATGACGGACGATATCGCCGTTGTCCGCGCCCACGGCGTCGAAGCGAAGCTTATCGCCGGCGATGCGAAGCTAATGAAGTTCACCTATCCAGAGGACATTGCCATGCTCGAACGCATGCTCGGCGGCGAGCGGATTACTTGTGTCGGCCATGGGATTGATGCGCATCGCTTCGGCGAAGGCGAGTTCGTGACGCTGTGCGGCGTGCGCATTCCTCATGCGAAGGGCCTCGTCGGCCACTCCGATGCAGATGCGGGCTGGCACGCTTTGGTGGACGCCATTCTTGGCGCGCTTGGCGAAGGCGATATCGGCGCGCACTTCCCGCCCAGCGATTCGCAATGGAAAGGCGCAAATTCCGAACGCTTCCTTCGCCATGCCGCAGAGCTCGCTGAACGCGCTGGCGCGCGCATCGTTCATGTCGACGTCACGCTGCTATGCGAACGCCCGAAAATCGGCCCGTACCGCGAGGCCATGCGCGTCCGCACTGCTGAAGTGTTGGGCCTCCCGCTGGAGCGCGTGAGCGTCAAAGCGACGACGACTGAGCGCATGGGCTTCCTCGGCCGCGAGGAAGGTCTTGCGGCGCAAGCTACGGCGACGGTTGAGCGGCCGGCGTAGGTTCTGCGTTCTCCGCGGCCTGTTGGCACTCTTCCAGGTACGTGTAGATGCGGCAGGTCTCGATGCCCGAGAGCCCTTCCCACAAGGCGCGCGGCAGGTTGATGTAGTCGTCGCTCCAGCTTCGCCCCGGCGGCGCCTCGATGACGCGCCAATCCGGATTGAGCGCGAGCGAACCCATCACCTGCGGCGACTTGGCGATGATCATCACGCTCGCCGCCAGACCGCCATAGTAGGACACCAATGGCTGCTCGAAGCGGTCGCTGATGCGGTAGAGGTACGGCACATTGAGATCGCGCGCCACGCGCGCGGCTTCGGAGACGAGCGCCAGGTTGCGGTTCGACAAGTGCAGAACGACGATGCCGCGGTCGCTGAGCTTTCGCAGGTAGAGCGCGATCGCTTCGCGCGTCAGCAAGTGCGCCGGAATGGCGTCGGACGAGAAGGCGTCAACGACGATGATGTCGAACTCGCCATCGGGCTCTTCGGCGATTTGCAGGCGCGCATCGCCGAGCTCGATGCGCGCATTGGGCTGGCACACCGGCACGTAGGTGAAATCGCCGCCGGGGCGCGCCGACAAGCGCACCACAGCTGGATCGATTTCGAAGATTGTGAGCTGATCGTCGGGCCGCATCAAGCAAGCCGTCGAACCAGTGCCGAGGCCGATCAAAGCGAGGTGCGAGGTTGTCCCGGTGCTGAGGCCGGCGAGGATCGATTCACCCAGCGCCGTGCGCGGATGGTAGTACGTGAGCGGCTGGCGTGCGAAGCGTGGGTCGGCAATCTGCGCGCCGTGGATAGTGGTGCCGTGCATCAGAATACGGAGCGGCGGCGTGTTTGGGTCGGCGCGGTCGGCGAACTCGCGCGTGCGCAGCACGCCGAAGAAGCTGCGCTCCTGGGTGACGATGCGCGAACCGCGGGTTTCGTCGATGAAGATGATCGCGAAGGCCACCAGCACGATGGCGGCGAGTGCGATCGGCCGGCCACGATTGAAAAAGATGGCGACGCCGCACAACAGGATACCCGTGACCGTCAGCAATTGTGCGTCCACCCCACCTGCCCTCACGAGCAGGACCAAGAGCAAGACGGTCGAGGCGAGCGCCGCGCCCAGGGCCCAATCAGCGATACGCTTGTCATCGCGCCGTGGCAGGATCGTTCCATGCACGGCGAAGGCGAGCACGAGGAAGCTCGTCGCCATCAGCATCGCGC
>JBQTJK010000124.1:0-13479 GCA_052387215.1 Caulobacteraceae bacterium
TGGCCGCGCTATTGGAACGCCGCCTCGCCGATCCGCACAGCCTTGCCGTCCGCGCCGCCGCTGCTCGCGCCGCCGCGAAGCCGGAAGCGGCGAAAACCCTGGCCGATCTGGCCGAGCGCGTGGCCGCATAGTTCTCGTTATCCCTGTATCCAGAGGCGCCGCCGGCCAACCGGCGCCTTTGATGCGCCGCATCGCGCGCCTATACTGGCGCGCTCAGGGGAATTCATGATCCGCCGCGCCATTCCGTTCGACACCGGACCCATTCATTTCGTGGGCATCGGCGGCATCGGCATGTCCGGCATCGCCGCGGTGATGAAAAACCTTGGCTACGAGGTGACCGGGTCCGATGCCAAGGACGGCGCCAATATCGAACGCCTGCGCGCGCAGGGCGTCCCAATCGCCATCGGCCACAAGGCCGACGGCGCCGCCCACGCCGGCGTCGTCGTGATCTCCTCCGCCATCAAGAACGGCAATCCGGAGGTCGACGCCGCCCGCGCCCGCGGCGCGCCGATCGTGCGCCGCGCTGAAATGCTGGCCGAGATCATGCGGCTGAAATGGAACATCGCTGTCGCCGGCACGCACGGCAAGACGACGACCACCTCGATGATCGCCGCACTGCTCGACGCCGGCGGCAAGGACCCCACCGTCATCAATGGCGGCATCATCAACGCTTACGGCGACAACGCCCGCATGGGCGAGGGTGAATGGATGGTAGTGGAGGCCGACGAAAGCGACGGCACCTTCACGCGCCTCCGGGCCACTGCCGTCGTCGTCACCAACATGGACCCCGAGCACCTCGATCATTACGGCACGGTCGAAGCCATGAACGCCGCGTTCCAGAGCTTTGTCGAGAACATCCCCTTCTACGGCTTCGCCGTGATGTGCCTCGATCATCCACAAGTTCAGGCGCTCGCGGCCAAAGTGCGCGACCGTCGCATCATCTCTTACGGCTTCAATCCGCAGGCCGATGTGTGCGCCGTCAACGTCCGTCCGTCGCGTGAAGGCGCGACGTTCGACGTCGTCGCCCGCCGCAAAGGCGAGGGCCCCGGCGTCACGCTGCACGATCTGTTCTTGCCGGTGGCCGGGCGGCACAACGTGCAGAACGCGGTCGCCGCCATCGCCGTCGCGCGCGAGCTGGGCGTCACCGATGCCGGCATCCGCAATGGGTTGAAGAAATTCTCCGGCGTCAAGCGCCGCTTCACCACCACCGGCTATTGGAACGAAGTCCGCATCGTCGATGACTATGGCCATCACCCGGTCGAGATCGCCGCTGTGCTCTCAGCCGCGCGCGAGATGACGGAAGGCCGCGTGCTGGCCGTCGTGCAGCCGCACCGTTTCACGCGCCTACGCGATCTGTTCAAGGAATTCTCCACCTGTTTCAACGACGCCGACATCGTCACCATCGCTGACGTCTATACGGCCGGCGAAACGCCTATCGACGGCGTCAACGCCGACACGCTCGTCGCCAGCCTCAAGAGCCACGGCCATCGCGACGCGCGCCGCCTCGCAAACCTCGACGATCTGCCCACGTTCGTGCGCGCCGAAGCTAAACCCGGCGACATCGTCGTCTGCCTCGGCGCCGGCGACATTACGCAATACGCCAACGCGCTGCCCGCCAAGCTCGGCGCGGCGGCGGCGTGACAGTGGCGCACCTCTCGCCCTTGATGGGCGAGGTGGCCGCGAACGAAGCTCGCGGACGGAGTGGGTGGCGGGCGCACATCCAGGAAGCATTCGCCATCCACCCACTCAGTCAGCGCGCTGCGCGCGCTGACTGCTCGCCCATCAAGGGCGAGCAGAGTTTGCGATCCGAAACGATTTGACCTGAAGCCCCGACTCTGCGCAGCCCGGTCAGATGCCCGACACCGCCTCCCGCAAGCCTGCGCCGCTGCGCGCCGCCATCGTCTATGATTTCGACGGCACGCTGGCGCGCGGCAATCTGCAGGAGCGCAGCTTCATCCCCGACATCGCCGGCATGAAGCACGCCGATTTCTGGCTCGAAGTGAAGCGCCTGGCCAAGCACGAGGATGCCGACGAAATCCTCGTCTACATGCACTTGATGCTCGATCGCGCCCGCGCCGCCGGCCATCCGGTGACGCGCAAGCAATTGCGCGAGACCGGCGCCGATCCGGATTTCTTCGACGGCCTCGATCACTGGTTTGAACGCATCGACTCCTTTGCCGACGATCTGGGCCTCCAGCTCGATCACTACGTCGTCTCCTCCGGCATCTACGAGATGATCGAAGGCTGCCCGCTGTTCCATCGCTTCCGCAATGTGTTCGCCTCGCGCTTTCTCTACGACAAGAACGGCGAAGCGAAGTGGCCGAGCGTCGCCATAAACTACACGACCAAGACGCAGTTCCTATTCCGCATCAACAAGGGCATCGACAACGTCTGGGATACCGAAAGCATCAATCGCTGGATGCACGATGACGTGCGCACGCTGCCGTTCGAGCGCATGATTTTCATCGGCGACGGCGACACTGACATTCCGTCGATGCGCATGGTCACGAGCCAAGGCGGCTGCGCCATCGCCGTGCTCGATCCCTATCAATGGACCGAACCGCGCAGCCTCGACAAAGTAAGCCGCCTCATCGCCGAGGATCGCGTCAGTTTCGTCGCGCCTGCCGACTATCAGCCCAAGAGTCAGCTCGATGTCATCGTCAAAGGCGCACTCGGCCGCATCGCGCTGCGCGCCGGTCTGCCGGTCAGCGCGTAGCGACGTTCTCAGAACATCGTCTACGAAAGGGATGAAGGTAGAGCGTCGCCCACGAGACCTGATTCAGGAAGGCCACTGACGACTCCCCGCCCCCTTGCGGGGCGGGGCTGGGGGTGGGGGTGACGGCGGTGAATGGGCAGAACGGTCTCGATCTCTCTCTTGCGCGCTCAGTTTGCATGGAAATCGCCGTCACCCCCCATCGCAGCCTTCCCCCGCAAGGGGGGAAGGAGTTTGCTTCGCCGCTCGTGGTCTCGTGCAAGATGGTTGAATTTAGCTGCCTTCTGGCTCCGCCGGCTCGGGCGGCGGTGGCGCGCGCTCGATCGCGGTCACGATGTAATAGGTCTCTGGATTGCCGCCCACCAACTGCACGCCGTTGGGCTGACCGACGCACACGAAGTTCGTTGGCGAACGCACCGAAATCGAATTTGCCCAATCGAGATCATCCGTGTCGCGCCGGATCGTGAAAATGTATTGGCGCTGCGCGTTTATGCGCAGCTTCACGCGATGGTCGTCCACAATGCTGAAGCCATGGACGTCCATCGATCGGAAGCAGTCGCGTACCTCGCCGGCGCTGGTCGCAGTGCTGGGCGAGGCGCAGGCGGTAAGGGCGAACGCCGCGGCGATGAAGGTGGAGCGAAACATGCGGCGTCTCCCGATTAGCTTCCCTGCGGCGCCGGATCTTCCGGCGCGCGTTCGATCGAAACCACCGGATAGGTGCGTTGGGGATCGCCGCCGATCAGTTCGACGCCCAGCCCGTTGCCGGTGCAGATGCGTCCCGTCGCCGTTCGAACGGCGATCGCTTGCGTCCAGTCGAGGTCGCGCACGTTCCACGACGTCGTCAGCACGTAGTTGCGGTTGGCGCCCACCCGTAAACCAACATGCCGGTCATCGATCACAGTGTAGCCGTTGACGTCAGCACTGCGGAAGCAATCGTTCGAGCTCGCGACTTGGCTGGCACTCTCGTCCGTCGCGCAAGCCGCCAGCGTCCAAAGGGCGAAGAGCGACGAAAGCGCGGTCAGTAGCTTCTTCATGAGGCGCGGCCTCCTTTGCCTCCAGTCCCTTGCCTCCAGTATGGGGGGAAGGCTCCCACCGGGCGAGCCGGAGGGCGCGTTGACGGGGCTCAAAAGCCTGCGATACCCCATCAACAATGAGTGAACTCGACCTGCCGCCAGTGCGCGGCCAGCTAATGCGTGGCGAAACCTTGGCGGCGTTTACGTGGTTTCGCGTCGGCGGCGCGGCGGACGCGCTGTTCCTGCCGGCGGACGAGAACGACTTGGCGCAGTTTTTGGCGGCGCTTCCGGATAACGTGCCGGTGACAGTCTTGGGCGTCGGCTCCAACGTTATCGTGCGAGACGGCGGTATTGGCGGCGTGGTCATCCGGCTGGCGGGGCGTCAGTTCGCCCAGGTCGCCACGGATTTCAATTCAGTCGATCCGCCCGAGGCGCGCGTCGTGGCGGGAACTGGAGCGCTGGATTCGATGGTGGCCAAGGCCGCGGCCAAAGCAGGGATCGCGGGGCTAGAATTCTACGCCGGAATCCCAGGCACGATTGGCGGCGCGCTGACCATGAACGCCGGCTGCTATGGGAGCGAAACCAAGGATGTCCTGGAAGCCGCTTGGGGATTCACACGAAAGGGTGAGAAGCGCACGTTCAGCGTCGAGCAGTTTGGCTTCACCTACAGACACAATGCCATTGAAGAGCCCATCATCTGGATGCAGGCGGTCTTTCTCGGTCGACGCGACGATCCCATGGCTGTCACTGCGCGAATGGCTGAAATCACTGCGCGCCGCGAAAGCACCCAGCCGATCCGCGAGAAGACCGGCGGCTCGACCTTCAAGAACCCATTTAACGCAAGCGGCGAAAAACTCTCTGCCTGGAAACTGGTCGACGAAGCTGGCATGCGCGGACATCGCCGAGGCGGCGCGCAGGTCAGCGAAAAGCATGCCAACTTCCTCATTAACACCGGCGACGCCACCGCCGCCGATATCGAAGGCCTCGGTGAAGACGTCCGAACGGCCGTTAAGGCCAGGCACGGCATCGAACTGGAGTGGGAGATCAAGCGCTTAGGGCGCGCCTCGTGATGAAGACGCTGCAAGTCGTGTTTGGCGCGTTCTTCATCCTTCTCGGCGCGGCGATGCTGCTCCTCATTTTCCGCGACGGCGGCAATGACGGTGGGACGGGCCGGGCGGCAATCGGGCCTTTGGCGCTGATGGGCGCGGGCGCGCTCGCCATTTCGAGTGCGCGTCGCAAACCCAAGAAGTGGTGACGTTCCGGCCTTTCGTTTCCAAAGCGGCGCCTCTACAAGCCCCCAAAATACGCCTCTGTCAGGACGAACGATGAAGCTAAAACCCAACATCCTCGCCGCGGTCGGAAACACGCCGCTCGTGAAGCTCAACAAGGTCGTGCCGAAGGATGCGGCGGAGGTTTGGGTGAAGTGCGAGCACCTCAATCCGGCGGGCTCGATCAAAGACCGGATGGCGGTCTATATCGTCGAGCGCGCGGAGGAGGCGGGTCTCCTCAAGCCCGGCGGCCTCATCGTTGAGAACACCTCCGGCAATACCGGTCAGGGCCTCGCCATGGCGGCGGCGATCAAAGGCTATCGCTGCATCTTCACGATGCCGGACAAGATGAGCAAGGAAAAGCAGGACTCGCTCAAGGCTTACGGCGCTGAAGTCATCATTACGCCGACTGACGTGCCGGGCGATTCACCGGAGCATTACGTCAACGTCGCCAAGCGCATCGCCGAGGAAACGCCCGGCGCCTTCTACGTCGATCAATACCATTCGCAGTGGAACATCGACGCGCACTACCATTCCACCGGCAAGGAGATCTTCGAAGACACCGACGGCGGCAAGTTCGACGCCTTCGTCGGCGGCACCGGCACGGGCGGCACCACCTCTGGCGTCGGCCGCTTCCTGAAAGAACACGCGCCGCACATCAAGATCATCGGCGCCGATCCGTTGGGCTCGGTGCACTATCACCTCTTCCACACCGGCACGCTGCCGACGGCGCACGTCTACATGGTCGAAGGCATTGGCGAAGACATCGAATGCCGCGCCATGGATTTCTCCGTCGTTGACGACATGCGCCAGGTCAACGACCGGGAGTCGTTTGTGATGGCGCGCCGGCTTGTGCGGGAAGAGGGGTTGTTCGTCGGCGGCTCCTCCGGCTCGAATGTGCACGTCGCCATCGAAATCGCCAAGGAGCTGGGCCCCGGAAAAGTCGTCCTCACTGTGCTGCCCGATCACGGCAATCGCTATGTCTCAAAATTCCTCTCCGACGCTTGGATGAAGGAGCATGGCTTCACCGAAACCGAGAAGGAGCTTGGTTTTGTCGAAGAGCTGCTGAAGGGTCTCAAAACCAAACCCATCACCGCCGACGCCGAAGCGCCGCTTCGCAATGTCGTGAATCTCATGCGCGAACACGGCGTCAGCCAGATTCCGCTGATCGAGCGCGGCAAGCTGAACGCCATCGTCCACGAAAGCGACATCCTCGGAAAAATGCAGAAGCGCGAGTTCAGCCTCGACGCGCCGGCCAAGAGCGTCGGTTCACCGATCGCGGGGCTGATCTATCCGAAGGCGCGTATCGAGGAGCTGTTCCACATCTTCGCCACCGACCACGTCGCCGTCGTTGTTGACGCCTCCAATGTCGTCGGGGTCATCTCCAAGATCGACCTGATCGAGTATCTCGCGAGTAGAGGCCGCTAGCCCATGCATCACGACAACAAACGCTTCGGCACGCGCTGCGTCCACGCCGGCCAACAACCCGATCCGACCACTGGCGCGATCATGACGCCGGTCTATCAGACCTCGACCTACGTCCAGCAGAGCCCGGGCGTGATCATCGAGGATTACGATTACGCCCGCTCCTCGAACCCGACGCGCAAGGCGCTCGAAGCCAACCTCGCGTCGCTCGAAGGCGCCCGCCACGGCATCACGTTCGCCTCGGGCCTCGCTTCGCTCGCAGCGTGCATCCATCTGCTCTCAAGCGGCGATCACGTCGTGCTGTGCGATGACGTCTACGGCGGCACTTATCGCTCGCTCGACAAAGTGTTCAAGCCATTCGGCATCACCTACACGCGCGTGGATATGCTCGATCTCGACGCCACCGAAGCCGCGTTCACACCAAGAACGAAGCTGGTCTGGATCGAAACGCCCACCAATCCGCTGTTGAAGATCATTGACATCGCCGCGGTCGCCCGCCTCGCCAAAGCCAAAGGCGCGATCGTCGCCGTCGACAACACCTTTGCCACGCCGGTGCTGCAGAACCCGCTGAAGCTCGGCGCCGACATCGTCAGCCATTCCTGCACCAAATATATCGGCGGCCACTCCGACGTGATCGGCGGCGTGCTGATGGTCAACGACGATGAGCTGGCAGAGCGTCTGCACTACATCCAGAACGCCGTCGGCGCCGTGCCGGCGCCATGGGATTGTTTCCTACTGCTCCGCTCGACCAAGACGTTGCACGTGCGCGTCGAGCGCCACAGCGAGAACGCGGCGAAGATCGCCGACTTCCTGGCTGAGCAGAGTCAGATCGAGCGCGTCGTCTATCCTGGCCGCACCGACCACCCACAGCACGAGATCGCCAAGAAGCAGATGCACGGCGGCTATGGCGGCATGATCACTGCCTTCTTCAAAGGCGGCCTGCCGGCCTCGCGCAGTTTCCTCGAGCGCGTGAAGCTCTTCTCGCTCGGGGAATCGCTCGGCGGCGTCGAATCGCTGATCGAGCATCCCGCCATCATGACCCACGCCTCAATTGATCCGCCGCTGCGCGAAGCCCTCGGCATAGGCGATGGCCTCGTCCGCTTCTCCGTCGGCATCGAAGATGTCGAAGACCTGATCGCCGACATCCAGGAAGCGCTGGGCTGACGCACGGAGTCACCTCTCCCCAGCGGGGAGAGGTCGCTTCGAACTTTGTTCGAAGCGGGTGAGGGGTGTGAGCGCATCGCGCGCGGAATTGCGTTAGTGAATTGCACGGCCATCTTCCTCCACTCGATTGAATGGACGCTTTTGCATAGCCGTAGCCAATGCGAGCTGCGCCGCGTGGTTAAGCCCTTGCAACACCTCTGAACCGAAATTTACTATAAAAATCAGTCACTAATCGCGTCGCCCACACCATGCCTTAACCCTGAGGTGTTTCGTTATGACACTTCCGGAATGAGCGCAGAAAAGCCCTCAGACGGGTTTGGTGTCGGTTGGTGAGGCGTGCATGGCCCGTGTGGCGGTGCTTCTTGGCGGTTTGAGCCCCGAGCGTCCCGTGAGCTTGAGCTCCGGCGCGGGCTGCGCCGCCGCGCTCCGCCGTCTCGGCCACGAAATCGTGGAGATCGACCCGCAAAACATCGGCTGGATCGCCGAACTCCAAGACATCCGCCCCGATGCTGTCTTCAACGCACTGCACGGGGAATGGGGCGAAGACGGCCGCACCCAGGGCGTGCTCGATTATCTTAAGCTCCCGTACACGCACTCCGGCTGCCTCGCCTCCGCGCTCGCCATGGACAAGGACAAGTCCAAGGCGGTGTTCGCGCAAGCAGGGCTGCCGCTCGCCAACGGCAAGCTGATGCACCGCCGCGAAGCGGCGAAGGCGCACCCGATGCCTGCGCCCTATGTGGTGAAGCCGAACGCGCAAGGCTCATCCGTCGGCATCTTCATCGTCCGCGAAGGCGCCAACCGCCCGCCCGAACAATTGCTCGATCCAGACTGGACCTTCGGCGAAGAAGTGCTGGTTGAGGAATTCATCGACGGCAAGGAACTCACCGTCGCCGTGATGCACAATCGCGGCGCGCTCGCCGTCACCGAGATCGTCCCATCCGGCGAATGGTACGATTTCGACGCCAAGTATTCCGAAGGCGGCTCACGCCACGTTGTGCCGGCGCAGATTCCGCAGACCGTCACCGATCAGCTCCTGCGCGCTGCAGAAGCGGCGCATCACGCGCTCGGCTGCCGCGGCGTGACTCGCGCCGACTTCCGCTACGATCCCAAGCGCGACCGCATCGCACTGCTTGAAGTCAACACCCAGCCCGGCATGACGCCGACGTCGCTGACGCCCGAACAGGCCGCGCACGTCGGCATGTCCTACGACGATCTGGTCCAGTGGATCCTGGAGGATGCGTCATGGCCGCGGTGAGAGCACGCCGCGGCGGGCGCATGCCGCCGGAGCCGCCGCCGCGCGGCAAGCGCCGCAAACCGGCGCCGGCGCCGTCATATGAATCCATGCCGCGCCTTGCGCGCATCAAGCTCTCCGGCGGGCTTTCGCCGGACGACGTGCAGGTCACCGGCAAGAGCCTGGCGCTCGCGCTGACGGGCGCGGTTATGTTCATCGGCATCGCCGTCGCCGGCGCGGCCTGGCTCGGGCCGTCGCTGTTCGACGCGCGCGAAGCCTTCGCCCGCAGCGCCGACGCCACTGTCGCTAGCGCCGGCTTTGAGATCGACGCCATCGACATTTCCGCCATTCCCGGCACGCCGGAAATTTCCGAAGCGCGTGCGCAGGAAGTGCGCGCGCTGATCGTGCCCGACGGCCGTCACTCCATCCTCGCCCTCGATCCCGCATCGGTGAGGGCGCGCATCGAGAGCCTCGACTGGGTTGCAGAAGCGCGCGTGCGGCGCCTTTGGCCTTCGACGCTCGTGGTGCAGGTCGAGCGCCGTCAGGAATACGCGGTGTGGGAAGACGAGCACGGCGAAGCTTCGGTCATCGATCTCAACGGCGAACGCCTGACGACTGAGCGTGCCGCCGATCATCCGCATCTGCTCCGTGTCCGTGGACGCGGCGCCGGCCCCGCCGCGCAATCCGTGCTGCGCGCGCTCGAGAACCTCCCCCAGCTCAGCGCCCGCATCGATCACCTCGAACGCATCGGCGAGCGCCGCTGGGACGTGCATCTGAAATCCGGCGCCGTCGTCGCGCTGCCGGAAGAGGGCGCGTTGGAAGCGCTCGCGCGCCTCGAACGCCTGCAGCAGCAATACTCGCTGCTCGATCGCCCGCTGACGCGCCTCGACATGCGCGCGCCTGGCCGTCTCGCTGTCCGCGTCCATCCCGCCCTTGCAGGCGGCCCGCTGCTGGGAGGCGTGTAATGGCGGCGCAACATCGGACCGCCGGCTTCCAGCCGGCAGACAACGAAGGCCGGCAAGATGCCGGCGCGCCGCTCGCCCCACTTGTCGCCGCGCTCGATGTCGGCGTGTCAAAAACCGTCTGCCTCGCCTCGCGCCGCGATCCCGTGCTCGACATGCATCCCGAGCGCCCGCTGCGCGTGCTCGGCGTCGGCCATCAGACCGCGCCCGCCATCGCCAGCGGCAAGCCCGCCGATTTCGACGCCTGCGCCCGCGCCATCGAAGTGGCGGTCGAGGAAGCCGCCGCCATGGCAGGCGCGCCGGTCACACGCGTCGTCGCCTCGTATTCAGGCCCGGGCCTCGGCTCGCAGCTCGTCCGCGGCGCTGTGCGCGTCAAGGGCGTGACGATCTCGCATCGCGACATCGAGAACGCCATCGATGAAGCGATGAAAGCCGCGCCCATGCCGCAGCTCTCCTTCGTCCACGTCGAGCCGCTGCGCTACATCATCAACGACGGCGAAGGCATTCCGGATCCGCTTGGCCTGCCCGGCAAGATGCTCGCGGTCGAAGCCTGCGTCGTCACCGCGCCGACTGAAGCGCTGAACGCGCTCAAGGCCTGCATCCGCCAGGCTGGCGCCGAGGTCGAAGAGATCATCGCCGGTCCGCACGCCGCCGCGCTTTCGGTTCTGACGCCGGAAGAACGCGCCGACGGAGCGCTGCTGCTGGATCTTGGCGCAGGTTCGATTGGCGTCGCCGCCTTCGCGGGCGAGGGGCTCGTGCATTGCGAGACCATCGCCGCTGGCGGCGTGCGCCTCACGCGCGATCTCGCCATGAAGCTTGAGACGACGTTCGCCGCCGCCGAACGCGTGAAGTTGCACTTCGGCGCCGTCGGCAATGCCTGCGATCCGCGCGAAGCGATCCAGGCGCCGAAGCTCGGTCTCGACGGCCGCCTCGAAGCCTCCACCACATTGCGCGGTGTCATTTCCGACACGCTCACGCCGCGCCTGGTCGAAATGCTGCTGACCGTGCGCGATCGTCTCGGGCGCGCGGGCTTTGCCGGTCTCGAAGGCCCGCAACGCGCCGTTATCGTCGGCGGCGGCGCGCTCATCCCAGGCGTCCGCGAACTTGCCGCCGAAACGCTCGGCATGCCGGTGCGGATTGGTCGCCCGTTCGAACTCTGCGGCTTCGACCACGGCGAAGCCGGCCCCGCCTACGCTGCCGCCGCTGGTCTCTTGCGCCATCGTCTCGATAACCCGACGCTCGAAGACGTCGACAACGAATTCCAGCCGACGCTCGCGCACTTGAGCGCGTCGATGCGCAACGCCGTCCACGGCATGTGGACTTGGCTGCGCGAAAACTTCTGAGCGCGCTGCGACGTCGCCAGGTTGGAGCGCGGGCCTCTCGCCTCGGCGAAGCTGGGTCAGGCCCGCATATGCGCGGCGCGCCGCGCGTTTCCGCCTTGAAACCGTTCGCGCCCCATGGCGAAAGCGGGGATAGATCGACGCGCTATCCAACACCGCCGCGTGTATTTTCGCTGCAACATCAACGCCCGCACGAAAATCAATCCGACCCACTCGCGGCTGGGCGATAATCGCGCCCATGACCGACATCGCCACACCGACACTAGCAGCCGCTCCTTTCTGGGAGCGCACGCGCGCCAGCTTCGCGCGCGCTGTCGCGGCGATCGGCGCGCCGGCGGTGATCGCCGCGATCACGGCGCTGACGCCCGCGCTGCGGCGCGACATCGTCGGCTGGATCGCCTCGCTCGAACACATTGTCAGGAAGCTGCTGTTCGTGGAAGCTGCCGAACTGAAACGCGCCCAGCCGCCGCCCCGCTGGGCGACAAGTCAGGTGACGCACATTCCGCTGCGAGGAATGGCGCAGCACTATTCTCCGCCACCAGCCCACACTTGCGCGGATAAATGCGCGCCTGAAGGCGCGCGCTCCAACGCGCCGCGCGCGCCCGACCCTTCCCGCCCCGAAACCTGGTCCGCCCGCTTCTCCCTCGCCATCCCGCGCGATCCCAGGCGCGTGCCGGACAGCTGCGCGCCGCGTATCATCAATCTGTGGGGTCCGCCGCCGCCTCCGCCACCGCCGCCGCGCGCGCCGCGGCGTCGAGGCGATCCCGTGCTACGGCTCGCGCGCCGGCTCGAAGCTTTGCGCCGCGTGCTCGAAAACCCGCTGCCCTATGCGCGCCAGCTTGCGGCGCTGCTGCCACGCCTCAAGCGGGGCTTCACGGAAGTGGTCAACCGCTATCTGTTCGCAAGCCTTCGCACCACGGCCTATGACCGGTATGATTCGCGTCTCAGATTCGAGGCCTGGGCCGCAGCGCTCAACCAAGAAGACGCCTTCGAGTCTGCCTTCGATTCTAGTTGAATCAGCAGCCACCATTCTTGGCTTCTGCGCAACGCCAGTGCGCTCAGCGCGGGCGCCCGTCCGCGCGCCTGGAACGTCGCGCTGGCAAAGATGTTGTTCCCGCATGACGGATGAAAGCAAAACCCGCGGAATACCGATGGACGGCCCGCATGGGCGCGAGATCGTGCCTGCCGCGCCGCACCGGCTGCACGGCGCCGACCGCAGCGGCCTGGGCGACAAGGGCTGGGCGGAGGTGCCTGAGGATTTGATCGGCCATCCCGACGACACCAATGTGCCGCCGGAGTTCTTCGAGCCGGCGCCGACGAAAGTCGAACCGGACCGCGCGTGAAGATTGCGTCGGTTTCCCCTGGCGGAAGCCGCCTTTGGCCGCCGCGGCGCCGCAAAAGCGCCGCGCCGATTTCTAAGGCTTAACGAAGGTTTAAGCGCCGCCAGCCGACCCTTTAGGCGGTGCAGTGCGAGCGTGGGCGAATCGTGAGAATCGGTCGCCCTTGGAGCGGGCAATGACTCAGTACAGCGCGCCGGTCGTTCACGACCTCAAACCACGCATCGTGGTTTTCGGCGTCGGCGGCGCCGGCGGCAATGCCGTCAACAACATGATCGACGCGCGCCTGATGGGTGTGGAATTCGTCGTCGCCAACACTGACGCGCAGGCGCTGACCCGCGCCCGCACCCCGAACCGCATCCAGCTCGGCCATTCCATCACCGAGGGGCTGGGCGCAGGCGCTCGCCCCGAGGTGGGGCAGGCGGCGGCGCAAGAGAGCCAACCCGAGATCATCGAATTCCTCGAAGGCGCACACATGGTGTTCGTCGCCGCCGGCATGGGCGGCGGCACCGGCACCGGCGCCGCGCCCGTCATCGCCCGCACCGCGCGCGAACGCGGCATCCTCACCCTCGCGGTGGTGACCAAGCCGTTCCACTTCGAAGGTCAGCGCCGCATGCAGATCGCCGAAACCGGCGTGCAGGATCTGCGCAAGCATGTGGACACGCTGATCGTCATTCCGAACCAGAATCTCTTCCGGGTCGCCAACGAGCGCACCACGTTCGCCGAAGCCTTCCAGCTTGCCGACCAGGTGCTTTATTCCGGCGTCCGCGGCGTCACCGACCTGATGGTGATGCCCGGCCTGATCAATCTCGACTTCGCCGACGTCCGCACCGTGATGGCCGAGATGGGCACGGCGATGATGGGCACCGGCGAGGCCGGCGGCCCCAACCGCGCGCTCGACGCTGCGCACGGCGCCATGGCCAACCCGCTGCTCGACATCGTCTCGATGCGCGGCGCCAAGGGCGTGCTGATCAACATCACCGGCGGCTTCGACATGACGCTCTACGAAGTCGATCAGGCCGCCAA
>JBQTJK010000125.1:0-3529 GCA_052387215.1 Caulobacteraceae bacterium
CTGGCGCGTCGACTGGCTCGATGAGCCCCGGCCTGGCCCTGCCCTCATTACATACGAGATCCAGCAGCACGGCGAGATCGTGCAGCTGACGATGACGCAACACACCGACAGCACCATCCCACGCAAGTACGTCAAAGCCGGCCAGCTGGGCTGGGGCGCGATCCTGTCGTCGCTGAAGAGCCTCTTGGAGACCGGCCAGGCGCTCGACATCCAGATTAAGCCGCCGGAGTGAACGCCATGCCCGTACCTGCTGTCAAAGCCGAGATGCTGATCCGCAAACCCGCCGCGGATGTGTTCAACGCCTTCGTCGATCCGGCCGTCACCACCAAATTCTGGTTCACGAAATCGAGCGGAAAGCTCGAGGCAGGCAAACGCGTGCGCTGGGAATGGGAGATGTATGGCGTCGGCGATGATGTCGACGTGAAGGCGATCGAGCCGAACAAACGCATCGTGTTCGAATGGTCCTTTCCGGAATCGAACCTGGTCGAGATGACATTCGCCCGGCGCCCCAAGGGCACAATGGTGACGATCACCAACTCCGGCCTGCGCGGCGATGATGTCATCGGCTTGGCGCTCGATCTCACCCAGGGCTGGAACATCGTGCTGTGCGCGGCCAAGGCGTGGCTCGAACATGGCATCGAACTCAACGCGGTGGCGGACAAATCTCCCGATCACACAGTCCCCGAATGGGAGGCGCGGCGATGAGCAAGCCGGAGTTCGTTTATGTAATCTATATCGAAGCGCCGCAGGCAAAGGTGTGGGAGGCGCTGACCAATGGCGAGCACACCAGGCACTTCTGGTCGCGGTACGTGCAATCGGAGTGGAAGCAGGGCTCACGCGTCGAATTCCTGCGCGCCGACAAATCCAAGCTCAGCCATGATGGCGAAGTGCTGGAGATCGATCCGCCGAACCGGCTGGTGATGACGTTCGACGTCAGCGCAGAAGGCTTGGTCGAGCCGCCATCGCGGGTGACTTATGAACTGAGCGAACAGCATGGCGCGACGAAGCTCATAGTGATTCACGAAGGCTTCCCGCCGGACAGCAAAGTCTTGCCGGGCATCTCCAACGGCTGGCCGCAGATTCTTTCGAGCATGAAGACGTACATCGAAAGCGGCACGGCCATGAGGATGACCGAGGCGAAGCGGGTCAAACGCGGCGAATGACTCAGTGCAGGTCGACCTTGCGCTGATCGCCTAGCACCGGCGGCCCGGCCGTCGCCGCAGCGACGACCATGGCGAAAGTCGCAACCACGCCGTGCGGGCCTTCCCAGAATTGCGCGTCCTCGGGCGTGACCTCGATGGCGCGCACGCCAGGATCGTCGGCCCCGCTCCAATAGGCTTCGGCGCTCGCGTCCCACAGATCCTTGATCAACACGCGGTCGTCGAGGACGCGTGCGCGGCCGGTGACGGCGAGGAATTTGCCGTCGCCGGGCTGCGAGAAGCTCAGGCAAACGTGCTCGTCCTGCATCACCTCTTCATCCTTGTGCCCACGTGCGCCGGTGAGGAAATAGATTGCGTTCTCGGCTTGGCGCGGATGCGCACGCATCGGCCGTGCGCGAATCTTTTCGCCGTCCTTCGAAGCGAGCATGCAGACGCCGATCTTCTCCATCAGCTTCCACACCCGGTTGATGTCGTCGGTATCGTTGACGGCCATTGTTTACTCCCAGTTTAGCCGGCGTACCCCACATCGCGGCGCGAACTAATCGTCATCACGATGAAGCCAGCCATGAAGTCGATCAGCATCATCGTCATGATCAGGGCGAACTCGATCGTGCCGAAGGCCGGGTTGATCAGGAACAAAATGAAGGCGACGGTGAAACAAACGAACGCCAATCCGTTTTCAACCAGCGACGAGGTCGTTGCGTGCGTCGACTTGATGACTTCAACGAACAGCAACGCCGCCGCCAGCATCGTCAGCGCATAGCCGCGAGTAACCTCGAAGATTGCGCCGCTCGGCAGCGTTTCGACGAAGAAGGTCTGATCGAGCGAGGCGCGCACCGCGCTCTGGTCCATCGTCATCGCCACCGCCCGTAGAGGATGGCTGGAAAGACGAGCAGCGGTATCGCGCGCAGCCAATTCATAGGAACTTAACGCCAAACGCACGATCCGGTTTCAGCTTCGCGCCGCGACCTGCTCTGCTTGCCGCAATGCGCGCAACAGGTTCCCGCCGGCGAGCTTGGCCAGGTCGACGTCGCTCCAGCCGCGGCGCATCAGCTCGACGAAGATGGCGGGATAGTCGTCTACCCCGTCGAGCCCTTCGGGCAAGAAGTTCACGCCATCGAAGTCCGAGCCTATGCCGACATGGTCGCGCCCGGCGAGGCGCGCGACGTGCTCAATGTGATCGGCGACATCGGAGACGTCGACTCGCGTGCGCGGATTGGCTTGCGTCCATTGTTCGACGCCCGCGGTTACCGCGGCCGCGTCGGCTGGGTTGAGCGCCTTCAGCCGCGCTTCCTCCGCGGAACGGCGGGCGGACCATTGCCAGAATTCGTTCGACAGGAACTGCGGCACGAAATTCACCATCACCACGCCGCCATTCTCGCGCACGCGGCGGAGCACGTCGTCGGGCACATTGCGCGGATGGGGCGTGATGCCGAAAGCCGAGGAGTGCGAGAAGATCACCGGCGCGGTGGCGACGTCGAGCGCGTCGTGCATCGCTTCGGCGGAAACGTGAGAGAGATCGCCCAGCATGCCGATACGGCTCATCTCGCGCACGACCTCTTCGCCGAACGGCGTCAAGCCGCCGTGCCTTGGCGCATCGGTGGCGCTATCGACCCAGTCGATTGTGGTGGAGTGCGTCAGTGTCATGTAGAGCACGCCGGCGGCGCGGAATTCACGCAAGAGCGCGAGATTGCCGTTGATCGCCTCCCCGCCCTCGATGCCGAACATGGAGGCGATGCGGCCAGCGCGATGGATGCGGATGATATCGTCGGCGCTGTCCGCCAGTTCGAACGCGCGCGGGTAACGCGCGATCATGCGGCGGGTTAGGTCTATCTGTTCGAACACGGCGCGCGTGGAGTCCGCCCCCTTTAACGTCGCCGGGACATACACCGACCAGAACTGCGCGCCGAGGCGGCCGCGGCGCAGGCGCGGAATGTCAGTGTGCAGCGGCGGCGTGAGCTGGGTCGTGTCGCTCGTGAGATTGACGGCGGCGAGATCGTTGCCGTGATCCTCACGGATCGCCCACGGCAGATCGTTATGGCCGTCGATCAGCGGCGTGCGCCTGAGGATCCGATCTACGCGCGCCAGTTCCGCGTGGGTCGGCGCCTGCGCCATCGCCAGTGCGGGCGCGGCAATGAGTGCGAGAGCGAAGAGTGAAGCGATGAATCGCATGCGTGATCCCCCTTCGCATCAGGCTAGCGGCCTCTTGGACGCACGTCATCACGCATGCGCCGTATTCCCGCCGGCGCAAAACGGTGCGCGGGTGACACACACCCACACGCCAATGTCGAGAATACGCACGCGCCGATGCGCCATGGGTGTGTGTCACCCATGGGGAGAGCCGGGGACGCGGGTTCGCGCGTCTCGAA
>JBQTJK010000126.1:0-11813 GCA_052387215.1 Caulobacteraceae bacterium
TTCGATAGGTTCGGTCACAGGACCTGAGGACACCGGCGACTCTGCGGCGTCTGATGGCGCAGGCGGCGCCGCGGAGGCGTAGCTGGCGACGATCTCAACGCCCTTTTCTTTGGCGAAGTGCTCGCGCACGCGCCGGCCGAGGGTGCGGAATTCCAGAGCGTCGATGAATTGCAGCAGCGGCCCGGGATCGGGATCGCGCAGACCGAACGTCTCCCACTTTTCTTCGACCTCGACATCGTCCTTCAACGTCACGAGCTGGCGCGAGAGACGGATCTGATCTGCGAAGTTGATCAAAGTCTCGCGTCGCTTCTGCTGCTTTATCTCGTTAGCGCGTTCGAGGATCGCGTCGAGTGAGCCGAACGTAGTGATGAGTTCGGCTGCTGTCTTGGGGCCGATGCCGGGCGCGCCTGGGACATTGTCCGTGCTGTCGCCGATCAGCGCCTGCGCGTCGATCACCTTCTCGGGACCGACGCCGAATTTCTCCATCACCGCTTCAGGACCGAGGATGCGGTTCTTCATCGGATCGTAGAGCGTAATCACGCCATCGACGATGAGCTGCATCAGGTCCTTGTCGGACGAGACGATGCGCACGGTTGCGCCTGCGCTTGCGGCCTGGCGCGCATAAGTGGCGATCAAATCGTCCGCCTCGAAGCCGCCCATTTCGATGCACGGCACGTTGAAGGCGCGCGTAGCGTCGCGGATCAACGGAAATTGCGGGACGAGATCTTCTGGCGCCGGTGGGCGATGCGCCTTGTAGTCGGAATAAAGTTCGTTGCGAAACGTAATCTCGCTCTTGTCGAAAATGACGGCCAGGTGCGTCGGCGCCTCGGGACCTTTCATCTCCTCCAGAAACTTCCACAGCATGTTGCAATAGCCGGCGACGGCGCCGACGGAGAGCCCGTCTGACGCGCGCGTGAGCGGGGGCAGCGCATGGTACGCGCGGAAAATATAGGCGGAGCCATCGATTAGGTAGAGGCGCGGAGCGCTGGATTTGGCCATGCGCCTATCTAAGCGTTCCGCGCGCGCCGGTCAGCCCTTATCCGCCGAACAGCTTGTTGTAATCGGGCGGGTTGCCGCGGCGTTGCCACAGTACGTCCGAATCGCCGTCGCGGAGGAAGTCTTCCGCCGCTTCGCGCGCGCCGGCCATGGCGGCGTTGAATACAGCGGTGGCGGCGCTGAGGCGCCGGACGCCGAGTTCGCGTAGTTGCGACGCCGCCGGCGCGCCGGGACGCGCCATGATATTGAGCGGCAGCTTCGTGCCGCGCACGACAGCGTTGATCTGCGCCGGATCGGCGATGCCGGGGACGAACAGCCCGCTGGCGCCCGCGCCTTCGATCGCC
The DNA here is from genome assembly GCA_052387215.1 of Caulobacteraceae bacterium. GTDB lineage: Bacteria > Pseudomonadota > Alphaproteobacteria > Caulobacterales > Aquidulcibacteraceae > Vitreimonas. The sequence goes on from JBQTJK010000126.1 coordinate 1,341, forward strand.
GCGGCGCGGCGGAGCGTTTCTTCGACAGCCTTTTCGGCGGGCACGAGTTGCTTGAGCAAAACGTCGGTGCGGGCGTTGATAAAGAGGTCAACGCCCGCTCGCTCCGCGACGTTGCGGATTGCTTCGATCTTCTTCAAGTGCAGCTCATGCGGCTGCTTGCCGTCTTCGAGATTGATGCCCACAGCTCCGGCGTCGATCAACGCAGCGACATTTTCGGCGGCTTGCTTCGGGTCGTCCGAATAGCCGCCTTCCGCGTCGCAGGTAAGCGGCACGTTGATCACGCGGGTCATGTCTTTCACCGCGGCGATGAGTTTCTCTACCGGGAAATGATGGCCATCGGCGTAGCCGTGCGCCCACGCGACCGCGGCGCTTGACGTTGCGATCGCCTTCGCGCCGGCATCTTGCGTGACGCGCGCGGAGGCAGCGTCCCATGCGTTCGGCAGGATCAGCAATTCCTCGTGCAGCTTGTGGAATTTCGCGGCGTTATCTGCGGACATGTGCGTCTCTCCTCGGCTCGTTGCACTATAGCACGATCCACAGCGGCGCATGCCGTTTTCGGACTTCACCGTTTTCTTTTTCGCGCGCGCTTGCGTCATGCGCGAAGCAATCCAATCTAATGTTGTTTGGAGGGATTCCATGTTCGATCATCTTTCGCTTGGGGTGCGCGATCTCGAAGCGGCGGCGCGCTTCTACGATGCGCTGTTCGCGCCGCTCGGGCATTCGAAGACGTGGGCGCAGGCGAATGAACTTGCGTATGGCCGCGACGGCGCGCGCCTGTTCTGGCTCTATCCCGCAAGCGGCGATCGCATCGCCGGCTTGGGCGCACACATCGCGTTCCGTGCGGAGTCACCGCACGAAGTCGATGATGCCTACGAAGCCGCGATCAAGCACGGTGCGACGACGGTCCGCGCTGCTGGGCTGCACACCGACATTGGGCCTGACTATTACGGCGCGATCGTGCTCGATCCCGACGGCAACAAGATCGAGATCGTCGTCGGCGCCATGCACTGAGGCCGGAGGGTTGCGGGCGCTGAGCGCGTCTGCGACATAAGGCCCAAGGGGGCGCGCGAAAGCGGCGCCGGCGGGTCTTCCGATGGATCAATCCTTTGCAGCCGTGCGCGAAATTGCACCGGGCGCGACGATCGCCCCGGCGCCGGCGTGGGTCGATCTGCAGCCCTACCCCGTGCCGGCCGCCGCCAACCCGCACTTCGTGATCGGCGGCGCCTGCGTCCTGCTCGATGAATCGCAGGTCGATCTGTGCGCGACAGAGCGCGGCTGGTTCTACCGGCGCGTCGAGATGGTGACGGCGAGCACCGGCGCCGAACGGGTCGCCCAGTTCAACGTCACCTACGATCCGAAATACGAGAGGATCGAGGTCCACACGATCCAGGTTCGCCGCCGCGGCCGGATCATCGATCACACCGCCGAAGCCGTATTCGACACCATGCGGCGTGAGCAGAACATGGAGCGCCTGATCGTCGACGGGCGCCAGTCGATCGTCCTCGCGATCCCAGACGTGCGCGACGGCGATGTCGTCGAGACCGCCTACACCCGCTACGGCATCCGGAAATCTCTGGCTGGCCGTCATTCCGCCTGGGTCGGCTTCGAATGGGCGACGGGAATTGTCGAGGTGCGTTTCCGCCAGCGCGCCCCGAAGGGACGCACAATCCACGAGCGCGACTACAACAACCCGCCAACAGCCACCAAGCAGGAAACGGATGCCATCGTCGATCAGCGCTGGCGCACGTTCGAGCGGCCAGGCTTCAAGTTCGAGCAATTGACGCCGCCATGGCTGCTGCAAAGTGCATCGATCCAATGGAGCGAATGGCGCGACTGGGCCGAAGTCGCCACCAATTTCGAGCCGCTCTATCGCGAAGACAGCCCGCTGCCGGCGGAGATAGAAACCGAGATCAAGACTATTGAAGCCACGGAGCCGACGCCTGCCGGCCGCGCGGCGGCGGCGCTCCGCTTCGTTCAGAGCGCCATCCGATATCTTGCTATCTCGATGGGCGAAGGAGGATTTACCCCCCGCCCCTACGAGCAAATCTGCACGACGCGCTATGGCGACTGCAAAGACAAGTCGAAGCTCTTTGTCGCCATCGCCCGCCGTCTCGGGCTCGACGCCCATCCCGCGCTGGTCAACACGCGCGATGGGTACATAATCGACCAAGTCTTGCCGACAGGCGAGATCTTCGATCATTGCATCGTCCGCCTGGGGGTCGACGGCAAAACGTATTGGCTGGATCCCACCAACAGTCCGCAGCTCAGTCCGCTCAACACAATCGGTCAGTCGCACCTCGGTTGGGCGCTAGTGCTAAAGCCGGACGTCACCGCGCTGGAGCGCATGTCGGAGCCACCGGTCGATCATCTCGTCGACACGCTGGAGAATGTTGTGATCGGTGAGAAGGTGACCGATTCGGTCCGCTACGAATGGCAGCACAAGTTTCGCGGCGTGCGCGCCGAGGGGATGCGCTCGCGGATCGCCGCGACGGGGCGGTGGGCGTTTTCAAAAGCTTCAGCGAGGATATCCAGCGGGTGTGGCCGAACGCGAAGGTGCTCGCGCACGAAATTGTTTCCGACAACGTTGAGACCAATACGCTGACCGTCAAAGAATCATATGAGATCGGCGACGCGTGGACGCGCGCCGATGACGGCACTTACAAGTTCGGCACGCGGGATTTCACCATTCGGGGCGCGCTGGCGCCGCTCGATCCGGGCGAGCGGAAGCATCCGATTTTCCTCGGCTACCCCGGCCGGATTTCGCGCCGCGTCGATGTGCGCACGTCCAGCTCGCACTCCGGCGGCTGGGAGCATCACGTCACCGGCTCGACGATCGAGTTCCGCGATGAGATGCGTGTGGTCAGTCCCCAATTCCTGGTGCTGGAGCAGTCGCTCGAAATCCGCAACATGGTGCTGCCCGGCTCGGAGGCGCAGGTTTACCGCAAAGTGTTCGAGAAGATGGAAGGCAACGAACTTGTCCTCACCGAGAACGTCAAAGATGGAAAGTTCATCGGGCCCAAGGCCGAAAAGAAGACAAGTTTTTGGGACGTGCTGCGCTGGGCGATCCTTGCGCTGATCGGCATCTATTGGCTGAGCCGGCTTGTCGCCGGCTAGTGTCCGCCGGCGCCATCAGCCAGCACAAAACGCCGATCGCAATAACCGCATTCGACGAAATCCTCTTCGCCCATGTCGTAATAGACGACGGGATGGCCCAGCGCGCCGCCGCCGCCATCGCACTTCACGCGCCGCGATGTCACCGTGATCACTTCCGGCGCGGGAATCGCGTCGGGGTCGCCCGGCGTGGCTTGGGCGGTCCTCGGATTGTCGCGCAGTTTCGTCATTTCTCTGGGGCGTCCGGGTTGAAGCGCGTGAGGCGCGCCCGTACCTAGAGCGCATCGCGCGCTCGCGCAATGTGGGCAATCCCAGGTATTTCATGCCGACAGCTCAGACGCCGCCCGACTTCGCAATCGAGGCGCGCGGCCTCGACAAGACCTATCGCGCGCAAGGTAAGGGCCAAGCCGTACACGCGCTGAAGGCGATTGATCTCGTCATCCCGCGCGGCTCGTTCTTCGGGCTGCTGGGCCCGAACGGCGCAGGCAAATCGACGTTCATCAACATCCTCGGCGGCTTGGTCGTGAAAAGCGGCGGGGCCGCTTCGATCTGGGGTCACGACATTGACGCCGATCCGATGAATGCCCGCGGCGCCATCGGCATCGTACCGCAAGAGTTGAACATGGACCCGTTCTTCTCCCCGGCGGAGGCGTTGGAGATTCAGGCGGGCTATTACGGCGTGCCGGAGAGCGAGCGGAAGACGGAAGAGATTCTGAAGGCCGTCGGCCTATGGGACAAGCGCGACGCCTACGCGCGCACTCTTTCCGGCGGCATGAAGCGGCGGCTGTTGGTGGCGAAAGCGATGGTGCATTCGCCGCCGGTGCTCGTGCTGGACGAACCGACTGCGGGCGTCGACGTGGAATTGCGCCGGCAACTTTGGGACCATGTGCGCTCGCTGCACGCGCAGGGAGTCACGATCGTGCTGACGACCCACTATCTCGAAGAAGCGCAGGAGCTCTGTGATACGATTGCGATCATCAACCACGGCAACGTCATCGCCTGCGAGCCGACGCCGAAGCTGATCTCGCGACTGGACCAGAAGACTTTGGTGGTGACGCCACAAGCGCCAATCGCGCTGCCCTTCTCCGGCTTCGAAGACGTGACCTTCGCCATGAAATCGACCGGCGCGTTCACGCTGACCTATCGCACCAGCGAACATTCGGTCGAGGAAATGCTAGACCGCGTGCGCGCCGCGGGCGTGAGGATCAAGGATCTGTCTATCGAAGAACCCGATTTAGAAGACGTGTTCGTGGAGCTGACCGCATGAAGTACGTCAATCTTGGCAAGAGTGGGCTTAAAGTCTCGCGCATTTGTCTCGGCTGCATGTCGTACGGCGATCCTTCCGATCCGAACCGCCCTTGGGTGCTTACCGAGGAGCAGAGCCGCCCGTTCTTCAAGCGGGCGATCGAAGCCGGGATCAATTTCTTCGATACCGCCAACGTCTATTCCATGGGCGTCAGCGAGGAAATCACCGGGCGCGCGCTCAAGGACTTCGCCAGGCGCGACGAGATCGTGGTGGCGACGAAGGTGTTCTATGAAATGCGGCCCGGCGACGCCAATAGCCAAGGTCTCTCGCGCAAGGCGATCCTCACCGAGATAGATCACAGCCTCAAGCGGCTCGGCATGGACTATGTCGACCTCTACCAGATCCACCGCTGGGATCCCGCAACCCCGATCGAGGAGACCCTCGAGACGCTGCATGACGTCGTGAAGAGCGGCAAGGCGCGTTACATCGGCGCCTCATCAATGTGGGCATGGCAGTTCATGCAGGCGCTGGCGCAGCAGAGCGCAAACGGCTGGTCGCGCTTCGTCTCGATGCAGAACCATTTGAACCTGCTCTATCGCGAAGAAGAGCCCGAAATGCTGCCGCTTTGCCGCGATCAGGGCATTGGCGTCATTCCATGGTCGCCGTTGGCGCGCGGACGGCTGGCGCGTGCGCCGGACGTGCAGAGCAGGCGTAGCGAGACCGACAAGTTCGGAAGCTATCTCTACCGCAAGACCGCCGAAGCGGATCGCGCGGTGATCGATCGCGTCGGCGAGATCGCGACGGAGCGTGGACTACCACGTGCGCAAGTGGCGCTGGCGTGGCTGCTGGCGAAGCCGGGCGTTACCGCACCCATCGTCGGGGCCACGAAGTTGGAACAGCTGAACGATGCGGTGGCGGCAGTCGATGTCACGCTTTCGCCCGACGAGATCGCCAAGTTGGAAGAAGCTTACGTCCCCCACCAGGTGGCTGGATTCATCTAAAGCGAGCAGGCCCATGTGCCGGAACATCAAAACGCTATTCAATTTCGATCCGCCCGCGACGGACAAGGAAATCCGCGACGCGTCGCTGCAATTCGTCCGCAAGCTTTCGGGCTACAACACGCCATCGAAGGCCAACGAAGCTGCGTTCGAGGCGGCGATCGAGGAGGTGTTCGACGCGGCGAAGCGCTTGCTGACTTCGCTCGAGACGAACGCGCCGCCGAAGGACCGTGACGTTGAAGCGGCAAAGGCCAAGGCGCGCGCGGCTGAAAGATTTGGCCGCACGGCGGAAGCCTAATATGGACCGTCGGCCATAAACGCTACATCGGCCGCTCCGCCAGCACGCTCACTGCGAGCAAACGCGCCCCATCCTGCGTGCAGCGTTCGTCGAGAATGCGCCAACCTTGCGCTTTCAACAGCGCCGTCGCGTGGCCAAACCGCTCCATACCGCGGGCGGCGCCGGCGAAGTTGGTGGGCTTGTCCAGGCTCGACGCGCGCTGCGTGATCACGAGCCGGCCGTTTGGCGCGAGCACGCGGGCGATCTCGCGCAGCGCACGCGCGGGATCGGGCCAGAACTGGAACGTGTTCACAGCGAAGGCGCGGTCGAACATCGAATCACGGAACGGCAGATCCGCCGCTTCCGCACGCATGATCACGGCGCGGCCCTGCAGCACGGCGCGGTGGGCGACATGCGTAGCGAAATGCGCCGCAGTGGCGGATTGGTCGACGCCAGCGACAAAACCTTCGCGTCCTACCCGCTTTAGTGCGCCACGCACGCCCATGCCGGGACCGCAGCCCAATTCGATGACGCTGTCGCCGGCTCGCGGCGCGAGCAGATCGAGCGCCGCCTTGTTTTGCCCGCCGTTCTTGAGCGCCATGGCCGTCAGCGCGAGCCCCCCTGGAAGGCCGCGCGGGTCTCCCCATATGCAGCCCAGCCCTTTGCAGGGTTCGCCGGTTTGATTGGCCGTCATTGACGCGCGCATGACGCTCTCCCAGAATGACAACTTATCTGTCAAATATGACAAGCGAGTTGTCAAGTGACAAAACCGAGACACGCAACCGGAAGCGACATCCTCGAACTCTCAGTCGCGGTGATCGAACTCTATTTCCGGCTGGAGGCGATTACGCAGGCAACCGCCGGCTTCGCCCAGGCCGGCGGCGAGTTCGGCGTGCTGCGATCTCTAGTGTTGGAAGGTCCGCAAACAGTGCCGCAGATCGCGCACGCCCGCCCGGTCTCGCGTCAGCATTGCCAGACCATCGTCAATGGCTTGGCCGAACAGGGCTTGGCCGAGTTCACCGAAAATCCACGCCACAAAAAGAGCAAGCTCGTACGCGTCACAAAGCGGGGCCGCGCGCGGTTCGACGCCATGAAAACGCAATTCACCGCGGTCGCCGGCGTGTATGCGCCCCACTTCACGGCTGCCGAAGTTGCAACGGCGATGGACGTCTGCCGAAGGGCAAGGGAGATCATTGTTGTGTGAGCCGCAGCAACCGAAAACGGCCGGCGCTTCGTAGCGCGCCGGCCGTCTCGACAACCCGTGAGGGTCATTGTGTTACCAGTGCGTCAGCGACGCGTCCGCGCTTAGCGGCCGCCCATTACTTGCGCCTTCATCACGGCCGACTGGCGGAACGCCAGCTTCTTCGACGCCTTGATCTTCACCGGCTCGCCCGTTTGCGGGTTGCGGCCCATACGCGCCTTGCGGGCGCGGATCATGACCATGCCGATGTCGCCGATCTTCACCTTGGCGCCCTTCAGGACGTAGGCCTTCACGACGTCGATGTAGCCATCAACGAACATCTTGGCTTCGGTCTTCTTGATACCGTGGTGATCAGCGACCGCTTGCAGCAGCGCGCTGGCGGTGACCGTCTTTCCCGGAACCGCGGTGACCTTCACCGGCTTCGCGGCGGCCGGTGCGGCCTTCTTGGCGCTCTTGCGCGCTGCGGATTTCTTCTTGGCCGGAGCCTTTTTCTTCGCTGCCTTGCGGGCCATTTGCATTCCTCTCTTCAAAGGTTGTCGTGCGTGAAACTCAACGAACCGCCGCCAGATCGGGCTTCTCGTGAGCCCTTCCCGTCGCCGGCGTCTGAGTGAATGCCACTCATTTCTTGACGGAGCGTGACCGCGCCTCTCTCGAAATACGTCAAAAAGCCTCGCTTTTCGCGGTTTTTGACGTTTGCGGGCAGATTCCCTTGCATGCTCTCGCCTGAGTCGCAACGCAAAAACGCTGATTTACAGCGGTTTTAGCACGAGGCGCGGCAGCCGTTGCGGCGAATTTGCACGTAAATCGACTATTCCGCCCCGTTGTGTCTCAGCGCGGCGCCATCCGGATAGCCCCATCGAGGCGCACGTCTTCGCCGTTGAAGTACGGATTGCGAATCATTTCGAGCGCGAGAGATGCGTATTCCTGCGGATTTCCGAGCCGCTTGGGGAAAGGAACACTCGCCGCCAAGGCTTCCTTCACCTTCTCCGGCGCGCCGAGCATGAGCGGCGTTTCGAAAATGCCGGGGAGGATCGTGTTGATGCGGATGCCCTCTCCAGAGAGGTCGCGTGCAATCGGCAGCGTCATGCCGACAACCCCGCCCTTCGAGGCCGAATAGGCCGCCTGCCCGATCTGACCGTCCTCGGCGGCCACCGAGGCTGTCATCACCATGACGCCGCGTTCGCCGTCTTCAAGCGGATCGAGCGTCAGCATGCCGGCGGCCGACTTGGCCACGCAGCGGAAAGTTCCAATCAGATTGATCTGGACGGTCAACTCGAAAATGTGAAGCGGGAAATGCTTGATCTCGCCCGTCTCCTTCGAACGGCTCACCGTCTTCATCGCCGAGCCGATGCCGGCGCAATTCACCAGAATGCGCTCCTGACCGTTGGCCTTGCGCGCGGCTTCGAAGCCGGCAGCGACGCTGTCATCGCTGGTGACGTCCACCTTGCAGAAGGTTGCGCCCAGTTCATCGGCGGCGGCGCGGCCGCGGTCTTCGTCGCGATCGAAGATAGCCGCCTTCACGCCTTCGGCGCGGAGCTTCTCCACTGTGGCCTTGCCAAGTCCCGACGCACCGCCCGTCACCACTGCGGCGGTATCCGACGAAAGGCGCATTGCTTCCTCCCCGTGGCGCAGGTCAACGCAGCGATCTTGTAGCCGCCGCGCGCGCGAACGCAAATGTGCGCGGCGTCAGGGTTCGTTCGTCGGCACGCGTTCTTCCACGGTTTCCGAACGCGGTCGCGAAGTCAGGGTCGAGGAAGGCTCGGTCTCCGGCGGTTGCGTCACGGGAGGCGGTGGCGGCGGGGGTAGTGGCGCCGGCGGCGGCGGCGGCGAGGGCACTGGTGACGGCGGCGGTGGTGGCGACGGCGGAGACGTCGGCGTGTCGCCGTCGCGTGGACGCGGGCGTGGGGGACGCGGCGGCGGCGGCGTGACCGGCGGCGGTTGAGGTGGCGGCTGTGTCACCGGCGGCGGCGGCGGTGGCGGCTGCGGCGGCGGATTGGTTTGCACGTCGCGAAGCGCGCGGATGCGGCGGTGCGCGCGATCGCGATATTCGCCGTCACGCTGCATAGCAAGGTAGTACTCGTACGCTTCGATCGTGTCGCGGCCGACAGCACGGTCCCACGCTTGGTGGTCGTCGGCGCGCAGTCGATAGATCCGCCGCTCGGCATCGTGGCGATGATATCCGTCGGGGAAGTCACGCAAATAGCGCTCGTACTCGCGCACCTCATCGCGGCGGCGTGCGCTGTCCCAGGCCCAATCGTCGCGGCGGCGGTAATCATCGATGATGCGCCGTGCGTCGGCCGCGTAGATCGAGCGCGGATAGGCCTGCAGGAAATCTGCGTAGCCACCGACCGAATTCAGGCGCTGCGCGCGCACCCAGGCGCCTTCGTCGGTGGCCCAGAGTTCATCGAGCCGCGCACGCGCTCGCTCGCTGTTTGCGCCGTCCGGCCACCTGTTGAGAAACGCCTCGTAGGCATCAATTCGATCGGTCCGATCAGTCTCGGCCCATTCCGCCCGCTCTTCGGCCTCGAGCCGCGGCCGCGCCAGCACGGCGCGGCGCTCATCGGCCTCCGCGGCGTTCGCGCCCCAGCCAAAGACGCGCAGATAGTCATCGTACGCCGCCTCGGTGTTGACTGCGCGCGCCCTGCCCCAGGCTTCGCGCTCCTCGACGAACAGACCGTCGATCCGCTGGCGCGCGGCTTCGGCGTTCCGGCCGTCGGCGTAGGTGGCGAGATAATTCTCGTACGCGGTCGGAGAATTCTGCGAAGCGGCGGTGGCCCAAGCCTGCGCTTCCAGTTCTTCCGGCGTGGGCGGCGTCACGCAGGCCGCCAACAGCGCCATGATCGACGCCGCCGCCAGCATCTTCACTCGCCCAAACCGAGACGCCATGAGTGCTTCCCCATCCCTGTCCGCAGATAGTACCACTCTGACCTGAACGGCAGCGGAATCGGAAGGGCGAAATGGGGGCCATGGATATGAACGTCGCCTTCTGGGCGCTTGCTGCGCCCGGGATCGCGGCGGCCGTTGCGTACGGCGCGTATTTTCTTCGCCGGCCGCCGAGCTTGGTACGCGCGCTGGTCAAGACGCTCTTCATGGCCGCGTTCGCCGCCGCTTTGATCAGCGCAAAGGCGCCGCCGCCTTTTGTCTTGGCCATCCTGCTGTCGGCCCTCGGCGACTTCTTCCTGGCGTTCGACAAGAAATGGATCCTGCCGTTCGGCATCCTCTCATTTCTGCTGGCGCAGCTGCTCTATGTGCTGATGTTCACCGCAATCTGGTTCTTCTCCGGCGACAACGCGCCGCTCCTGCCGCGTTACATCGCCATGGGCGCGGTGATCGTAACGGCGATCGTGTTTCTGGTTTGGATGGCGCCCAAACTCGGCTGGATGGCGCTCGGCGTCGTGCCCTACGCGATCGCCGTCACCGGCATGGGCGTCGCCGCAATGTGGCTGCCGTGGGAAGGCTGGCCGGCGATGCTCGGCGCGGTCAGCTTTCTCGTCAGCGATTTCGTCCTCGCCGCCGAACTCTTCCGCCTTGAGCCCGACGATCGAGCGCGCAACATCACCACGCCCGTCGTATGGTGGACCTACGCGACGGCGCAGATGCTGATCATCACCGGTCTGATCGTTGTGGTGCAATCGCAATA
>JBQTJK010000127.1:0-21346 GCA_052387215.1 Caulobacteraceae bacterium
GCCAATCAGGCCGATCAGAACGGTGCCCATCAGGGCCCACATCATGGCCACGTTGCCGGCGCGGTCGCGCAGCAAGGCGCGCCCCGAACGCCTGGTGGTGAACCGCTCGCTAACCATTTTCCGCCCCAAAATCGGACCTTTACGAAGTCCTCCTGGATAGCAGATCGCGCTTAACACTCGCTTTGGAAGCGTGGTGAACGGGCCCGATTTTGCCTCTGAATGGCAGGAAAGTGGGCTCAAACTGCGCCATGACGTGATGGCGGCGCGGCCACAAGCGTCTAATAGGCGTGGCGCCGTGCGTCGGGGGGAGCGCAGCCCCGCCCACGTTAGCAAGACCGGGGCGATTCATGTCGACGACGAAAAAATCCATCGTCTTTCTGGCGATCGCCTTCGCGATCAGCTGGGCGATCACGGTCGGCGCGCATTTCGCCGGACTGTCGCGCAGCGCACAGATGGCGCTGCCGATCTTGGCGCTGATGATGACAGGGCCTGCGATTGCGGCCGTGATCTGCGTATTCGCGTTCGAGAAGGGCCGCCGCATTGAAGCGCTGGGGCTCAGGTTCAGACCTAACATCTGGTGGCTGTTCGCGTGGCTTATCCCAATTGCGCTGGCGGCGGGATCGGTCGCCGCCACCGTGCTGCTTTCGGATCGCGGCTACGTCGATATCGGTGCGGCGGCGCGGCAAGCGGCTGAAGCGCAGGGACAGGATCTCTCCGCAGCGCCGCCCTTCGTGCTCACCACTCCGTTCATCGTCGGCATGTCGGTTGGACTCGGCGCAGTGATCAACATGCCCATCCTCACGTTCACCGAAGAGCTCGGTTGGCGCGGCTATCTCTACGATCTATGGCGGCCGTCCGGCTTCTGGCGTGCATCGCTTTGGGCAGGGCTAGTGTGGGGCGTCTGGCATGCGCCGGCGATCTTCTTCTACGGGCTCAACTATCCCAGCGCCCGCGTGCTCGGCCTTGCGCTTTTCGTTGCCTTCTGCGTGCTGCTTTCCCCGATTATCACTTTGGTGCGCGACCGCGGCGGTTCGGTGTGGGCCGCCGGCCTGTTCCATGGCACGTTCAACGCGGTGGGCGGGCTGACGATCGCGGCGCTTTCCAATCCGGTGTTTCCGTGGAACGGCATCGTCGGCATCGGCGGGTTCGTCGCATTGGCGATTGGCGTTGCCGCGGTTCTTGTCCTACAGCGCGGCGCCGCCCGCGCCGAAGCGGCGCCCGCCCAAGCCTGAGGACGCACATGAAGATCACACCCGTTGCGCCGAACAAGGAAATCGCCTTTGCCGAAGCGTGCGAGGTCTCGGGTTTCTCGCACCTGCTATTCGTGAGCGGACAAGTTCCAACCGACGAACATCAGGCCGTACCGCCGGATTATCCGAGCCAGTACCGGCTTGCCTGGGCAAATGTGGAACGGCAGCTGAAGGCGGCAGGCTTGACGTTCGATAATCTGGTCAAGGCGACGATCTTCCTCTCCGACCGCTCGCTGATCGCGCAAAGCAAAGGCCTGCGCGTCAGCGTGCTGGGCGAACGGACGCCGGCGATCACGATTGTACTTGCCGGCATCTATGACGAGGCTTGGCTGCTGGAAATCGAGGCCGTCGCCGCGGCGTAAGCCAGCGCCGCCCTTGCACCCGCCGGCTGCCGGGCTTAAGCACGCGCGATCCGCTGAATGGATCGATTCTGGACCGCGTGACACGCGGGCGGAGACGCATGCCGAAACGCACCGACATCAACTCGATCCTGATCATCGGCGCTGGGCCAATCATTATCGGCCAGGCGTGCGAGTTCGATTATTCCGGCGTGCAGGCGGTGAAGGCGCTGAAGGCCGAAGGCTATCGCGTCATCCTGGTCAACTCCAATCCGGCCACGATCATGACCGATCCGGGCCTGGCGGACGCCACCTATATCGAGCCGATCACGCCGGAGATGGTCGAGAAGATCATCGCGGCCGAAAAGCCAGATGCGTTGCTGCCGACCATGGGCGGGCAGACGGCTTTGAACTGCGCGCTTACGCTGGAGCGCTCGGGGGTGTTGAAGCGGCACGGCGTTGAGATGATCGGCGCCGACGCCGACGTGATCGAGAAGGCCGAGCATCGGCAGAAGTTCCGCGATGCGATGGACAGGATCGGGCTGGAGTCTCCGCGCTCTCGCTTGTGCAACACGATGGAGGAAGCGGTCGCGGCGCTCGACTTTGTGCAGCTGCCGTCGATCATCCGTCCGTCGCTTACCCTGGGCGGCTTGGGCGGCGGGGTGGCGTACAATCTCGAGGAATTCAAGGAGATCGTCGAGCGCGGGCTTGCGGCCTCGCCGATCACGGAAGTGCTGGTGGAAGAGAGCATCATCGGTTGGAAAGAGTTCGAGATGGAGGTTGTGCGCGACAAGGCGGACAATTGCATCATCATCTGCTCGATCGAGAATATCGATCCGATGGGCGTGCACACGGGCGATAGCATCACGGTCGCCCCAGCGCTCACGCTAACGGATCGCGAATACCAGATCATGCGCAATGCGAGCATTGCCGTGCTGCGGGAGATCGGCGTCGAAACAGGCGGCTCGAACGTGCAGTTCGCGGTGAACCCGCAAACCGGGCGCATGGTGGTGATCGAGATGAACCCGCGCGTGTCGCGAAGCTCGGCGCTGGCGTCGAAGGCGACGGGCTTCCCGATCGCAAAGGTCGCCGCCAAATGCGCCATCGGCTACACGCTCGACGAAATCGCCAACGACATCACTGGCGGCGCAATGCCGGCGAGCTTCGAACCGACGATCGATTACGTCGTCACCAAGATTCCACGCTTCGCGTTCGAACGTTTTCAAGGTTCCGACACGACGCTGACGACCTCGATGAAATCTGTCGGCGAAGCCATGGCGATCGGCCGGACGTTCCAGGAATCGCTACAGAAGGCGTTGCGGTCGCTGGATACAGGGCTCACGGGTTTGGATGAAATCCAGATCGAAGGCGCGACGGATGAGGACAATGGCCGCGCCGCGGTGAGGGCGCGGTTGGTGACGCCGAAGGCGGATCGTTTGCTGGTTTGCGCGGAAGCGCTGCGGCGTGGCTTGAGCATCGAGGAGATTTGTGCGGCGGCTCACTACGATCCGTGGTTCGTGCGGCAGATCGCGGAGATTATCGCGAGAGAAATTGAAATTCGAGCTGAGGGCTTGCCCAAGGATGCGGCAACGTTCCGGGCGCTGAAGGCGATGGGCTTTTCCGATGCGCGCTTGGCCAAGCTCACCGGCCAGCGCGAGCGCGACGTGCGCGCGGCGCGCCGCAGGCTTGGCGTGCGGCCGCAGTTCAAGCGTATCGATAGCTGCGCCGCGGAATTCCGGGCGACGACCCCGTACATGTATTCGACCTACGAGGTTCCAGCCTACGGGCAGGACCAGGCCGATTGCGAAGCCGATCCATCTGACCGCAACAAGATCATCATTCTCGGCGGCGGACCGAACCGGATCGGGCAAGGCATCGAGTTTGACTATTGCTGCTGCCACGCCGCGTTCGCGTGCGCGGAGATCGGCGTCGAGTCGATCATGGTCAATTGCAATCCAGAGACGGTTTCGACCGATTACGACACGTCGGACCGGCTCTATTTCGAGCCGCTGACGACGGAAGACGTGCTTGAGATTGTCGAGACGGAGAAGTCGCACGGCACGGTGCAAGGCCTGATCGTGCAATTCGGCGGCCAGACACCGCTGAAGCTGGCGCAGCCGCTGGCCGATGAAGGCGCTCCGATCCTGGGCACCAGCGTCGACGCCATCGATCTGGCGGAAGATCGCGATCGCTTCCAGTCGTTGTTGCGCAAGATCGGATTAAGGCAGCCGGACAACACGATTGCAGCGTCGCCGGATGCGGCGCGCGCGGGCGCTGGCAAGATCGGTTACCCGGTGATGCTGCGTCCGTCCTACGTGCTGGGCGGGCTGGCGATGCAGATCGTCCATAACGAGGGCGAACTTGACGAATACATCACCCGCATCTCACGCGCGCTCGGTGGGCCGACGGAGTTGGCCGTTTCCGGCAAGCGACCTCTGCTGGTGGATCGATATCTCCGTGACGCCATTGAGGTTGACGTAGACGCCATTTGCGACGGCGAGGATGTATTCGTCGCCGGCGTGATGGAGCACATCGAGGAAGCGGGCGTGCATTCGGGCGATAGCGCTTGTGCGCTGCCGCCCTACTCGCTGCCAAAGCAGCTGGTGGACGAGATCGAAGCGCAGACGAAGCGGCTGGCGCTCGCGCTCGATGTGCGTGGGCTGATCAATATCCAGTTCGCGGTAAAGGACGGCGAGATCTTCGTTCTCGAAGCGAATCCGCGCGCCTCGCGAACGGCGCCGTTCGTGGCGAAAGCCATCAACCGGCCGATTGCAGCGGCAGCGGCGAAGGTCATGGCCGGCATGAAGCTCTCGGAGCTGAAGCTCGACCGGCCAGCTAAAGACCATGTCGCCGTGAAGGAGGCGGTCTTCCCGTTCGGCCGCTTCCCCGGCGTCGACCCGGTGCTGGGGCCGGAGATGCGCTCCACCGGCGAAGTGATGGGATTGGACGAAAGCTTCGTCGCGGCCTTCGCCAAGAGCCAGATCGCCTCAGGCATTAGCCTGCCGATCGAGGGCTGCTGCTTCATCTCAGTGAAGAACGCCGACAAGCAGGCGCTCGCGCCGATGGCTCGCGACCTCGCGGCGCTGGGCTTCCGCGTCTTGGCCACTGGCGGCACCGCCGATTACCTCATAAGAGAGGGCATCGAAGTGCAGCGGGTAAACAAGGTCGCTGAGGGCCGGCCGCACATCGTCGACGCCATGAAGAACGGCGAAGTCCAGCTCGTCTTCAACACGACGGAGGGCGCCCAGTCGTACCGGGACAGCTATTCTATCCGCCGCACGGCGCTTACCCAGAACATTCCATACTACACGACCGTGTCCGGCGCGCGCGCGGCGATCCAGGCCATCAGGCTGCTCAAATCGGGGGCGCCCCTAGGCGTGCGGGCCCTTCAAGCCTATGCTTGACGCCGGGCCGGAGCGGATACAAATTTTCATTTCCTAGACGGACTTTTACACATCCCCATGGAAAAAATACCAATGACCGCCGAGGGTTATGCTGCCCTCGACGTAGAACTCAAACGTCTCAAGACCCAGGAGCGCCCGGCGGTGATCGCGGCGATCGCGGAGGCGCGCACGCATGGCGACCTCTCGGAGAACGCGGAGTACCATGCGGCGAAAGAGCGCCAGGCATTCATCGAGGGCCGCCTGGCCGAACTCGAGGACAAAATTGCGCGCGCCCAGGTCATCGACGTGTCCAAGCTCTCGGGCAAGCAGGTGAAGTTCGGCGCAACCGTGAATCTCCTGGACGAGGATTCCGGGCAGAAGGCCAAGTACAAGATCGTCGGCGAGGACGAGTCCGACGTGAAGGGCGGCAAGATCTCGATCACCTCCCCGATCGCGCGCGCGCTGATCGGTAAGGAGGAAGGCGACGTCGTCGAGGTCATGGCCCCGGGCGGTCCGAAATCCTACGAGATCACCAAGGTCAAATACCTCTGATCCCGAAGCCGGAGCGGGGCTGAATGCGCAGCGCCGGCTACCAGCCCGCAGAGCCGATCAATGTGTGGACCGTCACCGACGGCCGCGCGGGCATCGACGCGCAGGCTCTTGGACTCGCCGAGGCAATCGCGCGCCGCGCACCGGTGACGCTCAGCACAAAATGGGTGCGGCTGCGCACGCCTTGGAGTTGGATTCCCGCGGCGTGGGTTCCGGCGCCAAGGAACGCCACCACCATTGGCTCCGACCCGATCGAGCCGCCGTGGCCGGATATTTTCATCGGCTGCGGCCGCGCATCGATCCCGTTCGCGATGGGCGTGCGGGCATGGGCGAATGGCCGAACCTTCGTGGTGCAATTGCAAGACCCGCGCGTGAACCCGCGCGAGTTCGACGTGGTGGTCCCGCCGCTGCATGATGGGCTCGAAGGGCAGAACGTCTTGCCGATCGTGGGCGCCTGCAATCGTATTACGCCGGAGGGGCTGCAGCGGGCTGTTCAGGACTACGCGCCGGTCGATCTTGTGGAGCTGCCCTCGCCGCGTTTCGCGGTGCTGATCGGCGGCAAGTCGAAGCGCCAGGACATCTCGGCGGCGCGAGCGAGAGAAATCGCGGATTCTGTCGTAGCGGTGCAGCGCGAAACCGGCGGCGCGCTGATGGTCACGCTCTCGCGCCGCACCGGCCAAGCCGCGCGCATGCAATTGCGCACCTGGCTCGCGCCGCATTGCGCAGTGTTCCATGAGGACGACGGCGCCAATCCTTATCCGGCGATTCTCGGCGTCGCTGATCATGTGTTCGTCACCGCAGACAGCGTCAATATGGCGACGGAAGCGGCGGCGACCGCAAAGCCTGTGCACATTCTCGCGGTTGACGGCAATGCGGGAAAGCTCGCGCGCTTTCACCAGAGCCTCGCGCGCCGCGGTTGTGCGCGCCCGTTCAACGGCAAGCTGGAAACCTGGTCGTATCCGCCATTGCTGGAAACAGATCGTGTCGCGGCTGCCGTGCTGACGGCTTGGGCCGCGCGGCGCAATCGTTAGCCCGCGACGAGCTTGTCGATCGCGGCCTTCAGGTCGGCGTCGCTGACGGGTTTGGTGAGGACCGGCGCGTTGGCGAGTTCCGGGGGCGCGTCCTTAACGTGATCATAGCCGGTGCAGAACGCAACCGGCACGCCCTTGCCTGCCAGCTCTACGCCCAAACCCACACTCGACTGGCCCGCAAGGTTGGCATCGAGCAGAGCGGCGTCGGGGCGTTGTCGCCTGATCAAAGCTTTCGCTTCTGAAAGCGAGTGCGCGGGGCCCAGCACGGCGTGTCCCATGCTGGTCAGCCGTTCGGCAAGCTCCATGGCGATAAGCGCGTCGTCTTCAACGACCAGAATCGTCGGCAATTTCACCTCGCCCATACTCTAGGCCCTCGTCCCGGATCGGAGCATAGCTGTGGAAAGGCCCAAGACAATTCCTTGCCTCACCGGCCAAATGGTGTGGAGGCCAAGCATCCGCCCCGGGCGCTTTCGCAGCCGCGGTTGCAACGCCATATTGGTCGCGGACGAATCCCTGCAAGAGCCCTGAATGACCCCTGCCGCCGCCCGCCACGCCCCGATCGTCATCATTGGTTCGGGACCCGCCGGGTACACTGCTGCGATCTACGCTGCGCGCGCGATGCGGAAACCGTTGCTCATTGCGGGCCTGCAACCAGGCGGGCAGATGACAATCACGACGGACGTCGAGAACTATCCGGGCTTCGCCGACGTGATCCAGGGCCCATGGCTGATGGAACAGATGCGCGCCCAGGCGAAGCACGTAGGCACGGACATCGTCGAAGACATCATCGTCAAGGCCGAGCTGGATCAGCGGCCGTTCCGGCTGACCGGCGATAGCGGCCACGTCTATCTCGCCGATGCTGTGATTATCGCCACCGGCGCGCAAGCAAAGTGGCTCGGGCTGCCGAGTGAACACAAGTTTCAGGGGTATGGTGTCTCGGCCTGCGCGACCTGCGACGGCTTCTTCTTCCGCGGCAAGGAAGTCGCCGTGATTGGTGGTGGCAACAGCGCGGTCGAAGAAGCATTGTATCTCGCGCACCTCGCCAGCAAAGTGACTCTGATCCACCGCCGCGATTCACTGCGCGCGGAAAAGGTGCTGCAGGAGCGCTTGTTCAATCACCCGGGCATCGAAGTAGTTTGGGATGCCGCGCTGGAAGAGATCGAAGGCACGGAAGATCCCAAAGGCGTCACCGGCATCATCATCAAGAATTTGAAGACCGGCGCGCGCGAGGAACGCAAAGTCGATGGCGTCTTCATCGCTATCGGCCACGCGCCGGCGACGGAGCTGTTCAAGGGACAGGTCGCCATGAAGGACAATGGCTACATCAACGTGACGCCCGGCACGACGGAAACGAACATTCCAGGCGTCTACGCGGCGGGCGATGTTGCCGACGATACCTATCGCCAAGCGGTGACGGCCGCGGGCCTCGGCTGCATGGCGGCGCTCCAAGCGGAAAAATATCTCGCAGATCAAGAACTCGACCGCGCGCGCGCCGCGAAGGCGGGCGCGGCGGCCTAAGACAATTCTCGAACGCGCCGAAGAGGCTGCGCTCAGCGCACCGCTGGCAGGATGTATTGCGGCGCGTAGACGCGCTGCGACGTGAACGTGGCAGCGTCGGCGTAGTTTGCGCCGAAGAACGCGATGACGAGATCGAGTTCGGGGATCGCCAGCACCACCTGGCCGCCATTGCCGCCGGCATAGACTGCGCGCACGGTGCGACCCTGATAGGGAAAGTCGATCCCCCACCAGAAATAGCCGTAGTTCAGCTCGCCGATCTGCGTCTGCGGCGCGGTCATCCGCGTGACGTAGTCGCGGCTGAGCACCCGCCGGCCGTTCCAAACGCCGCCATCCAGCACGAGCTGCCCCATCTTCAGGAAGTCGCGCAGCGAGTATTGTTGTCCGCCGCCCAGATAGAGTTCGCCATTACGCGCGAGGTTGAGCGCATAGCGACGGATGCCGAGCGGCTCGGCGACCTGTTCGGCGAATTGCTCGGCGCCCCAGCGGCCGCCGTCATGCGCGAGCACGGCGCCGGTGAGGTTGGGGACCATGCTGCAATAGATGGCCAGCTCGCCCGGATTGCGCGCCATCGGTACGCTCAGTCCGAAGCGCCAGAAATCGTCCTCCTGCTGCTGCTCCTGCATGGCGTCTTCGTTGCCGGGCGACTCGGGATCGTCGTCATTGCAGTCGAAGCCGGGGCTCATAGTGAGCAGGTGTTCGAGCCGCATCGCGCGCATGCGCGGATCGATCGTCGCCGGCAGAAGCGCGGGATCGACAATGTCGACGACTGGGCTTGAGCTCGTAAAGCGGGCGCCGTTCTGCATGGCGGCGCCGATCATGATGGCAGTCATGCTCTTAGCGGCGGAGCGGGTCTCGTGCAGCTGATCGCGGCTGAAGCCATGAAAATACTCTTCGAGGACCAGTCGCCCATGGCGCGCGATAGCCACGGCGTGGATTTGCGGCGAGCTTAGCGTCGTCATCGGCTCATGCGTCAGCACCTCGATGAAGGATGCGAGCTGCTCCTGGTCGATACCCGCCTCTGCCAGCGTCCCGGTGCGCCAGCCGTCGTCGAGCGCGGGCGGCTGGGCGTAGACATAGGGCGCCGGCTCGCGCCCGCGCGGATAGAACACGCGCTCGGCTTCCGCATCGGCCTGCAGGAAATCCATGGTCACGCCGAATTGCGCGAAGTGGAACGGGATGAGATCGTTGTTGTGATCGTACTCGCCCTCGGCGACCGCCTGCTCTTCGCCGCGACCGCGGAAGCGCGTGATCAGGCGCAGGCGATCGCCACTGCGTTCGATGCGCTGCACTTGCACGAATGCGCCGATGTTGCGTTCCGGGTTGCGCAGATGGGCGCGCATCACGCCCTGCGCGTCCGTGGTGATTGGCAGATACATCGACATCACATCATCCAGCGGCGCGACTTCGCCCCGCCACGCGCCGGAGCGCGTCCGCGTCAGCGTCACGGGCGTCGCGTAGCGCTGACCGCCTCCGGCATTGCTGCGCGGCTGGATCCAATGGCCGCGAATTTCGCGCTCGCGGCCGGCAACGCGCCCGCGAAAGGTCCCGATGTCGCTTGCGAGATCGAAGCGCAGCTCCCCGTTTTCGTTGCGCACGTCGATTTGGCGGCCGGCGATTTCAGCGACGAGGCGGTCGCCGCGTCGTTCAATCAGCAACGGCCCGCGAACATCTGGGCCATAACGCATGCGCGCGGCCCAAAGTCCGTCGATGTCAGGCGCTTGAGCGGGTGCTTGCGCGGCGGCGGGCGCAACCGCAAGCGCCATCGCACATGCTAGAACTCTCAGCCAAGTCATGGCGGGCTCCCCGATCGTCGCGTTGGCTTAGTCGTCGTTTGTTGCGCCAGTGTTGCGTCGTTCATCGGCCGCGGATCGCCGGAATGATCTGCGCCCCGACGATTTCGTTGCCCCAGCGGCCCCAGATGCCGCCTTGTCTGTAGTTGCCTCCTGTGAACACGACGACGAGATCGACATCGGGAATGACAAGCAGAACCTGGCCGCCGTTGCCGGTCGCGGCATAGGCGCGATGCACGGTTTCGCCGGCGCGGACTTCGGTGAGATGCCAGGCGAGCGCATCGTCAGCTTCGCCGTAATAGTCGCCAAACTGGTCCGCCGGGATGCCTGTGGTTTCGGGCGAGACGTGAACCCGCGGCGCTGTCGAGGCAGCGACCCACGATGCATCGACGATGCGTCGCCCACGCCAGACCCCACCATCGAGATAGGTTTGGCCCACCTTGAGCAGATCGCGCGGCCGCAGCCACGCGCCGCCGCCGAGATAGCCTTCACCGGTCGGCATCAGATTCCAGTGATAGGCGCCGAATTGCAGCGGACGCGCGATGCTGCGGTCGAAATATTCTGGCAGCCACGTACGTGTAGCGATGGTGAGCGCGGCTCCCATCAGGTTCATGTTTGCGGAGCAGTAAGCGTAGCGGACGCCCGGATCGTGCGCCATCGGCAGATCAAGCGTGTATTTCCACCAATCAGGCTGCATGCGCTGGCGCTGCATGAGGTCTTCGTTGCCCGGCGAGATTGGATTCTCGGCGTTGTCGTCGCACGCGAGCCCGCTTGTGTGCGTCATGAGGTGCGCCAGCGTAATGTCCTGCTTGCGCGGGTCCGGATTCTGGAACGGGCCCATACCCGCGAGCAGCGCGTACGCGCGCGTCTCCGGCGCGATGTCGAAACGATGACGCATCGCTGCGCCGAGCATCACGGACGCGAAAGTCTTGCCGGCAGAACGCGTGTCGTGCGGCGAATCGCGCCCGTAGCCGAAGAAATACTCTTCCAGCACAAGCCGGCCACGGCGTGCGACGAGGATCGAGCGGATCAGCGACGGTCGCCGCGCAGACGGATCGGACTGGGCAATGGTCTGGATGACGCGGGTGAGTGCAGCCTCGTCGATCCCCGTCGAGCTCGCGCGCGCTGTGCGCCAGCCATCGCCGGTTTCAGGCGGGCGTGCATAGGCATAGGGTGGCGAACCCGGCGGGCGCGGGAAGAAATCCGGAATCTCCTCAGGCGTGCGGCGCACGAGTTCAAGCGTGCGGTCAAGGTCCGGCCAATGAAGACGCAGGCGATCTGGTCCGGAGAGAAGTGTCGCATTAACGCCGAACTCGGGCGAGTTCTCGTCGTAGCGCGCGCGGAAATGAACGCCATCGCCTTCGTGCGTGACGCGGAAGTGCGAGGCGCCGCCGACGGAATTGAGCTCTGGATCGCGAAATGCGCCGACGAGCACGCCGTCGGGTTCGCGGCGGAAGATGCGCAATAGAGCGAGAAACGGTGCGCCAGGGGTTGAACATCGCCGCTCCACGTGTCTGCGCGTGTGCGGGTCAACGCCAACGGCGTCGCGAATGCCTGCTGCGCGCCCGGCTGATCGGGCCGTTCGTCAGTGGCGGATGAGGGTTTAATCCAGAAGCCTGCGATCGATTGGCCGCCGCGTGTCAGCTCGCCGCGGAATGCTCCGACATTGCCGGGAAACGCGAAGCGAATCACGCTGCGGTCGGCTTCGAACCTCTGCTCGTGGCCCGCGAACTCGGCGCGCCACGTCGGACCTTCCCGCGTCAGCGTGAGCGGTCCGCGAGGGACTGGCGACGTGACGATTTCCGCAGCCCAAAAGCCTTCAAGCGAGTCGGCTTCTGCATTCGCGGTGGAAATGCACGCCACGAATGCAAGCAACGCCATGAGAAGCCGCAGCATTCCGCCCCTCCTTAGCGCTTGACGCGCGCTCTGCTTGTCTCGCGCCGCTTCAACCACTCTACGAGTGGCGCGAAGCCGCTTTCCATGTTCTGCCTGAGTGCTTTGCACGCGGCTTCGAGATCTCCGGCCTGCAACACGTCCAGGATCTGCGCATGCTCATCGGTGGCGCGTGCGATGTTCAAGCTGTCACGCAACAACGCGAGTTCGTAACGTTTGGTGCGGACGATGATGTTCTCGATGAGCTCGATCAGCACGCGATTTGGACAATCGGAGATCAGCGCGAGATGCCATTGGTCGTCGAGCGCGATCGCGGTCTCGGTTTTGCGCGTCTTGCGAAGGGATTCATTGAGCTTCCTCAGGCGTTCGATTTTCTTCGCTGTGGGCACGCCAGCCAAGCGCAGCGCTTCGGGATCGAGCAAGGGCCGGATGGCATAGATCTGTTGGAATTCCTCTAGCGTGAGAGGCCGCACGAAATAGCCGATGCGCGGCACGCTCGTGAGCGCGCCTTCCGCGGAGAGCCGGTTTAGCGCTTCGCGGAGCGGGGTGCGGCTCACGCCCAGTTGCTCGGCCAGTCGCACCTCGTTGATCCGTTCGCCATCCGGCAGACGCCCGTCAACGATCATGGCGCGGACTGCATCCGCCGCCGCCTCACTGATATTGGGCCGGCCCAGTTGCATACTGTATACAATACGCATGAAAAGAGAGCCTGCGCAAGTGGCTAGGTGTCTAGGCCCGGCGCTGCTCGGGCAGCGGGGCGGGCGGGTTTTCCGGCTCTACTTCCATGTCCTCGGGCCGCAGCAGATCATCCGCGGCGTCGTTGACGCTTGGCATGGGCGCTGGCTGCACCGGGTGCGGCGCGGCTTTCATGTTCAGCGCAGCCAGCGCATCCTCGCCTTCCTCACCAAAGAAGGCGCGCAAGCGTATGTCGCGTTGCGGATACGGCACCTCGATGCCCGACTTGCGCAGCGCATCGTCGATCGCCCAGGTGTAGGCGGCGTTCATCGCCTTGGGACGCTTCACTGCTTCGAGCGTCGGCCACACGATCAGCTCAAACTGGAGCGAGCTGTCGCCATAGCCGACGAGCCAGACTTGCGTGCGATGCTTGTCAGTATCCGGCAGCGTGAACGGCACATCGCGCGCCGCCGCCAGCACGCATTCGCGCACTTCCTCTTTGTCAGCGCCGAACGCGACTTGAAACGGCACATGGATGCGGCGCGTCTCGCCGCGGCGCGTCCAGTTGATCATCGTGTTCTCGATCAGCTTCGAATTGGGAATAAGCAGATAGACGTTGTCGTTGTTGCGTACCCGCGTCGCGCGCGGGCCGATTTCCTGCACGATGCCGCGCGTGCCGTCGTGCATCTCCACATAGTCGCCAATCTGCACGGCGCGATCGAAAACGAGCGTGAGGCCAGAGACGAACTCCTTGATGATTCCCTGCAGGCCCAGTCCCAAACCGACGCCGAGACCGCCAGCGAACACTGCAATCGATGTGAGATCGATGCCGAGGGTCGAGAGACCGGCGATGAGCCCGATCACGACGAGGCCGTAGCTCAACACTTTTTCGGTGAGATAGAGCGCGGCGTTGCCAGGCTCCGTGCGCAACCGCAAACGTTTCAAGGCGGCGCCAATGACCCAGGCCGCCGCCATGAAAAGGATCAGCAGCAGGAGTGATCCGGCCACGCCGCCCACCGTCACAGCTGACGCGCCGAGGCGGAACAGCGGGAGATGCGACAGGTCCTGGAAGCCGTTGAGCATTCGCGCGAATCCTTTCGGCCATCGCCGTTATCTATCGACCGCTCCGCGGAGCTATGCAATATTGCATCGGACATGGACGCCGGGTGGGCGCGTCAGGGCCGGGCGTCACAATGGACTGGGACAAGCTCAAGACCTTCCATTTCGCGGCCGAGACCGGCAGCCTGACCGCAGCCGCCGAGAAGCTGGGGGTCAGCCAGTCCTCGGTCAGCCGCCAGATTGCTGCCCTTGAAAGCGCCATGGGCGTGCCGCTGTTCCAGCGGCATGCGCGCGGGCTCTTGCTCACTGGTCCTGGTATGGCGTTGCGCGAGTTCACCCGCGAGATGGCCAGCGCGGCGGTGATCGCCGAATCGACGCTGAAGGACGCGCGCGAAAAGGTCATCGGCGATTTGAAGGTAACGGCGCCGGTGGCGTTCGGCTCCACGTGGCTGGCGCCGCGTCTTGGCGCGTTCGCGGACACCTACCCCGAGACGCGCCTGCAAATCCTGCTCGATGATCGCGAGTACGACTTGCTGAAGCTCGAAGCCGAGTGTGCGATTCGGCTGTGGGCGGCGACGCACGCGGATTTGATCCAGCGCAAGCTGCTGGAAGTGCATGTCAGCCTCTACGCGTCCGCGGACTACCTGCAACGCCACGGCACGCCGAAAAAGGTCGAGGATCTCGATGAGCATCGCATCATCGCCTACCAGGCAGGCGTGCCGACGCCGATGCGCGAGCTCGATTGGGCGCAGCGCGCCGGCCGCGAAGACGCGAAGCCGCGGCCGCCGCTTCTGGAGATCAACAACGTCTACGGCATGCTGCGCGCGGTCGAGTCCGGCTTCGGCATCGCCAGCGTGCCGGATTACATGGCGCGCGAGAATCCGAACTTAGTGAAGGTTCTACCCACGCTGCAGGGACCGAGCTTCGAGGTCTATTTCATCTATCCGAGCGACTTGAAGCGCTCGAAACGCATCGCGGCCTTCCGTCAATTCCTGATCGATCAGGCGGCCGATTGGGAGCCCTAACAGGGTGTCAGAGCTGCCCGGTTGGCACGTTTAACGTATCGCATTGGCGCGCATCGCCGGAATTGAAGCCGCGGCGGAACCATGTCATGCGCTGGGCGCTGGTGCCGTGCGTAAACTGACGCTCGTCAGATTGGCCGAGCGTGTCATCGCCAATGGCGTGCGCGGCGTTCAAGGCCTCGCGCAAGTCAGCGTCGTCTATCGCCAGCGTTGAACGGGCCGTGTGGCCCCAGACGCCCGCAAGGCAATCGGCTTGCAGCTCGATGCGCACGGAGGCTTGGTTCTGCGTGTCGCCGGGGACTCGCACCTGCGTCGCGCCGATCAGGTTCTGCACGTGGTGGCCAACTTCGTGGGCGATGACGTAGGCCTGCGCGAAATCGCCGGGCGCATGCAGCCGGCTTTCCATCACTTGATAGAAACTCGGGTCGACATAGAGTTTGCGGTCGGCGGGGCAGTAGAAGGGGCCGACCTCGGAGCTGGCGCTGCCGCAGCTTTCAGTCGCGACGCCGCCGGAATAAACAACGAGCGTAGGATTCTGATAGGCGCCGACCTGCTGACCGTAGTTCGGCAAACGGCCTTGTTGGAATTGCGCGGCCCACACGTCTTCTGTGGACCCCAAGACGACCCGCGAGAAGTCACACGCCTGCGCGTTGGTTTCGCAGACGCTGCCCTCCCCTTGCGCCACCGGCCCGCCGCCTATGCCCAGGAGCGCGAGGATCGGCGCGCGCATCGAGGGGAACGCGAACCAAACGACGGCGCCGACAACAGCGACGATCAGGATGCCGCGCAAGCCGATGCGTCTGAGGATAGCGAACAGGGCGCCCGCCGGCAGTCCGCCGCCGCCTCGGCCGGCCGCGATCTTCGAAATTGTCCGAACGGCGTTGGCCTTCTGTGCGCATGTCGCGTCCTCCACTGGGCCCGGGCGTTTTATCCCGCGGGCCCAGCCTCGGGCAACGAGGAACGCGGGGCGGCCGCGCGGATCACGATCGCCAGCGAGACGAAGGCGAGCGCCGCCGCCAGCATGAACGCGGCGCCAGGGAAAAAGATCGGCGCGCCTTCCCCGGAAAATCGTCCCAATGTCTGCGTCATCAAGAGCGGGCCGATGATTGTGGTCAGGCTCATCATGCTGGCGACGCCGCCTTGCAGCTCGCCCTGCTGATCCGGCGGCACTTGCTTTGACATGACAGCGTTCATCGAGGGGTAGGCTAGCCCCTGCACCGCGCCTGCGGCCAAGGCGGCGTAGGCGAACCAACCCTGCGTCGCGAAGGCGAGCATGATCAGGCTGGCTATGCCTGACACGACGCCGATCAGGATAGCGTTGTACTCGCCGATGCGCGGCACGATCCTGCCGGTGAGAAATCCTTGCGTGAACGCCATCAGCACGCCGACGAAGGCGAGCGATCCGCCAATCGCAGCCTCGGTCCATTCGAACCGGATCTTGGCGAAGAACGCCCAGGTCGAGGGATAGACCTGGTGCGAGAGCTGCCACAGAAACACTGCGCCGGCGATGGCGATCACGGCGGGATAGCGCCGTAGCGCCATGAGCGTGCCGAGCGGGTTGGCGCGCGCCCATTCGAATTTGCGCCGCCGCTCCAGCGGCAAGCTCTCCGGCAGCACGAACACGCCGTAGAGAAAATTCAGTCCGCCCAGGGCCGCAGCGGCGAAGAACGGCGCGCGCGGCCCGAGTTCGCCGAGGAAGCCGCCGATAGCTGGGCCGAGGATGAAACCGACGCCGAACGCCGCGCCCATCATACCGAAGCCTTGCGCGCGTTTCTCCGGTGTCGACACATCGGCGATGTAGGCCATCGCCGGCGAGTACACGGCGCCCGCAAGGCCGGCGACGGCACGGCCGAGGAACAGCCAGCCGATAGTCGGCGCGAATCCCATCAGCATATAGTCGAAGGCGAACGCGGCGAGCGACGCGAGCAGCACCGGCCTGCGCCCAAAGCGGTCGCTCAGATTGCCCATGATCGGGCCGCACGCGAACTGCAGCACCGCGTAGGTGACGAGCAGCCAGCCCGCCAACAATGTCGCCTCCGCCACCTGGACACCGGTGAGCGTAACGATCAACTGCGGCATCACTGGCAGGATGATGCCAAAGCCGATCGTATCGATCAGGACGGTGAGGAAAATGAAGGCAAGCGCGTGTTTGCCCGGTTCGCGCGACATGACTCGATGCTCCGACGTCGTTCGTTAGCGTTATTGGCAATATTTGTCTATATGTAAAACTATTTAATTTCGTCCCGGAACAAGTCACCCTGCCCGTCGAGATCCAACGGCCGTCGGAATTGGGTATGGTCGAGCGGCAGGCGCGGTTTGTCGAGACCCAGGCGTCGAAGCGCGGCGGCGAAGCGGTCGGCGATCAGTTTGGCGTATGGCCCCTCGCCTTTCTGCCGCTTGCCCCATTCGGGATCATAATCGCGCCCGCCGCGCATCTGGCGCACCAGCGTCATTACGCGGGCCGCACGGTCGGGAAAATGTGTATGGAGCCATTCGCGGAAGAGCTCCTTTATCTCAAGCGGCAGCCGCAGCACCACATAGCCCGCAGAGCTCGCGCCTGCCTTGGCGCATTCGTCAAGAATGGCTTCGATCTCGCTGTCGGTGATGGCCGGCACGATCGGCGCAACCATGACCGTGACCGGCACGCCTGCATCCGCCAGCATGCGGATCGCTTCAACGCGCCGCTGCGGCGCGGCGGCGCGCGGCTCCATTACGCGGGCGATGCGGCGTTCAAGCGTCGTCACCGAGATCGCCACTTTCGCGAGACCGCGTTCGGCAAGCCGCGCAAGAATGTCGATGTCGCGGATCACGAGCTGCGATTTGGTGATGAGCGACACGGGATGGCGCCATCGCTCCATCACTTCGAGGATGCCACGGGTGATGCCGTAACCGCGCTCGATCGGCTGATAGACGTCGGTGACGCCGCCGAGCATGATTGTTTTCGGCGTGTAGTTCGGCTTGGCGAATTCGCGTTCGAGCAGCTCGACGGCGTTCGCTTTCACAAACAACTTGGTTTCGAAGTCGAGACCCGGAGAGAGGCCGACATAGGCGTGGTTGGGGCGTACGTAGCAGTAGATGCAGCCGTGCTCGCAGCCCCGGTAGGGATTGATCGACTGATCGAAGGAAACGTCGGGGCTCTGGTTGGTGGAGATGATGCTCTTGGCCAGCTCCGGGGTGACGATGGTCTCGATCGGCTTGGCGCCATCCTCGCCGACCCAGCCGTCATCGAAGGCTTCGCGAACAAAACGCTCGTAGCGGCCGCTCGCATTGGTGCGCGCGCCCCGGCCATGCAACGGGTCGGACTTCATGCATAGGACTATAGTCCCAGGCTAGAACATTTCAAGAACATTTGGGCATATCGCCCCGCCCGGGGAGGCGCCCGCGCGGAAACGGGTTCGCGGAAAGTCTTGCCAGTTTCACTCGGGTGGCGAGAGGTGCTCACAGGCGGGACGGAATGCGCGGGGCGAGGGATTTTCGGGGCACAGTCAAAGCCGCCTTGGTCCTGGGCGCGCTGCTGGCCGTTGGCTGGGGCGTGATCGCCGTCGTGCTGGGATGGTTCAGCTAGGGTTCTTCGTCTCGCACCTGGCCCCGCTCCAAGAGGGCATCGATCTGTTCTTCGGAGAGGCCCTCCTCGCGCAGCACTTCGCGCGCCAAATCGCCGACGCGTCGCAGAGCGCTCTCGCCACGGCCAAGCACGCTTGGCGGCTTCCGCTCCTCGTCGTCGTCGGCTTCGGTCATGCGTTCCCCAACCTCAGGTAACGGTCCGAAACCGTACTCAGTTCCAAGAGAAACGCGCAATTATCGTCGTCTTCCTGCACTGGCGGCTCCAGGAAATCGAAAAGGGCGCCGGTTCGAGCCGGCGCCCTTAGACTTGTAGGTTCAGCATTGGACTTCTGCCTGTTTCTTTGCGCCCGTTAGGGCTTGGAAAGGTCTCAGGTCAGAAGGGCCGCTACGCAACGATTTGCGCGGCTTGGTTCAGCGTCACGAACGCAATCGGGGCGAACACCGCGAGCGCCGCAATGAGGCAATAAAACTTGGTCATTTTCCGCTCCATCTCTCATCGAACCGTCCATCGATCCGATGAGGCCAAGGTAATAGGTCGTTTGCCTTATCGATGTGACGTGGGGCACGACGCTGTGTGAGAGGTGATATCCGCGCATGGGGCCGAGACGTAGACGCTTCAACGGCGCGTTCTTCTTGGCGCTCGGTCTGGTGTTTCACATTCCGCCGGCTGTGGCTGGTCGTGGCGATGGCGCGCGGGACTCAGGTCCAAATGCCGGTTTTGGGGTGGATCGCCGTGTTGCTGTGGGTCGCCGCGTCGCTCTCGGGAATCGCTGACTCGCTGTATTGGGTGCTCGGTCGCAAGTAGCGCTCACATGAAGCCCATATCGCGCTGATAGGTGCGGAAGCGCCGGCCGGCGTCGACATAGATAGTCTGACCGGTGACGGCCTCGTTCTCCAACAGGAAGCGCGCGGCATGGGCAACGTGTTCCGGCGTTGGGCCAAGCCCGAGCGGCGTGTCGCCGTGCAGACGTTTCCAGTCCTCTTCCGATTGTCCAGGCGCGGGCAGGACATAGCCCGGCGCAACAGCGTTGACGCGCACACGCGGCGCCAGCGCGCGCGCCAGCAACTCCGTCGCGCCGGCGAGCGCATACTTCGAGAGCGTGTAGGAAAAGTGGTCGGGGTACGGGTTGGCCAGTTTAAAATCGAGGAAGTTGACGACGGCGCCGCGGGCGTCTTCCGGCAGCGCTTCGGCGAACTCGCGCGCGAGCATAGCTGGCGTCATGGCGTTCAATGCCATGTGACGCTGCAACAAGTCTTCACCAAACGTTTCGACCGTGTCGTGTTCGAACATCGCCGCGCAATTGACCAGCGCGGTCAGCGGTGCGCCCGCGGCTTCGACGGCTTTTGTGATCAGGCCGTGGCGTTCGGCCGCGTCATCAAGATCGGCGCCGACGGTCACTGCTGCACCACCAGCTTCGCGCGCTTTGGCGGCGACGGTTTCAGCTTCAGCGGTGGAGCGGCGATAGTGGATGGCCACGCCCCAGCCGTTGCGCGCGAGCTCGAGCGCGACAGCGCGGCCAAGCCGTTGCCCGGCGCCGGTGACGAGCGCCCAGGTCATGCGCGTTCTCTCCTGATCGTCACGGCCACCTCGCCGTCGCCGGAAAGCACGGACGGCTTCTTCACCGTCACTTCCACCCAGCGCGCGCGCTCGGACAGTGAGAGGCAATGGCCGGCGACGCGATCTGAGAGAGTCTCGATCAGGTGTGCAGGTTCGCCCAGATCATCGCGGATGAAATGCAGGATGCGGTCGTAGTCCACAGTGGCGCCGATGCGGTCACGTGCCGGATAGTGTGGCGGATCGGCGAGCGCCAGCGTCACCGAGATCCGCACTTCCTGCGGCGTCGCACGCTCCGGGTCGGGCACGCCGACGCGCACGAGCGCTTTGGCGTCGTCGATGCGGATGATGTGAAGGTCGGCCATCGGCGCTCAACTTAGTCAGGCGAATGCGATGAGGCCAGCGCCCGCCGCCACAATAGCCGCCCCCAGCCAGCGCCGTGCGCCCAGCCGCTCGCGCAGAAACACGAACGCGATCAGCGCGCCCCACACGACGGAGGTCTCCCTGAGCGCGGTGACCTGGGCGATCGGCGCGAACGTCTGCGCCCAAAGCACAAGGCCGTAACCGGCGAAGCTGATGACGCCGATGGCGATGCCCCGCCAGGGCGCAATGGCGGCGTCGGTCAGCAGGCGCTTTGCCCCGCGTCGCCAGAAGGCAAACGCAACCATAGGCACGGACATAAGCGCCATCGACCAGCCGAGGAAAATGATAGCGCTGCCGGCGGCGCGCGACCCTAGCGCATCGACAAGCGAATACGAGGCGATGCAGAGGCCGATCGCGCAGGCCCAGAGCGTAGCGCGCAGCGGCGCAAGCGGGCTGGCGCCGACCGCGAATACGCCAAGCGAAACGAGTGCGATGCCGAGCATCTTCAGCGGCGGCGGGATCTCGTGCGCGGTGAGCGCTGCGCCCAGCGCCACCAGCATCGGCGCCATGCCGCGCGAGAGCGTGTAGACGTGACTCATGTCGCCGGCGTCGTAGCCTTTGAACAGGCAGACCCAATAGGTGAGATGGATGCAGACGGTGAGCGCGAGATAGGGCCAAGCAACCGGCGGCAGCGCGCCAAGAAAAGCGATGATGACGAGGCCGGTGCCGAGGCCGCCCACGGCGATAAGGAAAGAATCGGTGACGCGATCCGTCCCGCCCTTCAGCGCGGCATTCCAGCTGGCGTGAATCAAAGCTGACGCGATGGCTGCGGCGATGGCGAGAGGCGGCATAAGGTCATTGGCCTTATGGGCCGCCAGCGCCCTCCCCGGCAAACGGCCGCGCTGGCCGACGATACGTGGCTGGTCCATACTGACCCATGCGGAGGCGGGCATGAGCGCACAGGAATTCGACGTCATCGTCTATGGCGCGAGCGGCTTCACCGGCAAGCTGGTGGCCGAGCATCTGCTGCAAACCTATGGCGCGGATGGCGCGATGCGCTGGGCCATCGCCGGTCGCGACGAGCAAAAGCTCAAAGCGGTGCGCACGGAATTGAAGGCGCCGCATGCGCTGCAGATCGTCGTCGCCGGCGCTTCGGATTCCGGCGTGCTTGATACGCTGGCGCACCGGACGCGCGTCGTGATCACGACGGTGGGGCCGTATCAGCGCTACGGCGAAGGCTTGCTGGCGGCGTGCGCGAAGGCTGGGACGGATTACGTCGATCTCTGCGGCGAGCCGAACTGGATGGCGGCGATGATCGACAAATACGAGCAGACCGCGAAGGGGAGCGGCGCGCGC
>JBQTJK010000128.1:0-10396 GCA_052387215.1 Caulobacteraceae bacterium
GCGTGCTGACGCGCGAAGTGCGCCGCTTCACCCAGGTCGTCGAGCGTTTCGCCTACGCCTGCACGCGCACCGATTTCTACGACCGCGCCGATCCGCGTCTGCTCATCGCGGCGATGACCGCCGCGGCTACGGCCCAATACGACTTCCCCGATTCAAGCTGAGGCAGCTCGTGCGCAACATCGGACCGCCGGCTTCCAGCCGGCAACCCGCCGCCAAGTCACGCGACGTGGGTTCGTTTGCGCGCGCCTTACATCCGCACGCTCAGCGCCAGTGCGCCGAAATCCTGACGCGTCGGCTGCGTCTCGAACTCCTCGGTGCGCCACACATAGGTGTAGGCCAGCCGCCAATCGCCGGCGCTGATGGAAAAGCCGGTTTGGAAGTCGGCCACGTAAGGATTGCGATCGACCGAGGCGCTGTCCTCGAACGTGTTGCCATCGAGGAAAAGGTTGCGCGCCACCGCGCGGCCTTGCACGCCTGCGAACACCTGCCACGAGAGCGGCCCGCCGGAGAAGTGCTCGACGCCCGCGAGCGAGGGACGCACCCGCGGCGGCCCGTAATCGTTGTCGAGCCGCCAGCCGATGCGCGCCGTGGCGCCCAGGCGCGCTTCAGTGCGCAACGTGCCCAGCGAGACGCCCGCACTCGGATTGAGCTCGAACTCCAAACCACCAACGTCCGTCGACCAACGCGCCCATGGCGGACGCCAGCGCCGGTCGAACGAAACGGAGAACGCAAGTTCGTCGTTGAGCTGGCTGTCCCAGCCCTGCGGATCGGGCGCCCCGAGAAACTCATGGATGCCGCGTTGCGATTGCTCGCCCAGCGCGGAAGGCCCGACGATGCCGAGTTCCAGTTCGTATGTGTCGAGAAAACGCGGTTCGCGGCCGTCTTCGCGATCCTCCTCAACACCGACCATCAGCTGCATGTAGAGCCAGCCCGCGTACGGATGCTGATCGGGCGGCGCGGGATTGGCGGCGATGTCTTCGGGCGTGAAGATCGATTGGCCGATGCCGATGCCCCAGAAATCGGGATCGGCGCCGGAGAACGTCCGCGTGAGGCTGCGCGTGCCCTCGAGCCAGCCGGGCGTCTCGTCGACTTCGGAGACGTACGCCAACTTGATGCCGGAGGTGTAGTTGCGGTCGGCGCCCGAGGAGAGGCTATCGTTCTCGACCACGAGCGAGAATACGCCTTTGGATTCGGCTTCTTCGCGGCCGGCGTCTTGTGCAAGTGCGGCGCCCGGCGCCATCGCCGCCAGCATCGCCGCGCCGCCGAGCAAAGTCTTCAGGCGATAATGTCCGGCGTCAGCCGATCCTCGATCCATTGTATTTGGTCCCTCAACACGAGCTTGCGCTTCTTCAGCCTGGCGAGCTGCAGCGCATCCCCACCGCTCTGTTCCTGGAGGGCAAAAATGGCGGAGTCGAGGGCTCGATGTTCCTCACGGTATTCCATGAGGCGGGCCTTGAGGGCGCGTCGTTCGGGCGTATCGTTGATGTCGAACCCGGTTCCGTCCTCGGAATCCATGGCCACCGTCCGCGGTTCCTCGCGCGCCCCCGCTGACACGCGAACTCTCAGCTAAGCCACGCCTTACAAGCGCTGTAAAGCGGCGCGTTCGCCCGAAATCATCCGCCAGAATCAGGCAGGAAAAGGAAAGTTTATTTTTGGTGACGATGTAAGGAGACAACACCCTGAAAGAGGCGCATGCTCGGACTCGCCCAAACTATAGGAGGCGCCTTCGATGGCTATCGAGCAGCGTTTACGCGAACTCGACGCCCGGCATCGGGATCTCGACCTGATCATCAAGAACGAAGCCCAGCATCCCTCAGTAGATGCGACGCGGCTGACGGCGATGAAACGCCAAAAACTCAGACTTAAGGAAGAAATCGAACAGCTCCGACAGGGTATGGAGCATCATTAGCCACGTTTCGCTGCGTCGCTGACGCGCGAAAAGCTCACCCCTGCGGCGCGCGCAATTGAGTGCGCGGGCGCCGCAGGCTAGCGTTTCCGGCGATCTGTGGAGCGCCGCGTGCGGGCTTTATTTTCCTTCGAGCAAGCGCTCCCGCCCGCCGTGCTGACGGCGGTGTTTCAGATTCTGTCCGCTTTCATCGCGCTGTTCGCCGTGATCGGCGCGCTCGCCGTGCTGACCTCGATCAACACGCCCAATTTCTTCACCGCGCTCCTGACCGCGCTCGGCATGCTCGGCGGCGGCGCGGCCGCGATCCTTGTGCTCCGGCTGCTCGGCGAAATCTGGATGACGAACCTGCGGGTGCAGGACCGCCTCGGCATCCTGATCGAGCAGGGCAAGGAACGGCGCTGAGAAAACGCCCAAGAGTTAATTCGACAAGAGCCCATTACCCCGGTGAATCGTGCTCGCGCATTTATCGCGAGGGCTCTGACGCATGCGGGCACGGGGGCAGGGATGGCGGTGCGTGTTCGGCGGCGCGATGCTCGCCGTGGCGCTCGCGGCTTGTGAACAACCGCCAGCGCCGGAGCCGCCGACGCTCATAGATCGCGGGCGCGAAGTTTTTTTCACCGAAACCTTTGGCGGCAACGGCCGCACCTGCGGCACGTGCCATCGCGCCGAAGACAATTTCGGCCTCTCCACCGAGTTCATCGCCACGCTGCCGGCCGACGATCCATTGTTCATCGCCGAGACCAATCCGGGTCTGGCGCGCGGCTTCGAGGCGCCGCGGCAGATGCGCGCGCATGGCCTCATCCTCGAAAACCTCGACGGGTTCGAGGACCTCGACAACAAGTTCGTCTTGCGCGGCGTGCCGCACACGCTGGCGCTGCGCACGTCGGTGACCGGCCGCGATGGGCCGCTCACCGGCTGGGGCGGCGACGGCGCGCCCGGCGACCGATCGCTCCGATCGTTCGCCGTCGGCGCGGTGATCCAGCATTTCCCAAAGAGCACGAACCGCATGGCCGGCGTCGACTTCCGCTTGCCCACCGACGAAGAACTCGATGCCCTTGAAGCGTTCATGCTTTCGCTTGGACGCCAGGAAGACCTCGCCCTGCCGCTGCCGCTGATCGACGTGCGCGTGCAGCGCGGGCAGACGCTCTTCCTCGACAACAACGTCGCGCGCTGCAACGTCTGCCACTTCAACGCCGGCGCCAACGCTGACCCCGCGATTTTCGGCGCCGATGTCGGCAATCGCAACTTCAACACGGGCGTGGAGGACTTGCCTGATATTCCAAGTCATGTGCTGGGCGACCCGAGGCCGCCGCGCGACGACGGCCTCAACATTCCCGGAGACGGCACGTTCAACACGCCGCCCCTCGTTGAAGCCGCGGACACGCCGCCCTTCTTCCACAACAACGCTCGCGACACGCTCGAGCGCGCGGTCGCGTTTTACAACAGCGATGCGTTCAACAATTCGCCCGCCGGCCAGGCCGGCCGCATCGCGCTGACCGACGAACAGGTGAGCGACATCGCCGCCTTCCTGCGCGCGCTCAATGCGCTCGAAAACATCCGCCAGAGCGAAGACTACATCCGCACCGCCCTGGCGCGTGGCGGCGACCGCGGCGCCGAGCCGCTGCGGCTGGCGCGCGAGGAGATACAGGATGCGATCGAGGTACTTGCTGCGGTGGGCCTCCACGCCGACGCCGTAGCCGATTTGAACCAGGCCATGCGCGGCGCGGCGCCTGCGTATGATCGCTGGCGCGTGGACCTGGAACACGCTCTCAGCGCACTGCAGCGCGCGCGCAGCCGGCTCTTGGCGCCTGCGCCTGCGCAAGCCACATCACCTGGATAGGATGACGCTCATGCGCACCGCTTTCGCTTCGGCCCTCGTTTCGCTGGCCCTCGCCAGCGCCGCCGCGGCGCACCCGGCTACCGAGCAGTTCGTGCCGATCGGGCAGTCGCCGGGACCGGGCGTGGTGCAGGGCACCGCCGCGCCGGTGGCTGAGCCGGCCTCGGGCGGCCCGTCGATCGTCGCGGTCGAGCGCGCGGGGACGGAAGTCGGCGCCTACGTGGTGACGGAGCGGACTCGGATCTACATCGACCGCTCGGCGCAGGGCCTGCCCAGCCTCGTCGGCACAATCGACGACGTACAACCCGGACGCGTGATCGAAGTGCGCATCGCCGATCCGGCGACCCGCGAAGCCGAGTGGATCAAGGTCCGGCCTTAGCCCGCCGGCGGCGCATCGCCATCGACGATCGGCAGATAACGGCCGAAGCCTTCGGCCTCCATGCGGTCGCGCGGAATGAAACGGATGGCGCAGCTGTTGATGCAGAAGCGCTGGCCGCCCGAGCCGCGCGGGCCGTCGTCGAACACATGGCCCAAATGTGCGTTGCCGCGCCGCGAGCGCACTTCGATGCGGCGCATGCCCATCGTGAAGTCTTCGTGCAGAATGATGTTGTTGGGGTCGATTGGACGCGTGAAGCTCGGCCAACCGGAGCCGCTGTCGTACTTGGTGGTGGAGGCGAACAGCGCCTCGCCGGTGCGGGCTTCGACATAGATGCCCGGCTCGTGGTGGTTCCAATATTCGTTGTCGAAGGCGCGCTCGGTGCCGCCCTGATCCATGACCCAGTTGCGCAGCCGCTCCAGTGCCGAAGGCGAGCGTTCACTCTGCTCGGCGCGCGGTGCGGAAGTGTTGCGTTGCTGGGCATAGGCATAGACGCCGGCGCCGCCGGCAAGCACAGCTGCGGCGAGGAGAGCGGGGATCAGCTTCATGGGCAGGGCTCCGGGTTCGTGAGCCAATACGTGCGGGCGGTGGCCCCGGTTGCTTGAAACCGCAGCGGGCTTAGCCCCGTATAACCGGCATGATCCGCGCCCTGTTCGCAAGCCTGTTTCTAATTCTCGCCGCCGCCTATTCACCGGATACCGCCGCGCAGCAGCCGCGCCAGGAACCGTTGCCGGCGGGCCAGGAGGAAGCCGTGTTCGCCGGCGGCTGCTTCTGGTGCATGGAGCACGACATGGGCGCCATCCCGGGCGTCATCTCGGTGATGAGCGGCTATAGTGGCGGTCGCAACGCCCATCCGACGTACGAGAACCATCCCGGCCACTACGAGGCCGTCCGCGTTCGCTTCGATCCCAATGCGATCACCTACCGCCAGCTGGTGGACCGCTACTGGCGCTTTACCGATCCCACGGACAATGGCGGCCAATTCTGCGATCGCGGCTCAAGCTATCGCCCGGCGATCTTCGTCACGCCCGCGCAGCGCGCTGACGCCGAAGCCAGCAAACGCGAACTGATAGCGAGCGGGCGCGTGAACGGGCGCGTGATCACGTCGATCCTGGACCTTGGTCCGTTCACGGAAGCTGAGGAGTACCACCGTGACTACGCGCGGCGGAATCCAGCGCACTACGCCATGTACCGCGCCGGCTGCGGTCGCGATGCACGGTTGCGGGCAGTGTGGCGGAGGTAATGGATCGTTCTTGACTTGCGCGTTGCGGGCGCGTCGCTTGGGACGTCATGCCTACGGTCGAGACGGCGCAAGGACTTACCTTTGCTCATGTCGGGGCGGGCAGTCTGGCGATCGGACATAGGCCTGGCGCCCGCGCAATCCGCCGCTTCCCGGCCGCTGGCGTCACCCATGTCGTGACCGTGCTTGCGGAGACGGAAAAACCTCACGTCATCGAATCCGCCGTCCGTGCCGCGGGGCTCGGCTGGATTTGGCTTCCTCTCGGCTCAACCAAGAACCTTCCTGCGCGCGGCAAGCCCGAGATCCGCTCGTCGCTGGAGGCTATGGCAGATGCGCTGGCGGGCGGCGGACGGCTCTATCTGCATTGCTCAGCCGGTTTGCATCGCACCGGCATGATCGCCGCCGCGCTGTTGTTTCACCTTGGCTATGACGCAGAGCGAGTCCGCGCAACGATTGCAGCGATGCGCCTGTTGACGGCGACTGAGATGGGCGTCGCGCGCTTCGACTGGGCGTCCTCATTCGCAACTACGAACTAGGAACGCGTACCTACGCCGACAATGTCGGCTCGGGAAAGCGCGGACCTCGCGCTCTAGCCATCAACTGTCTTCGCGCGTTTGCTCGTACGTCTCCGGCGGCACCGTTTCCTGCGCGGCCTTTAACGTTTTCGCCGCCGCCTTCGCGGCTTTGGTTTCGGCCCGCGCCTTGGCGGCGGCGGCTTCAGCGACGACGGCGTCCAGTTCGATCTGGCTGCACAGGCCGATCGTCACTGGATCGACCGGCTTGATGTTGGAAGAATTCCAGTGCGTGCGGTTGCGTACCTGCTCGATTGTCGCCTTGGTGGTTCCGATCAGTTTCACAATCTTGGAGTCCGGCACTTCCGGATGGTTCTTCAGGAACCACGCGATCGCGTCCGGGCGATCCTGGCGCCGCGCAATCGGCGTGTAGCGGGCGCCGCGTTTCTTCACTTGCGGCAGGTCGATACGCTTCTGCTCGAGCGGCTTCAGCTTATAGTTTTCGTCGGCTTCACCACGCGCGATTTCCTCCCGCGAAAGAAAGCCGCCGGCGATCGGATCGACGCCGCGAATGCCTTTGGCCACGTCTTCGTTGGCGATGCCTTGCACTTCGAGCGGATGCAGGCCGCAGAACTCGGCGATCTGGTTGAAGCCGAGCGAGGTATTCTCGATCAGCCAAACAGCGGTGGCCTTGGGCATCAGGACGTTGGCTGTCATGGGGCAGGGCTCCAGAAATGTAAAAGCGCCCGGCGTCGTCGCCAGGCGCTCACGGCCGATGGAGCAACGGGCTGACTCATCCGGGCGCGGACCAAGTCAGTTGCGGCTGATATAGCGCTATGAGACGCGAAAGGGAAGGCGTTGGCCAGGTTTTGGTAACCCGTTCATTAGGGAGGCTTACTAATTCCCTAGCAAGGAACCGAGCAGAGGATCGGGCCGCACTTGAGGCTCCGCAATGCGCGTTCGCTTGCCCCGTTTTCTGAGAGACCGCCGCGGTTTGACGGCGGTGACGTTTGCTCTGTCGCTGCCGGTGATCGTCGGCAGCGCAGGGCTCGGAGTTGAGGTTGGCTACTGGTTTTTCGAAGAACGCCGGCTGCAGACAGCGGCGGATCTCGCGGCCAATGCAGGTGCAGTGGTGCTGCGCTCCGGCGCGGACGACAATACAGTGTACAACGCCGCGCTGAACGAGGCGACCGTGAATGGCTACGTCCCCGGCGCGATCACGGTGAACACGCCGCCAACCACGGGGCCGAACCAGAATGGCCGCGCCGTGGAAGTGCTGCTTGGCCGGGAACTACCGCGCTATTTCACGGCGCTGTTCACCAACGAACCTGTAGCGGTCAACGTTCGCGCTGTCGCGGCCTATGAGAACGAGACGCAAGCTTGCATCCTGGCGCTCGACACCTGGGCCAACGACGCGGTCATCTTTATCGGCAATCCAACGGCGACATTCAACGGTTGCGTTGTGATGTCGAACTCGCTGGCCGACGATTCGATCACCATCGCCGGCAGCGCCGATGTCACTGCGCCTTGCATCGTCTCCGCCGGCGGCACGGCCGTGAGCGCTGAACTCACGCTCACGTCGTGCTCCGCGCCGATGGAGGAGATGCCGCAGGCGCAGGATCCGTTCGCCGATCTGCCGGAGCCATCGCAATCCGGTCCGTGTGCGAGCGTTCCCAACGGCAATCCCAACGACCCCAAAACGATCAATCCCGGAATCTATTGCGGCGGTCTCGATCTGTCCGGCGATGTGACGCTGAATCCTGGCGTCTATGTCGTTGACGGCGGCGATTTCAGGATCAATTCCAACGCCCACGTCACCGGTCACGGCGTGACGTTCTTTCTGACCGATGGCGCCACCGTGCACTTCAACGGCAACGCGGAAATCGAACTCTCCGCACCCACATCAGGGACCTATGCCGGCGTGCTGATGTATGGCGACCGCGATCAGGGCAATGCGGAAAACGTCTTCAACGGCACGGCGGATTCCTCCTTCACCGGCGCGCTCTATTTCCCGACACAAGAAGTCACCCACAGCGGCAACTTCTCCGGCGATAACGGTTGCCTGCGCATCGTTGCGCGTTCCATCGATCTTCGCGGCAATTCTGGCTTCAGCACCGATTGTACGGGGATGGGCCTCGACGTGATCGAGGTGCCTGGATCAGTGAGGTTGGTCGAATGATCTGGCTTTCATCGCTGCGCGCGTTTACGCGAGATCGCCGCGGCGCCAGCGCCGTTGAGTTCGGGCTCATAGCGCCAGTGCTCGCGTTTGCGCTGCTTTCCGTCGCCGAGCTTGGACAGATCGTCTACCAGCGTACCGATATGCACGGCGCGTTGCGCTCCGGCGGGCAGTACGTGCTCAACGGCGGGCGAGACTTGGCGGTGGCGCGCGAGATTGTCGTGCGATCTTGGACTGCAATGCCGGAAGACGCCATTGTCGAGGCGACTCGCTTCTGCTTGTGCGGAGCAGTCGAGCATGCCTGCTCAACGCCATGCAGTGGAGGCTCGGTGCCTGAGGCCTACATCAGCCTTCACGCGCACGCGACACTTGGCGGCATCGTTGTCGACTACGGAGACACCGCTGATGACTCGATCCGCGTCCGTTAGACGGCTGCTTTCGGGCGACGCCAGCGGCGCAGCCGCGGTCGAGTTCGCGATGATCGCGCCGGTGCTGCTCACCTGCATCGTTGGGCTGCTTATGCTCGGCATGGCGTATTACGAGGGCGCGACTGTGCAGTGGGCGCTCGAACGTACGCTGCGGGCGGCCATGATTGACCCGGATGTAACGGCCTCCGAAATCGAGGAGGCGTTGGCGGCGCAGCTTGAGGGGATTGGTTCGCCGGCTATCGACTTCTCGTATGTCGTCGACGACTCAGGCAGCGTCCCGCTCGCGATTGCGACGGCGAATTATGAGGCGCCGCTGCACATTCCCTTTGTGCCGGATCTGGCGCTGCACTTCTCGGCCGAAAGCGTCGCACCCGCGCCTGAAAGCTGAGACGAGCAGCGGGCCCGGCTGTGAGCCGGGCCCGTTTTTAGTTCATCTATCGAAGCGGATCAGCGGAAGCTGATCGTGATCGCCGTGCGCCGGTTGAGCGGCTCGCGCACGCCGTCCGCCGTGGGCCGGGCAAGGTCGGTTTCGCCACGCGCTTCCGTGGTGATTGAACCCGCGGGGATACCGCGCGCAACCAGCGCTTCGCGCACGACACTGGCGCGCCGTTCCGACAGACCCTGGTTGTATTGGCGCGACCCGGATGTGTCGGTGTGGCCGATCAATACGATGCCGCTGATGTTGCAGCGCTGCGCCTGGTTGACCGCCGCGTCGATCGTTTCCATCGCCGCTTGGTTGAGGTTCGAGCGATCCCACTCGAAGTAGACCACATACTCACCGGTCGGGCACGCTGCCGGCGGAGGCGGCGGCGGCGGAGGTGGCGGCGGTGGCGGAGGCGGCGGCGGCGGTGGTGCAGCTGCGCCGAACTGCCAGCGCAGACCGACAGTCACGGCCTGGTGCGTGTAGTCCGCCTCGTATGTCATCGGAATGACGCCATCGCGGATGCCGTCGAGTTCGGCGCCATTAGCCACGAAATAGCGATAACCGATGTCGAGATCGAGCCGTTCGCCCAGACCGATGGCGACGCCGACCATACCTTGATAGGCCAGCACGGTATCATCCGTGTCGAACACGTCGTTGAAGCCGTTGAAGGTGGCGTTTGCGTCGACCTGCGCGGCGCCGACGCCCACGCCGACATACGGTTCGAAGCGGCCGCCCTTGTTGAAATCATAGTACGCGTTGAACATCGCCGCCCAAACGGTGGCGTCGCCGTCGTTCAACACCGGCAGATTGGGCTCTAATTCGTTGTCACGATAGGCGACCTCGCCCTCGAAGCGCCAGCCGCTGTTGTGTAACGCGTAGCCGACGCCGACGCTGGCCATCCAATCTTCTTCGAGTTCGAACGAATCCGTGGCCTGATCGACGTCGAGGTCGCCGTCGATGGTGTAGCCTGCGTCGACACGGCCATACCAACCCTCGGTCGCTTCGGCTTGGGCTGCGATACCAGCCATCAGCGCCGCCAATGCAATCGTGCTCAGCAACTTGCGCATGTGCGTTCCCCATTCATGCAGGCCGCGCCCATCAGCCCGCACCCCGGGTTGTACACCCATACCGCGCACGCGCCCCGCGCGCTCGCGCGCCTGGGGCGTTACTTTTTGTTCAGCCGAAACCTCAACCGTGCGCCATCGGATGGCGCGGCTGATAGAGCCCGAGCTTGCCGCCGCCAGGCAGCGCAAGCGCGGTTACCAGGCCATAGCCCTGATCCTGTACGGAATCGCACACAACGCCGGCGGCTTTGAGGCGCGCGATCTCCGCCTCGACGTCGTCGGTCATCAAATAAAGTTCGTGTTCGACGTTCTTATCGTGCGGATGGACGCCGACTTCGGTGGGCGGGAGCGCGAAGATGAGCCAGCCGTCGCCGGCGTCGACGTGTTTGAATTTCAGCACGTCGCGCAGGAAGGCTCGGTCGGCTTCGGCGTC
>JBQTJK010000129.1:0-15693 GCA_052387215.1 Caulobacteraceae bacterium
ATCCCGAACGCGTGCTCTTCGCCGCCGAAGCCATCGGTCTTGGCCGCGCGGCGCTGCGTCGCGCTGCGCAATACGCGAAAGAGCGCGTCGTCTTCGGCCGTCCCATTGGCCAGAATCAGGGCATCCAGCATCCGCTGGCGAAAGCCTGGGCGGAACTCGAAGCGGCGAACTTGCTCACGTTCAAAGCCGCCGCGCTCTACGACGCTGGCAAGGAATGCGGCGCCGAAGCCAACGCCGCGAAGTATCTGGGCGCAGAAGCCGGCTTCCGCGCCTGCGAGTCCTCTGTCCTGGCGCACGGCGGCATGGGCTACGCGAAGGAATACTTCGTCGAGCGCTACTTCCGCGAAGCCATGATCGCCCGCATCGCTCCGGTGAGCCGCGAGATGATACTGAACTTCATCGCCGAGCGCGTGCTAGGACTGCCGAAGAGCTATTGACGGGATCGCGGGGGGAGCGGGTGAAGCTGGTGGGGATTGCGTCCTGGGTTCACAAATGGCTCGCCCTGTTTGTCGGTGTGCAGGTTTTGCTCTGGATCATCTCGGGCGCGTTCTTCGCCGTCTATCCGATCGAGCGCGTGCGCAGCGAGCATCGCATCGCTGTTCAAGAACACCCCGCGCTCAACAACGCGATGCTTCGTTCAACAGCCGAATTGATCGCGCTGCTCGATCGCCCGCCGGCCAAGCTGAGCTACGAGCGCGATGCGATGGGCCGCGCTGTGGCTATTGCGGAATTCGCTGAGGGGCGCCCGGTTCTGATGGACGCGGAGTCCGCGCAAGTGTTGTCGCCGCTCAACGCGGAGGCGGCGTCGGGAATTGCGCGCGCGGCGATCGCGGAAGCGCCAGCAGTGCGCGAGGCGATTCTGGTATCCGCGGAAACGCCGGAGTATCGCGGCGCGCTGCCGGCGTGGCGCGTCGCGTTTGAGGACGAAGAGGGCCTCGCGGT
This sequence comes from Caulobacteraceae bacterium, assembly GCA_052387215.1. Taxonomy (GTDB): domain Bacteria; phylum Pseudomonadota; class Alphaproteobacteria; order Caulobacterales; family Aquidulcibacteraceae; genus Vitreimonas. Next base: position 943 of record JBQTJK010000129.1, read on the forward strand.
TTATGTCGCCGCCGACACTGGCCGCGTGACCGCACGGCGCTCAGACCTCTGGCGCGTCTACGACGCGCTGTGGGCGCTGCACATCATGGATTGGCGCGACCACGAGAACTTCAACACCGGCCTCCTGATTGCGGCTTCGATCGCCGCGCTGGTGATGGTGATCTTCGGCGTTGTTCTGATTCCGTATCGGTTTGGCTGGGTGCGTCGCCGCGCAAGTTAACGCGTCATTTACCAAACCGGCCGAGGTCGGGGCCATGAGCGAACCGATCGCGCCAGCCGGGCATGACGCCGTCCGCGCCGCGATCCGCCGCGCCGCTGACGCGACGGGCGTAAACTTTTCTTTGCTCGTCGAAACCGCGCGCCGCGAAAGCGCGCTCAATCCGAACGCCCGTGCCAGCACATCGAGCGCAACGGGGCTCTTCCAGTTCATAGAAAGCACTTGGCTCGACATGGTCCGCCGCCATGGGGCCGATCATGGCCTTGGCGCTCAGGCCACCGCGCTGCGCAACGGCGCCAACGCGGATACGCGCCGCGAAATCCTGGCGCTGCGCAGCGATCCTGAACTTTCCGCCCGCATGGCCGGCGAGCTGGCCCGGGAAAACGCGACGACGTTACAAGCGCGCCTTGGCCGCGCGCCAAGCGCAGGCGAACTCTATGCCGCCCACGTCATGGGCCCGAATGGCGCGCTACGCCTGATCGAAGCGGCTGAGCAGTGCGCCCCCAACGCCGTCGCGCTCTTCCCGCGCGAAGCCGCCGCCAACCGCGGACTCTTCTACGCCGGCGGCCAGCCCCGCAGCGCGCAGGGCCTTTTGGATCGCCTTCAGCTCGACGCCGACACAACAGGCAGGCCGAGCGGGGGCCGCGTCGAGTATGCGCGCGACGGCGAACCGATGCCGCCGGCGCTGGCGCAAGCCCTCTTCGCGTTTGCGCTGCTGCCGCTCCTGCGCAGGGGCGATGACGATCCGCAACAACGCAATCCGCTCGAAGCCCTCAGCGCGTACGCTCGGACGAACGGAAGCTAAGCCGCCGCGCCGCTCGCAAACATCGCGTCGATCTCCGCCGCGCCAAAGCCCGCTTCCGCCAGCACGGCGCGCGTGTGTTCGCCCGCGTTTGGCGAGCGCCCCTTCGGCCCGTCGTCGGCGCCGGGAAAACGCACCGGACCCGCTGGCGCGTTCATCACGCCGCCATCATGATTCGGCGTCTGCACGACGCAACCAGCTGCTATCGCCTGCGGATCGATGATGGCCTCGCCTGCCGTGAGCACCGGCGCCCAGATCATTTCTTCCGCGTCCAACGCCGCGGCGATTTCCTCGTACGGCCGCGCCGCGAACGCTTCATCCAGCAGCGGCACCAGTTCGGCGCCATTCTCACGCCGCGCGCGGCCGTTGGCGAAGCGCGGATCATTGACGAGATGCTCGACCTTCAGCGCGCGCGCCAGTCTCGGCCAATCCTTTTCGCCCTGACGCTGCAACAAGCTGATCCAGCGATTGTCCGCCGCCTTGAAGTAATTGATCAGCGGATTGGGCGCGTCCTTGCGTGGACGGTTGGAAGCGATGCGGCCGCGCGTGTGCTGGATCGCCAGATCGCTCGATCCGGCATAGTGCGCGACGCGCAGCAGCGACGCATCGATCAGCCGGCCCTTGCCGGTGCGCTGGCGCTCGTACACGGCCGACATCACTGCGGCCACGATCGCCAGTGACGCCACATGATCGCCGAACGCCGTGCGCAACTGTACTGGATCGCCGCCCTTCGGGCGAAACATCGCCGCCAAACCCGAGCGCGCCCAGAAGGCGGCGGAATCCATCCCCGGCCGATCCGCATCCGGACCTTCAAGCCCATAGCCGGTGAGCATGGTGTAGATGAGACTCGGGCAGCGGCTCAGTACCGTCTCGTGATCGAGCCGCGCGCGGGCCAAGCCGCCTGGACGAACGTTGGTGAGAAAGACATCGGCGCCGTCGAGTAGCTTCAGCAGCGCGTCGCGGCCAGCGGCTTGCGACGTATCCAAAATGATCCCGCGCTTGCTGCGGTTGTCCATATCGAACACGGGGTTCGCCGTTTCCTCGACGCCGAGCGAAGAGAAGAACATACGGATCGGATCGCCGCCCGGCGGCTCGACCTTGATCACGTCCGCGCCCCAGTCGGCCATGATGCCGCCAGCGCCGGGCGCGGCGATGTAGGTGGCCATCTCGACGATTTTCAGTCCTTCGAGCACGACGGCCGTTCCCCCTTCGCAATGTTCGCGGGTCAAGGCTTCGTTAAGGGCTGCCGCCCGAGGCTGGCCCGAAACGGTGCGGCGGGAGTCGCCGCCCGCCTTGGAGCGTGAGCGCCACATGTCGATTGTTACGATGCGCGCCAACCTCACCGATAGCGACATCCGGTCCCTGATCAAGGGTCCGACCGAGGACGAGCGCGCGCACGCTGCACATAAGATCTGCCGCAGCATCGAGGAGGCCGAGCTTTCCCCAGAGGAACGCGCCCATGCCGAAGGCATCATCGCCATCATGGCGCAGGATGCGGCGATCCTGGTGCGTCGCGCCCTGGCGGTGGCGCTTAAGAATTCGCCCAAGCTGCCGCGCGAGATCGCCAACAAGTTGGCGCGCGACGTGGACTCGATCGCGCTGCCCGTGATCATGAACTCGCCGTCGCTGAACGATGCGGATTTGGTCGCCATCATCCGAGCGTGCCCGCCGAACAAGCAAATCGCGGTCGCAAGCCGCGAGACGATGTCGACGACCGTTACGGGCGCACTCTCCGCCTACGCAGTGCCCGAAGCCGTCGAACGCGCGCTCGCCAACGACAACGCGCTGTTCGATGAAGAGGGTCTGGAAACCGCGCTGGCGCGCTTCGAGGGCCTCTCGTCGATCACCACAGCGATGGTCTATCGCGAAGAGCTGCCGGTAAGCGTGACCGAGAAGCTCATCTCGATGGTGACGGGGGAATTGTTCGATCACCTGGTCAACAATCACGAGCTGCCGCCGCAGATCGCCATCGATCTCGCGATGGGCGCCCGCGAGCGTGCGACGCTCGACATCGTCGAGCAGGCAGGCCGTCAACGCGATCTGCCGAAGTTCGTGCAGCAGCTCAACCTCAACGGCCGGCTGACGCCGTCATTGCTGATGCGCGGCTTGTGCCTTGGTCAGATGGACTTCGTGGAATACGCCATGGCCGAATTGGGCGGCATAGCGCATCAGCGCATGTGGCTCCTCATGCACGACAGCGGGCCGCTTGGGTTAAAGGCAGTATTCGACCGCGCCGGTTTGCCGCCGCGGCTTTACCCATCCTTTCGCGCAGCCGTCGAAGTCTATCATGCGATCGATCGCGAAGGCGGCGCCCGCGATCGCATCACCTTCCGCAAGCGCATGCTGGAGCGCACATTGACCCTGTTCCAGTCGGTGCCGAAGGACGATCTCGATTATCTCTTGGAAAAGCTGGACGCCTCAGGACTCCAGGCGGAACGCGTCGCGATTTAGCGCCCGCTTGGCCTAGCGCAGTCCCGCTTCCGCAAACGGCCCGCCGCCGCGGTCGAAGCCGGCGATGGCAAGCGTGCGCGCGTGTGAGGCGGTGAGCACGGTCTCGGCGGTGATGACTAGCCCGGCCGCCTTTGCGGCGAGCAGCCGCCGCCCTAGCGGCGACCGATCGCCGTCCTCTATGGCCAGAAACGGATCGGGGGTCGCCGGCGCCTGGATCACAATTTCGTTGTAGAGGTTGCGTGCGCGCGCGCCGAACGGCAATGGACACTCCGGATCGCCGCGCAGCACCACGCCCCAGCCGCGCGCGCGAAGCTCTTCGGCGAGCGCCGGGCCCGCCGTCACGATCTGGCGCTCGTGCAGTTGGAAATTGAGGCTGTGGCGCGTGCAGCCGGCCTCGACCGCCGCTTCGCTCAGCAGATCAGCTTCGAGTGCGTTCTGGATCTCGGCAGGCACAGCCAGCGTCAGCGCGGCATTCGCGCCGCGTTCCAGCCACGCCATCCGCGCCCCGCGGACCAGGCGCGCCAGATTTGAATAGCCGAACGCATCCTCGCCAAGCGGGCGCACGACGCCGGCGGCGAGCGCGCCTACGCGCAGATCGACGCGCGCGCCGATGGCGAAAGCAAGCGGTTCGGCCTCGGCCCGCGGACGGAACGGAATGACGTTCATGGAGCTGCTGTTTATGCCACGCGCGCGGTTAAGGTCGGGCGGACGAAGAGGGTAAAGCTGACGTTAGTTTCAGCCTGGCGCTACGCCCAACGCCGCCACACGTGTTTCCAAAGCGTGAAGCACCGCGCGCCCCATCGGATCGTCGAGAGAGGTCACACCATCGCGCACCGCCGCGCGCAACGCATCGACATGCGTGCGCGCCAGCGAAGGATCTCGTTGCGCGAGCGCCTTGCCCGCATCGGTCTCGATCAGGCGGCAGAGCGACGCGGCGACCCGGGTGGCGAACATCGAGCCATAGGTGCCGCCCAGACCTTTGAGGTCGTGAGCGATGCCGTGCACGTCTTCCTGTGAGGAAGCATGCCACCCGGCCGCGTCGGCGCGCAGCCGCGCGGCTTGCAACCGCTCGACGTCGGCTTCGAGCCAGGCCTGCATGTCATCGCCCATGGCTTCGAGCGCCTCGTTGGCGCGCGCGACGGCGCCGGCGTCGAAGAGCGGCTTCTTTAGGTCTAGCGTGCGCAAGCCTTTGTCGCGCGGGTCGATGAGCTCAGCCTTGCCCAGTGCCTGGGCACTCGTTGCGCCCGGTGAACAGAGCGTTGATGTTGGCTTCAAGCAACGAGATGTTCGCGGATGACGCATGGCCACTGCCGGATAGGTGACTGCGGCTTGGTGAACAGAGCGTTGACGCAGCTGGCTCAGACGACGAACTGTTCGCGCACGATACGTTCGTCCAACGCGTGGCCCGGATCGAACAGCAAGGTCAATGCGGCGGTTGAATCTTCGCGGATTTCAACGGCGCCCACATCGCGCGTTTCCACATTGTCGGCGGTCGCGCTGACCGGCCGGTGAGCAGGCTCCAGCACCTCGACGCGCACCACCGAACGGTGCGGCAGCAGCGCGCCGCGCCAACGGCGAGGGCGGAACGCGCTGACCGGCGTCAGCGCCAGCAGCCGCGAATTGATCGGCAGGATCGGCCCGTGGGCGGAGAAATTGTACGCCGTCGAGCCCGCCGGCGTCGCCACCATCACTCCATCGCAGGAAAGCTCGGCCAGCCGCTCGGCGCCGTCGATCAGGATTCTGAGCTTCGCTGTCTGCGCGGTTTGGCGGAACAGCGACACTTCATTGAAGGCGCGCTCCTCGACGACGCCCTTGGCCGTTTCGCATTTGGCCACGAGCGGCCGCACCCTGATCGGCTCGGCCTTGGCCAAACGCTCGGGCAGGTCGGCCTCGTCGTACTCGTTCATCAGAAAGCCGATCGTGCCGCGATGCATGCCATAGACCGGCTTCTTATCCTTGAGCCGCCCGCGCATCGTATCGAGCATGTGCCCGTCGCCGCCGAGCGCCACGATCACGTCGGCGTCGCCTTCGCCGGCCTCGCCATAGTTATGACGCAGGCGCCGCAAGGCCTCTTGCGCCTCGGGTCGGGCGCTGGCGGTGAACGAGAGCTTCATGGGAGGATCGCGACGCTCTTTGCTTATCGGCCCGGTCAGCCTAGTGTTCTCCTAACACAGTGACGAACGGAGCGCGACCAATGGCCGATGACGCAGGCACATCCCTAAAGGGCCGCGTTTCCGCTGAGGAATGGCAAGCGCGCGTTGACTGCGCCGCGCTGTACCGGCTCGTCGCGCTGCACGGCTGGGACGACATGATCTTCACGCACATCTCGATGCGCGTGCCGGGGCCGGATCATCACTTCTTGATCAATCCGTACGGCCTGCTCTTCGAGGAGATCACGGCCTCGTCGCTGGTGAAGGTCGATCTCGACGGCGCTATCGTCGCACCGACGCCGTACTACATCAATCCGGCGGGCTTCACGATCCACTCCGCCATCCATGCCGCGCGCGAAGACGCGCTCTGCGTCATCCACCTGCACACCGACGCGGGCGTTGGTGTTTCGGCGCAAAAGGATGGCCTCCTGCCGCTTACACAGAACTCGCTCTTGGTGATCCCGAACCTCGCCTACCACGGTTACGAGGGTGTTGCGCTCAATCTCGATGAGCGCGAGCGGCTGGTGAAGGACATCGGCGATAAGAAGATCATGCTCTTGCGCAATCACGGCACGTTAGCCGTCGGCGCGAGCGCCGCGGAAGCTTTCATCGGCATCTTCTTCCTCGAGCGCGCGTGCGCGCAGCAGGTTAACGCGCTCGCGGGTGGGCGCGAGACCGTGCTAATCGCGCCGGACGCCGCGCAGGAAGAGACGCGCGGGCAGAGCAAAGGCTTGGGGATGGTGGCGGGGCTGGCGTGGCCGGGGCTGAAACGAAAACTGGACCGGCATCTGCCGGGCTACGACTCCTAGCGGTCGTCGCAGCTCTGACGCCTGCACCGGCTGCGGCCGGCGCTTGGATCGCGCCCAAAGGCGGCCAGGAAATCACAACGACGTCGGTAGGCGCGCGCGAGGACGCGCCGTTCTACGAGAGCAGCGCCTATTACGAGGCGCCTATCAGCGACGACAATTCGCTCGTATTCGCGCCATGGGCGGAGAGCAACTACGACACCCTGGAGGGCTGGCGAGCCGAGGCGACGTTCGGACTGAAGCACGTCTTCTATCGCGACGACTCAAACATCATGGCCGTGCAAGCCAGCGCGCTTTGGATTTCGCATCCGGAGACGAACTGCAGCGAAGGCGGGGCCGAGTTGCGCTGGCTTGGCGGCCGCTCGTTCGGCGAGACCGGCTTCATCAACGTCGAGACCGCCGCCCGTGCTTTAAGCGGCGGCTGCGAAGGCGGGCGCGTCGACATCACGTCAGGGTACCGTCCAGCCTCGAACTGGCTGGCCATGGGGCAGGTCTTTTTCGACGCCCCGGTTGAAGGTGAAGAGACGGTGAAAGTCCAGCTCACCTTGGTGCGCTTTAGCCGCAGCGGCCGAGGCATCCAGCTGGGCGTGCGCGCGCGCATTGACGGAGGGGCGCCTGAGCCAACGCTTGTGCTAGGCTTGTGGGGCCGTCCGGGCGATTGATCGCAAGACGGCTAGACTTTCGGCAGAAGCGGTCACACATCCGCAAAACTTCCGGTGTAGGAACCATTACAGAATGTTGGTGGGGCTGTTCAGGCGGTTCGGCTTCGCGGCGGTCGTCATGACAGGCCTCGTCATTATGCTTGTCTTGGTGGTCGGCAAGTCCCTGACTGACGCCGTCATGGGCGGCGGTGATGCCGCCAAGGCAGCGCCCGCGGCGCAGGGCCGGGGCGGAGGTCGCGGCGGCGCGCCGACCGTGCTGGCGGTCGCCGCTAGCGCGCACACCTTTACCGACGGCGTTCAGGCGCTCGGCACCGCACAGGCGCGCGAGAGCATCGTGCTGACGCCTAAAGTTGCCGACACCATCCGCCGCATCCGTTTCGAGAGCGGCGATCGCGTGCGCGCCGGCCAAGTGCTGGTGGAGATGTCGAGCGTCGAGCAGGCCGCTGATCTCGCGGAAGTGCGCGCTGCCAACGCTGCCGCCCAAGAGGAATTACGGCGTTATCAGGAATTGTACGATCGCGGCTTTGCTTCCCAAGCGCGGCTCGACACCGTGCGCGCGGCCGCCGAGGCAGCCGAGGCGCGCTTGAACGCGGGCGGCTCGCGCATTGCCGATCGCACCATCCGCGCACCCTTCGCAGGCGTCGTCGGCCTGCGTACCGCGAGCCCCGGTCAGTATGTGCGCCCGGGCGATCAGATTGGCACCCTGGACGATGTGTCGGAAATCAAGCTCGATTTCGATGTGACAGAAACCCAGATCGCGCGGGTCACGCCAGGCGTTGAACTGGTCGCGCGCACCGCCGCCTATCCGGATCGCATCTTCACCGGCGCAATCGCCAATGTCGACAGCCGCGTCGACCCCAACACGCGCACCGTTCGCGTGCGCGCCATCCTGCCGAACGGCGACGGCACATTGCGTCCCGGCATGCTGCTGACCGTGGATGTGCGCTCCAATCCGCGCCAAGCGCTGGCTATCCCCGAGATCGCCATCCTCGATCAGATCGACGGCGCTTACGTTTATCGCGTCATAGCGCGCGAGGGGGCCCAGACCGTCGAACTCGTGCGCATTCAGACCGGTCAGCGCGTCGGCGGAATGGCCGAAGTGTTGGGCGGCCTCGACGCTGGGGACCTTGTCATCACCGAGGGCCTCCAGAGCGCGCGGCCGGGCCAGCCGGTTCAGATCGGCCCCGCGCCGCCCGCGGCCGAAGGCGCACAACTGCGCCGGCGCAGCCGGTAAGTGTAGCGGATGACGCTTTCGGATATCTCCATCCGCCGCCCCGTGCTGGCGACGGTGTTTTCGCTGATCATTATCGTCTTTGGCCTGATCTCGTTCACACAATTGCCCTTGCGCGAACTGCCCGACGTCGATCGTCCGGTCGTTTCCATCAACACAAGCTATCCCGGCGCCTCGGCGCAAGTGGTCGAAAACCAGATCACGCGGGTCATCGAAGATCAGCTTTCCGGCATCGACGGCATCGACATAATCAACGCCACCAGCCGCGACGGCCGCTCATCCATCAACATCGAGTTCACGCTCGAGCGCGATCTCGAAGACGCCACCAATGACGTCCGCAACGCCGTGAGCCGCGCGCGCGGCCAGCTGCCTGCCGACATCGATGAACCGATCATCCGCAAGGCCGACGCGGACGCCGACGCCATCATCTGGTTCAGCCTCGAGTCCACGACTCTAGACCGCATGGCGCTCACCGACTACGCCGATCGCTACATCACTGATCGTCTCGCCGTGCTGAACGGCGTCGCCAGCGTGCAAGTCGGCGGGGGATACCGGCGCGCATTGCGCATCTGGCTCGACACCAACGCCATCGCCGCACGCGGCCTGACCGTTCAGGACGTCGAGAACGCGCTGCGCTCGCAGAACGTCGAACTGCCCGCAGGCTACGTGCAGAGCCAGGAGCGCGACTATCAGGTGCGCGTCTCGCGCGCGTTCCAGACGGTTGAAGAATTCGAGCGTCTGCCAATCACCAATGTCGGCAGCGACGGCGCCGTCATTCGCCTCGGCGATGTCGCGCGCGTGGAAATCGAGCCGGAGGAACGGCGCAGCATCTTTCGCGGCAACGGCGCCGAGCAAGTCGGACTTGGCATCGTGCGCCAATCGCGCTCGAACGCGCTCGATGTGGGGCGCCTGGTGAAGGCCGAAGTCGAACGCATCCGGCCGACTCTGCCCGAAGGCGCCAACATCGTCCTCACTTACGACGCCACAGTGTTCATCGACCAAGCCATTCAACGCGTGGGTCAAACGCTGTTGGAATCTACCGCCCTGGTCGTCTTCGTCATCTTCTTGTTCCTCGGTTCATGGCGCGCAGCCTTCATTCCGGCAGCGGTCATCCCGGTCTGTATGATCGGCGCGTTCCTCATCCTTCTGGTGTTCGGATTCTCGATCAACCTGCTCACGCTCCTGGCGCTCGTGCTCGCCATTGGCCTCGTGGTCGATGACTCCATTGTCGTCCTCGAAAACGCGCAACGGCGCGTTGATACTTTAGGCGAGCCGCCGCTCGTGGCCGCCGAGCGCGGTTCGCGTCAGGTGTTCTTCGCCATCGTCGCGACATCAGCCGTTCTGGTCGCCGTGTTCCTACCGCTTCTCTTCGTCGGCGGTTATGTCGGGCGCCTGTTCGTCGAACTTGCCGTCACCATCGCGGGCGTCGTCGTCATCTCGGCGTTCGCGGCCCTGTCGTTGTCGCCGATGATGTGCTCCAAGCTGATCAAACCGGTGAAGACCAGCACCTGGTTGTCGCGCACCGTCGACGGCCTGCTCGATGGCTTGCGCGCGTCCTATCGTGCATCGCTCGAAGCGGCGATGAATGCAAAGCCGCTCGTGTTCGCCGTGTTTGCGGGCGTTCTGATCGTTGGCGCATACATCTTCACGCGGCTCTCGTCCGAACTCACGCCCCCCGAAGACCGCGGCAACCTAGTCGTGCAGGTGCAAGCGCCCGAAGGTTCCGGCTTCGAATACACGAGCCGCGTCATGCATCAGGTCGAAGACATCCTGATGTCCTATGTCGAGAGCGGCGAGGCGCAGCGCGTCTTGGTCGTTGCGCCAGGCTTCGGCGACGCCGGCACGAACCGCTTCTCTTCCGGCATCGGCCGCGTCTTCCTTGTGGATTGGGACAAGCGCCACCGTTCCGGCGCCGACATTGAAACCGAGATGAACGCCCGCTTCGCGGAGATCCCTGGCGCTACCGTGCGCGCGCGCATGCAGAGTCCGTTCCAGAGCGGCGGCGGGGCGGATGGCGCCTCGGTCGTGCTGCTCGGCTCGACCTACGAGCAACTTGCCCCCGTCGCGCAGCGCATCGTCGACCGGATGCAGCAAAGCGCGAACTACCAGCGCCCGCGCATGAACTACCAGCCGACGTCGCCGCGCGTGCTAGTCGATATCGACCGCGAGCGCGCCGCCGCGCTAGGCGTCTCGGTGCAAGCCATCGGCCGTACGCTCGAAGCGACCATGGGCTCTCGCCGCGTAAACACGATCAGCGATCGCGGCGAGGAATATTACGTTTACCTTCAAGCCGAACGCGATGAGCGTTCCGATATCGCCGACTTGAGCAACAAGTTCGTCCGCTCCGACCGGACCGGCGAGCTGGTTCCGCTGTCGACGCTGGTGAATGTGCGCACGACAGGCGATTCAGCAGAACGCAGGCGCATGAACCGGCAGGCCGCGATCACCGTCTCCGCCTCCATCGCCGGCGATTATGCCATTGGCGATGCGTTGAACGAACTCGAACAGATCGCCAACGCCGAAATCGGCGACGAGCCCATCACGATCGACTACACAGGGGCGGCGCGCCAATTCAAGCAGGCGAGCGGCGCCATCGTGTTCGCCTTTACCTTCGCACTGATCGTCGTCTTCCTGGTGCTTGCGGCGCAGTTCGAGAGCTTCGTTCACCCGATCACAATCATGGTGGCCGTGCCGCTCGCTCTCACAGGCGGCTTGTTCGGCCTCTTCCTGTTTGACAATACGCTCAACATCTACAGCGAGATCGGTCTCATCATCCTGATCGCATTGGCGGCCAAGAACGGCATCCTGATCGTCGAATTCGCCAACCAGCTCCGTGATGAAGGCAAGAACGTCCGTGACGCCATCATTGAAGCCTCGGATTTGCGCGTCCGTCCGGTGCTTATGACGTCAGTGGCGACGATTGCCGGCGCCATTCCGTTGATCCTGGGCCACGGTGCGGGCGCCGAGAGCCGCTTCACCATCGGCACGGTGATCTTCTTCGGTCTGCTGGTGGCGACGATGCTCACGCTGTTCGTCGTGCCGGTTTTGTACGATCTACTCGCGCGCTATACCAAATCGCCCGAAGCGACGGCGAAGGAAATCGAAGCGTTCGAGCACGGCCAGGCTGTGACGCGCCCGGCGGAGTGAATTACTCCGCTGCTTCCACCATCAAGTACGCGATCAGATCGCGCCGCTGCGTGGCGTCGCGGACGCCCGCGAACGCCATGCGATTGCCGGGCAGGAACGTCTGCGGGTTCTGCAGCCAGTGATCGAGATGCGCGGCGTCCCAGACGAAATCGGCGTCCTGCACCGCTTGCGAATAGGTGAAGCCCTCCGCCGTGCCGATCTCCCGGCCGAAGACGCCGTGTAGGTTCGGACCGACGCGATGCGGCGCGCCGGCTTGGATCACATGGCACGAGCGGCACTGCGCGAACACGCGCCGGCCTGCCTCGTAGTTGGCTTCATTGTACGGCGCAGGCAGCGCTGCGATCGCCGCCTGCAGCTCTTCTGTGCTCGGCGCCGGCGCCGCCGGCGTTTGCGAAGACGTTGACGGCGCTTCGGACGGACCGCACGCGGTGAGGGCCATTGCGATGACGGTGAAGCTGAAGGCGCGCATAAAACTGTCCCCGAACTTCGTGAGTGTCACGCAGATCCCCGTCGCCCGCAAAGCGGCGCGGCGTCTCACCATGGCGAAACGCGGCGGAACCACGAGAACGTGGTCCACCGCGTTTGTGTTAGCGCCGATATGGTCAGCCGGGGCGGCCCCGTCTCGCCCGCGCGGACGCTGAAGCCGAGCCGTCCACAGAGGCGCCGTTCCGATTGGCCGATGCGGACGCGGAAGCGTTGGCGTCTGCGCTCGCTTGCGCATCAGCAGCCGCACGCGCTCGCGCGGCGGCGCGGCGAGCTTCGGCGCGGGCGCGCTGGGCGGCCACGCGTGTTTCACGTGCGGTCCGCGCCGTAACTCTGCTCGCTCGGTTCGTGTCGACCTGGGCGGAGCCTTGGCCAGTCGCCGCGCCGGCGACTTGTCCACTCGTGCCATTGATCGTGCCGGTCACCGTCCCGGTGGCGCCGCCCGTGCCGCCCAAGAGTTGCGCCGAGGCCGGCGCGGCGCACAGCAGTGCCGCTGCCGCCACGGCTGCAAACAAGATAGGGGTTCTCATACGTCATTCTCCTCGATTCAGTTGCCCAGTCGCAGCGAGGCTCAATGGAAGAACGACTGGCCCGGCTGGTCTGATCCAACACGGTTGGTGACGCCCGAAAAACGCTGCAAAACAGCCGATTAGCGATGGAACTTGGCGCCGGAAATGTGGTGCCGCGTAAGGGACTCGAACCCCTGACCCCCTGATTACAAATCAGGTGCTCTACCAGCTGAGCTAACGCGGCGCGCGGAGCGCGCTTTTGCCACTTCGGCCGGGCAAGCGAAAGCGGCTCGTTCGCCGACATGTGGTTTGCGGGCGGCCTTAGAAATGGCTAAGGCGGGCGCCTGCCTCAGCCGGGGGAGACGCCGGAAGGCGTCGAGTGGCTGACGTTCAATTTGGGGACGATTATGAGTTTCTGGGACTCACTCTTCCGAGCGGTTTTTGGCACTCGCGGCGGATCGCGTCCCAGAACGCCGCCCCCGCCGCCACCACCCCCGCCGCAGCCTCCGCGCACCCCGCCCGCGCCTCCACCGGCGGCGCCGCCCGCGCCCGCTCCGGCGACGCCGCCCGCGCCTCCACCAGCGACGCCGCCCGCAACACCCCCGGCCCCGCCGCCCGCGCCGCCGCCGGACACGTCCGGTCCTCCGGCTGGCTTCTCGCTCAACGCATTGCGAGCGCAAGACGCAGCGCGCTTGAGCGACGCTGACATCGCCGCTGCCGCGCAACGCCTCGGCGCCGACGCGAATGCATTGAAGGCCATCCTGCGCGTGGAAAGCGCCGGACCCGGCTTCTCAGCCGGCAAGATCCTCATCGCGTTCGAGCCATTCCATTTCAGCGAGCTCACCGGCCATCGCTTCGATGCGTCGCATCCCGCCATCTCGAACAGCAACCGCGCGCCCGTCGGCGGCAATCAGGCCGCGCGTTGGGAGAAGCTCGCCGAGGTCTACGCGCTCGATCCCGACGCCGCGTTGGGCGCAACGAGCTGGGGTGCGTTCCAGTTGCCAGGACGCTATTTCGCAACGGCTGGCTACTCCAACGTGTTCGCTTTTGTCGACGACATGGCGAAGTCCGAAGCGCGCCAACTCGCGGCGTTCGAAGCTTATGTCAGCCGCGCCGGTCTTGCCGATGAATTGCAGCGGCGCGACTGGTCTGCGTTCGCCGGCGCGTATGAAGGCGGACCCGGCGCGGCGGCCTACGCAGATGCTTTGAGCCGCGCCTACGCGGCGCTGCCGCCGCCTGCCGACAGCGGCTATCTCACCTCGTTGCGTGTCGCTGATACGGCGCCGCTTACGCGGGCGGATTTCGAAGCTGTTGCCGCCCGTTTGGGTTGCGAATGGGAGGCCGCTGCAGCGGTGGCCGAGGTCGAATCCGGTCCGCTCGGCGGCTTCGCTAACGATGGGCGCCCGATTATCCTGTTCGAACGCCACCTGTTCTCGCGCAAGACCAATTCGCGGTTTGACGCAAGCCATCCGAACATCTCCAACCGCACGCCCGGCGGCTATCCGCGCACGCAGGCCGAGCGCTGGGATCAGCTGATGCTCGCGTATTCACTCGATCCGGAAGCGGCGCTGCAAAGCGCAAGCTACGGCCGCTTCCAGGTGCTTGGGCAGAACTACCCGAACCTGGGCATGGCCAACGCGCACGACTACGTTGCGAAGCTCGCGCGCTCACAGAAAGATCAACTCGAAGCGTTCGAAGGCTTCGTGCGCGCCAACGGCTTGTCCGACGAGCTGCAGCGTTTGGATTGGGCGGGCTTCGCCAGCCGCTACAACGGCCCAGGCTACGCCGCCAACCAGTACGACACCAAGATGGCGCAAGCCTACGCGCGGCTGAAATCGACGCCGATCGCATGAATAGAATAGGGGGATAGAGCGCGGCTCTATCCGACCGGCGCGAGAGCGTTGGAAGGTTGAAGCGCGCGCCTTCGGGCGCGCATTGCACCGTCTTCTCAAGTACATAAGGTGATGCGGGCCGGAGGCCCGCGCTCCAAATTGCGGGGATAGATGCGAATCAATCCGACCCACGCCAAACCGTGCGATACTCTTCGCATCTGCTTCACGGAGGGGCTTCTGGATCCAGCCCATTAAGCGAAGCGGAGGCGATCGAAGCGAGACAGCGATGAGGCGAAACCATCCGTTTCATCCGTGCCGGCGGGGATGAAACCGTCGGGTCCAGGACTTCTGTTGGAGAAGCCTGCTCGCCGTGGGCCGAAGCTTCACGCAGCGAAGACCTGCGCCGGGGCTAAGGCTCATGCAAAGCCTATCGCGGGAACGCGAACGCGCTTGCGTCTCTT
>JBQTJK010000130.1:0-11469 GCA_052387215.1 Caulobacteraceae bacterium
GGGTTGTTGGTGTTTCCTCCTATGCCGGGCCGGGGGCCCGCGCGCTCCAACTCACAAACGCCGCACAAACCCTCAAGGCGTCGCGTTGGCGACCGCGGTTGGCGCGGCCTGATCGGGCAGCTGTGGCGTCGAGCCCGCGGGATTGAAGGAATGCATGCCGCCGGTGTCGCGTTGTGGAGCTTCCGGCTCTCGCTGCGGCAAGGGTTCGAAGATGCGCCGCAGGATGCCGGGCGTGAGCGCCGACACCGGATTGACCCCAACACGCGGCTCGCCGGCGCGCCCGTTGATCGAATAGGTCATGCCGAACACGCCCTCGCCGCGGCGCGAGACTAAGAGATCGCCGATCACCGGAATGCTGCCGAGCATGGAGAGGTTAAGCATCGGCGACGGCGCCACCACGCCGTCGATATCGAGGTTGTCGCGCGGAATATCGTAGCTACCGGCGCCGGTAAGGCCGAGCGAGGGCCCCGTCATGCGCCCTTCGGTGAAGCGCAGCCGATCGTTGGCGTAGGTCATTTCGGCGTCGAGGGAGCTAAAGCCGATGCCGTCGCCATTCAGCATCTCGACCAGACCGGTGAGCGAGCCAGCCGACGAGAGCAGCCGCGCCATAGCCGGCAGTCGCACGACCTGGAAATCGCGCAGCTGCACCGTGAACCGCGCCTGGCTCGGCGATCCGCCGCGCCAGTCGCCGTCAGCAGAAGCACGCCCGCCGACCACGTTCTCGGCGCCGGTCAACGCCCGAACCGCGAAACCAGCGTCGCCCGCATCAAGATGGACTCGGCTGCGCGAGTCCCCTGCGCGCGTCCCGAGCGTCAGCGAAAACGGTTCGTTGCCCGGGGAACGACCTTCTGCCGAAAGCGTCAGCAGAGCGTTGCGCGTCGTCGCCACTTGCACGTTGGCGTTGCTGAGCGTCGCGCCGCCACGCATCTTCAGGCGGTCCACGACGACGTTAGCGCGGATCGGACTGCCACCCGCCTGCTCCGCACTCTGTGATGGCGCCGATGCTTGCTCGCCCGGCGAGCGATCCGAGCCCATGAAGGGCGACGCATCGAATAGCGCGCCGCGCACGTTCACATCGAGCGCTCCATCTTGTGCGCGCACCGCGGTGATGCGCGCGTCAGATCGGCCTTCGACCGCCAGACGCGGCAAATCCACGTCCAGGATACGGTTATCGCGCGCCAGCCGCACCCGCCCCTGCGCGTTCAGACCGCCACCGCGCGCGTCGATGTCATTGAACGCCAATCCGCCATCGCTTTGGCGCTGTACCGTGAAACGCGCCGAGGCGGCGACACCCGCGCGCTTGGTCCAGAACGAACGCGGCAGCTCCACCGCAGCGTTGCGCAAATCGAGATCGATGCGCGCATTGTTGACGTCGAAACCGCGGCCTTGGCCAGTCACGGTCACGCCGATGCGCCCTTGCGCATAGCGTGCGATCGGATAGCCCAGGCGCTCGAGATCGTCGGCGTCGAAATCCCCGGAAATCTGATACTCCGAGGAGGTGAGCGTCTGCGTCCCGCGCCGGCCGATGCGCTCGGTCCAGCGCACGTTCTGGATCGCCGACGTTCCCGCCTGGATCGGCCCGCTGACGGTCACGGCGCGCTGGTCGCCGCGAACCGTTAGCTGACCATGTGACAGCGCCATGCGCCGCGCGCTCATGTTGCCGGCAAAGTCGCGAACCGAGCCATTGACGGTGAAGCGCCAGTCCTCGAATGGCGCCTCACGCACCATTGGACGCTGAATGCGGATGTTGACGCTGCCGCGGCCCGTTGCTGTTGTGGCCTCGATCGGCAGCCGCTCGCCGAGCGCGATCGGTTCTTGCGCCAGGACTTCCAACAATTGCCGCGCGTCGCCGTCGATGCGCGCAGAGACCGTGGCCATCTCGCCCCGGGGCTTGAATCGCGGCGCCTCCACGCGGCCGTTGGTGACAATCATGCCGTGGAAGCGCGCTTCAGGAATGGTCATGTCAAAACGATTGCCGCGCAGCACGCCGGAGCCGCGTGCGTTCGTCACCGGCGACATCGTGGAAATGAATTGCATCGAGCCATTCGACACGTTGAAGCGTACGTCGACCGCCTCGTCGCTCAGAATGCCATCCACCAAGTCCGCGGGCCGGATGTTTAGCCGAACCGTCGCGTCGGTGACGCTTCCGCCGGTGATGGTGCGCGCCAGATACGCGCGCGCGCCTTCACCCAGACCGATCGGCCACATGTGCATGACGCTGCGCGCCTCAACCGCGCCTTCAACCGCGCCATCGAGTTCGACCCCCATGCGCGCGCGCCCGCCGGCATCGGCCCAATAAAGTCTGCCTGCGCCGTTGAATGTGGCCTGGCCGGTTCGCGCGCTGATGCGCGTCAGCCGTATCGAGCGCTCGGCGGAGACAATTGCGCCGACGACCTGCACGTTGGAGAACCCGAGCGGCTCGGCGAATGTGCCCGGCACATCGACCCGCAGCGACGGCAGCGAAATGTCGAACGCCGCGGGCGCATTCGGCGCCGCGCGCATGATCGCTGAGACATTGCGCACGCGCACTTCGCCGCCGACCCGCGTGCGCTCGCCCGCCAGTGCAATATCGTCAATGATGAGTTCGTCGCTCTCAACGTCATAACGACCATGCAAGCGCCCGCCGCTCAGATTGAAGCGATCGCCCGCCACATCCGCGGAACCCGCTCCGAAAACGACTTCTCCTTCGAAGCGGTTGACGCCCGCTTCGCGATCCATGCCGATCGACACGTTCATCGTCACAGGCGCATCCAGGCCCGCAAACGGCCCGAGCGCTGCCGGCGAGAACAGGGCTCTCGGCCGCGCGTTCTCGGCGCCGAACTCGATGATCGCGTTTTGAAAGCGGGTGTCCGTGGTGATCCTGAGCGTCGCAGGCGCGCTGCCTTCTGCGCCTTCGAGTTCGGCGCTGGCGAACAAACCCAGCGCCCGGCCGCGGCGCGCCAGTTCTAGATTCGCGGCGTCCGCCGTCCAGCGCCCGCCGCTGCCTTCGTCGATGACGGCGAGCTTGGCGCCGCTGACAGAAATTTCGCGCAGATTGCCGCCGGCGCCGACCGGCTTGAACGCGTCCTCCATGCTGTCGAGGATCCGCACGACGCGCTCTTCCAACGTCTCGTTCGGCGGCGGTGGGGGAATGATGATGTCCGGCGGCGCGCCTTCCGGTCCGAATGCAATGTGCACGGCGCCGTTGGGCCGGCGCGTGAGCGTCAGTTCGCCGCCCGAGAACTCCGCCCGCGATACAGAGATGCGCCCGACCAGCAGCGGCAGTACGCCCAATTCGATTCGGGCTTCATCAGAGCGCGACAGCACGCCGCCGCGCCCGTCCTCAACGGTCACGCCGACGGCGCGAAGCTCCAGCGCGCCGCCCGTCCTGCTCCAGGCAAGTTCGACCCGCTCAATCCCGACCGGCCGTCCCGAACGCGCCGCGCTCAGTTCGGTTTGCAACTGCTGGCGGATGGAGTTGAACTCGATCGGCCCCTGGCTGAACCGCCACCAAGCGACTCCGAGGCCGATCGCGAGCGCCGCGACCAGTCCGAGCAGTACCTCGACAGCTATCAGCGTCGAGCGGCGTATCATCCGGCCAGCTCCAACGCCCCTCGCAAGTGTCTAGCGCGAGAAAGGATTTCAGCGCAAAGCAAAGCCCCAGCGCCGCTGCAGCGAACGGCGCCCGAAACGGCCCTCGAGCCGCGAGCCTGGAAACTCCCGATGGCGAAAACGCTCAAACCTGGCGACCCCGCACCCCCCTTTGATCTGCCGACGGCCGGGGGCGGGCGTGTCAGCTTGGCGGGCCTCAAAGGCAAGCGCGTCGTCCTCTATTTTTACCCAAAGGACGACACACCCGGTTGTACCTTGGAAGCACTAAACTTCACTGAAAAGACGAAGGCTTTCGCGGCTGCGAACGCCGTGGTCGTCGGCGTCTCCCGCGATAGCGTCGCTAAGCACGATAAATTCGCGGCAAAACATGGGCTCAAGGTGCATTTGGCGGCCGACGACGACGGCCTAGTCACCGAGGCCTATGGCGTCTGGGGGGAGAAGACCCTCTATGGGCGCAAATTCATGGGGATAGAGCGGGCCACTTTCCTCATCGATGCGAAGGGCAAGATCGCCCTGGTCTGGCGCAAGGTGCGCGTGCCGGGACATGTGGAAGACGTATTGAAAGTGGTTAAGGCGCTAGACGCCAAATAAGCGCCGCCTTTACTGTGACTACGCAGTTTTGGCGTGGTTCTGGCAGAAGAGCGTTAAACAAGCTGAAATTCCTGTAAACGGCAGCGGTGTTCTGTTGCATTTCGGGAGGGTTTCAGGTTGAGATGAGATCTGGCGGGGCTAACGGCATTTGTGTTTTAGGTTAGTGGGCGGTGGCGGACCATGAGCCAGTTCGGATCGCGGGCGCGGTCGTTATTCGATCGCATGTTCCCGGAGCGGCAGATTTATCATCGTAGCGGCGGCACGGTCCGTTACGTTTCACTCTCTCCCGGCAAACAGGCCCTGCTGGCGATGACCGCCGTCGGCCTGGCCGGCTGGTGCGTTTACGCGACCACCAACACGCTGATGGAAGGCCCGCAGGCGACAGCCTCGAACGCCGAAGTCGAACGCGAGCGCGCCAAGTATGATCGCTGGCTCAACGAAAGCCGCGCTCAAGCCGCGGCCAGCCAGGCCCTGCTCGAAGAACGGACCCGCCAGTTCGACCGCGCCACAGCGGATTTCGAAAGCCGGCACGAAGTTCTCCGCTCTCTGCTCGAATACGCCGGCGGCGCGAGCCTTCAGCTCGCTGCGAATCGCCCGATCGAGCGCGACGGCGCCCGCATCATCATGGCCGCCTCGATCGACGAGGCCGAGCCGCGCCAATCGCGCGCTATCGCGTCCGAGCCCTACCAAGTCACCACGGTCGGCTTCCGCGCACGGCCGGACGCGCTCGAACACCATCAGGAACAGACGCTCGCCGAACTCGAAGACACTGTCGTCGAGCGCAGCGAACAAGTCCGCGGCGTGCTGCGACTCACAGGCGTGTCGATGGCCTCGCTTACAGGCCCTGACGCTGACGCCGCCGCCGGCGGCCCGCTCGTGCCACAGGACTTCGTCGCCTACCTGCGCGACAGCGGCCTGAACCCGGCCTTCGCCGAGCGCGTTGCCCAGGTCGCCGCCCGCGTCACCGAATCACGTCGCCTGGCCAACATCGCCGACTCGACGCCGCTCGCAGCGCCGGTCGCCGTCGATTACCGCGAAACGTCGGGTTATGGCCAACGCATCGACCCGTTCACCGGCCGTCCAGCTTTCCACTCCGGCCTCGACATGGCCGCGTTTGAGCGCGCGCCGGTTGTCGCGACCTCGCCTGGCACTGTGGTTTATGCTGGCACTCGCTCCGGTTATGGCTACACCGTCGAAATCGACCACGGTCACGGCTTCAAGACCCGTTACGCCCACTTGCGCGACATCCAAGTGCAACGCGGCGAGCAAATCGCCATCGGCCAGCGCATCGGCTCAATGGGTTCGACGGGGCGCAGCACCGCAACGCACCTCCACTACGAGGTGTGGTTCCGCGGCAGGGCGGTAGACCCTGTCAACTTCTTGAGGGCAGGACGGCATGTTCACGAACAAGGGTAACAGACCATCGGATTCGAACTTGCCAGCACTTCCTGAACCAACTCAGCAACGTCGCATGTCACCTGGTCGCGCAGGCATCGCTTCGATCATCGCCAATGGCGTGAAGATCACCGGCACGATCGACGCCGACGGCGCCGAGCTTCAGGTTGACGGCGAGATTGAAGGCAACGTGCGCGGCGGTTCGCTGACGGTCGGCGACACGGGCATGGTCAAGGGCGATGTCGTTTCCGAGAGCGTCACCGTTCACGGCCGCGTCGAAGGTTCGGTGCGCGCACGCAAGGTCATTCTGGCCCGCAACGCCCACGTACTCGGCGACATCGTTCACCAATCGCTCTCCGTCGAGATGGGCGCGGTGTTCGAAGGCCAGTGCCGCTACCTGCAAGACCCGCTCTCACAGTCTGGCCCCGGCCAGCCGGCGCAGCCGCAGATTGTCTCCGCCCAAGACCGTTCGAGCGCTTTCGGCGGCGGCAATTCGGTATTCGGCGAACCCTCCAACGACGACCGTCTGGTCTCCGGCGTGATCGTCACCGGGACGAACTGAGTTTCTCAGCAGCACACCTCAAAGGCCCGGCGAAAGCTGGGCCTTTTGCTTTGAGTCAAAGCGCAACTCGTCGTGAGCGGGCGCGCGGGGCCTCCGGCCCCGCATGCGCGGCTGGAAGCCGCGCGCTCCAACTTGGCGCATAAAGCGCGTTACTTCCACGTCCCGATGATTGCGCCGATCAGCGTGACCCAATCCATGGCCCGTCCTCCCGCCGCTCAAGCCGGCGCTTTCGCCGCTCTCTCCAGCAGCGCAAAATGCTCGCGCAGTTGCTTCACCGCGCGGTCGAAATACGCGACCTCACGGTGCGTGCGCGCCTGCATCACGCCGCCCTCCATCGCAGTGAGCACGAATTGCGCGAGTGCTTTTTTGTCCGTACCGCGCGGCAGGCGTTTGCCGGCGCAGTCGAGACACTTCTCGACCGCTCGCGTCCAGTTCTCGAAGTTCTGCGCCAACAAATCGCGCACTTTCGGATCTGGCTCATGCAGCTCGAGCGCCAGCGAACCTATGGGACACCCATAAGTGCAGTCGGTCTCCACGATCATGGTGCGATACAGCTTGAGCAGCGCGAAAATCTTCTCGATCGGATCGTCGACTTCGCGCCAAGCGGGCTCGAGCAACATCTGCTCGATGCCGTCGCGATACGCTTCGAGCACGCCGATCAGAACGTCCTGCTTGGACGGAAATACGTGATAGAGACTGCCGGAATTGAGCTGAGTCCGGCTCAGCAGATCTGCGATCGAAGTCGAGTTGTAACCCTTGAGCCAGAACAGCTCCATCGCCGCCTGGATGATCTTCTCGCGTGCCGGCTGAGCCGCCATGGCAGGTTGTTTGAACGATCAATCAAGAGCTGTCAAGACCACGGTGTGGAGTGCGTCGTTTCAGGGCTCCTTCGGCACGATCGACGCGTATTCGTCCTTTGTCAGCGACAGCGATCCCAGTGGCAAGCCGCCTTCGGGCGCCACCAGCACGCTCAGATAGCGCTTGAACAACGCGCCCTCCCGATAGAACAGCGCAGCGCGCGGGCCCTTGTCGGTGTCGGCGCGGAAGACGTAGGCGCGCGAGCCTGGCCCATCCGGCCAGAACGAGCGCATCGTCTCAAACCCTATGTTGTGCAGGCCGGTGATCTGCAGTCCCGCCATGTCGCAGAGCGCCTTCACGGCGCCGAACGACGGCTCGTTGCGCAGGCGTTCAGCCCGCAGTCGATCCGCTTCCACCTTGCGGCGCGGAAACAGGGGGTTGGCCTGCGCGACGCGCTGCAAGTGCGTGGTCATTTCCGCGTCGGGAGCGAACTTCACTTTGCGCAAGCTCTTCAGCCATGTCTTGTGACGCGGCGTGAGCGGTTCGTTCGCCTCAAGCTCAGTGCAGCGTTTGTCCAGGTCTTTCAGCGCCGCGGCCGGCGAACGGTACCCTTTGTCGGCCGCAATCTTGCGCGCCGCTGAAGATTTCGCGCGCTTCAGCCGGATCAGCAGATTGAGCAACTCCAGGTACGGATCCGCGAGCATGCTTTTGAGCCCCGCGGCCGCGCATCGGAGCGCAATCTCATCGCCGCCGCGATTGGCGAAATACCGCTGGTGACCGCCTGCTCTCACCTGCACGAGATAGTCGCGCGCGTAGAAGCTCCACAGCGCCTCCTGCGCGAACTCGCCGGGAAGAAAATGCGCTTGGTTCATAAGCGCGTCTACCCAAGCGTCGGTCGCCAGCACCAATTGCTCGGGGTCGCCGTGATCTGCTGCGCTCTGCGGCAACACGATTTCGTCCGACAACAAACCTTGAAATGTGGTCAGCGGCGATGAGCCCGAACAGTGCGCGCGCTGATACTGCACGATCCACGGGACCGGCTGCTCAAATTCGCCTGACGCTTCGGTTGTCGTGTCGATGCTCATGGGCCCCCGCCCAATCCCCAGTACGGCGGATTTGAAATTCGCCTCACATTGATGGCGACCGCTGTGCGAACTTCAAATCCAAAGCCTTGGGTCTAATGTCCCGGACTTGAAATTCGATGATCGGATGATCCCACGCGCGGATCGAATTTCAAGTCCGGGACATTAGTCGATATCTTCCACCAGCTTGTCGCTCGCTCCGCTCACGCGCGCGGCCAACGAGGCGGCCATGAACTGATCGAGGCCGCCGTTCAACACCCCTTGTGTATCGGACGTTTCGACACCTGTCCGGAGGTCCTTGACCATCTGATACGGCTGCAAGACGTACGACCTGATCTGTCTACCCCAGCCGATCTCGGTCTTGGTATCCTCCAGCTGCTGGGCGGCGGCTTCGCGCTTCTGCAATTCGGCCTCGTAGAGGCGAGCGCGCAACATGTCCCAAGCCGCGGCGCGGTTCTTGTGCTGACTGCGCTCGGCCTGGCACGCCACGGCGATCCCGGTTGGGATGTGCGTCAAGCGCACGGCGGAATCGGTCTTGTTGATGTGCTGCCCGCCAGCGCCGGAGGCGCGATAGGTATCGGTGCGCACGTCCTTGTCGAGGATTTCGATGTCGATCGTTTCGTCGATCTTCGGATACACCCAGACGCTCGCGAACGAGGTGTGGCGGCGTGCATTCGAATCGTAGGGGCTGATGCGCACGAGCCGGTGCACCCCCGCTTCCGTCTTCAGCCAGCCATAGGCGTTTTCGCCGTGCACCAGGATTGTCGCCGACTTGATTCCGGCAGTGTCGCCCGCTTGCTCCTCCAAGAGATCGACCTTGAAGCCGCGCGACTGCGCCCAGCGCGAGTACATGCGCATGAGCATCTCGGTCCAATCCTGGCTCTCGGTGCCGCCGGCGCCGGAATTGAACTCGATATAGGCGTCGTTGCAGTCCGCCTCGCCCGAGAGCAGCGCTTCAAGCTCCGCCTTCGCCGCACGCTCTTGCGCGGCTTTCAAGCTCTGCTGCGCTTCGTCGATCAGGCCTTCGTCGCCCTCGGCTTCCGCCATCTCGGCAAGCTCAACGCAGTCGCGCAGATCGCGCTCGAGCGAGAGGATGCTGTTCATCCCCGCTTCGAGCTTGTTGCGCTCGCGCATAAGCTTTTGCGCTTTGTCTGGATCGTTCCAGAAATCCGGACGCTCGGAAAGCGCGGTCAGTTCATCGAAGCGGACCCGGGCGCGATCCCAGTCAAAGACGCCTCCGCAGCAAAGCCAGAGCGGATTCGATCTGTTCAGCCAAGGCAGCGATTTCGGCTCTCATTCTAGGTGCTCGGGACTAGGGATTAGGGACTAGGTTCGCTTTCGGATGTAGGCGACGCGCCTTCAAACGCAAGCGCCATTCCCTAGTCCCGCGTCCCTAGTCCCCAGTCCCTAATAGAGTCCTCCCAAATCCTCGTCCTGCTGTTCTTGCTGTTGCGCGCGCGGCCCGGCCGTCTCATTCGGCGTGTCGGCGCCGCCGAGGCCGGAGAGAAGGCGCGGATCGATCGGATCGGTACCGCCAAACACGAACGGCGAAGACGAAACATCACGGCTAGGCTCGGTATCTGGCCGGAACGCTTCCAGAATGGTCTGCGTCGTCGTCGCGCTCGGCAACGCGCCGGTCTGATAGTCAATACGCACCAGCCGCGCGCCGGCCGGGATGCGGAACGGCGCGGGCGAGGTGTCGCGCAGCGCTTGACGCATGAAGTCGCGGAAGACCGGCGCAGCGATGCGGCCGCCGGTCTCGCCTTCGCCCATGTCGCGCGGTTGATCGAAGCCCGCCCACACGCCGACGACGAGGTCCGGCGAGAAGCCGATGAACCAGGCGTCCTTGTAGTCGTTGGTGGTGCCGGTCTTGCCGCCGAGTGGAAAGCCGAGCGCATTGACCGCCGTCGCCGTGCCGCGCTGCACGACGCCTTCGGCCATCGAGACAATTTGATACGCGGTCACCGGATCGAGTACTTGCGCGCGCGTGTCCGGCAGGTTCGGCGGGGGCTGGCCACGGCTCCAGTCCGCGTTGCAATCGGGGCACTCGCGCTGATCGCGACGGAACACCGAGGCGCCGGTGCGGTCCTGGATGCGGTCGATCACGATCGGCGAGATCTGGCGGCCGCCGTTGACGAACATGCCGTAGGCCGTGGTCATGCGCACCAGTGTGGTTTCGCCCGCGCCGAGCGCCAATGCGAACACGGCCTGCGTGTTGTCGCCATAGACACCAAGGCGGCGGCCATAATCGAGAATGCGCTCCGGACCCATTTCGTAAGCCACGCGCGCCGTCATCGCGTTTCGCGACAGTTCGAGGCCGCGCCGCAGCGTTGTTGGGCCGTAGAATTCGCGCGGGTAGTTTTCCGGCGACCAGTTCGACCCGTCGCCCGCCGCGATCGCGAGCGGCGCATCGTCAACCAGCGTCGCCGGTGTCAGCCCGTAATCCAGAGCGGCCGCGTACACGATCGGCTTGAACGACGAGCCCGGTTGGCGCATCGCCTGCGTCGCGCGATTGAGGCCGGTGCTTTCATTGAACGAATAGCCGCCGACCATCGCCAGCACGCGGCCCGTGTGCGGATCCATAGCGACGAGCGCCCCTTGGATTTCCGGCACTTGGCGCAAGTTGTAGCGGCCGTTGGAAGCACGCGTGGCGTAAACGATTGCTCCGCGACGCAAGGCGCGCGAACCTTCGCGTCGCGCGCCTTGAGCAGCCCATTGCGCATCGTTATCGCCGACGCGGCCGGTCTGACCGTTTTCATCCGTCAGCGTGATCGCGCCGTTGCCCGCGCGCGTAACCATCGCCCGCACCCAGTTCGAGAGCTGCGGCGCGGCCGGCGCTTCACGCAATTGCGTTTGCACATCGCCCGCCGGATCGCCGGTCGCCACTGGGCCACGCCATTCATGGCGGCGGTCATATTCTTCGAGGCCAGCGCGCAATGCGCGCGCAGCGGCGAGCTGCAGGCGCGTGTCGATCGTTGAGCGGATCGAGAGCCCGCCATCATACAGAGCACGCTCGCCGTACTGCTCCTGCACCTGGCGGCGCACTTCCTCGACGAAATGGGACGCAGCGATGAACTGGTCACCCGCTAGGCGATTGGTGCTGACCAATTCTTCTGCTCGCGCAGCCGCGGCTTGCTCTTCGGTGATGTAGCCCCGTTCAAGCATCCGCCCGATCGCATAGTCACGGCGCGCAACGGCGCGGTCATGATTGCGTGGCAACTGATAATTCGCCGGCCCCTTCGGCAGGATGGCGAGATAAGCCGCTTCAGCCACGGTGAGATCAGCCAGCGGCTTGTCGAAATAGTTGAGCGCCGCGGCGGCCACGCCATAGGCGCGATTACCGAGATAGATCTGGTTCAGGTAGAGTTCGAGGATGCGGTCTTTGTCGAGCGCGCGCTCGATGCGCTGCGCCATCAGACCTTCGCGGAACTTCGTATAGACGGCGCAGAA
>JBQTJK010000131.1:0-7338 GCA_052387215.1 Caulobacteraceae bacterium
CGGATGGTTTCGCCTCATCGCTGTCTCGCTTCGATCGCCTCCGCTTCGCTTAATGGGCTGGATCCAGAAGCCCCTCCGTGAAGCAGATGCGAAGAGTATCGCACGGCTTGGAAGTGGGTCGGATTGAATCGCGTCTATCCCCGCAAATTGGAGCGCGGGCCTCCGGCCCGCATCACCTTATGTACTTGAGAAGACGGTGCAATGCCCGCCTGAAGGCGCGCGCTTCAACCTTCCAACGCTCTCGCGCCGGTCGGATAGAGCCGTGCTCTATCCCCCTATTTGCGGCGCGCTTTGCCTGCTGGCGAGCCATACGCCGGCTGCGGCTTGCAGTGCGCCGAGGCCCATAGTGAGCGCGGGGCGATCTTCAAAATACCCGATCATCTTGCGCCACGCCTCTGGCCCCGCATCCCACAGAGTGACGTGGCGGCGCGGCTGAAGCATCATGAGCACGCCATCGCCGATCATCAGCATCGCAAGTGTTTCGGAGGTGAGGCGAAGAGGATAGTTCATGAGCAGTCTCCTCGCCTGACAACGGTTCACGGCGGAGAGGCGTTCCGCAAACAAAAAAACCCCCGCTTTCGCGGGGGCAGGCCGAGGGGCTGGCCTTGAGGTAGGTGGGAGAGGAGCTAGGCGGTGATCACCACACGCCCTGGCCAACGCCGCCATCCATGGTCATGGCGCCGCTGAATGTGGTTTCGCTGCGCGCCTCGCGTGTTTCGGTTTCGCGAATGCGGCCAACTTTGTCGCCCGGGCCGAAGCGCCGCAGCAGCGAGCGCTCATTGCACGGCCGGCGCGCGGCCTGAGTGCGGCATTCGACGCGGCCATTCTCGTACCAGAGCGCTTCGCCGGCGGCGCAATCGGAAGAGCGGCCATCGACGGTGTAGCGCATCCGTGTGCCGGACATGCAGCGGTAGATTTCGCCACGATAGTCATGCGCCACGTCACGGCCGCCGAACGTCTGCGAGGCGGGGTGCGGATTGCCTTGTGCGTCGAGGCAGATGGCCTGGATCAGCAGGTCGCGTTCGCGGGCGACGCTCTCGACGGCGGCGCTTGCTTCGGTGATGGCGAAGGCGCTCGATTGCACATTCGCGGAAGCGCCCGCTTCCATCACCATGTTCTGGCGGATGATGGTGTCGCCGGTGCGCACATTGGCGATGGCGATCGCGGTTGCGCTGGCGGCGGCCTGCGCGCGCGCACCGGCGTTCACCACAACGATGTTCGGCGGCGGCACGTGCGGCGGCGGCACGACGACCGTCGGCGGTTGGCAGCACGGCGTTGGCGGAGGCGGCGTCGGATTGCAGCCGTGGTGACAGCCAGGCGGCCGCTGGCAGCCGTTCGGGCCGCATGCAGCCGCGTCCGTCGGTAACAAGAACAGACCAAGGGCTGCAACGCCAAACGCGATCGCGGCCAGAATGTACCGGGCTGGAACGGTCATACGCCGTTTCTCCTGAATCTCGCCCACCGTGCTGCAAGGCGAAGGCCAAGCCTCGCGCGTTGCGGGAAAGCGAGCCGGAAAAACGCGGGATTCTCGCGCCTCGTTTGGGCGCGAGGCTTGCGTATCGGGCTACGTATTCGAAGGAACGCGGCGGCGCTTAAGACTAATGATGGGCGAAGAGACCTTTCATCCCGATACGCGGGCGTTGCTCGCTTATGGCCGCGCGCTGGCGGGCGCGGCTGGCGCTGCGCCCAAGAAGGGCGGCGCCGATCAAGTGCTCGAGCGCCTGTTCGTCATCGAGCGCACCAAGGATGGACGCCTGCCGATCCGTACCTTCGGACAGGATCTAGTGAGAGTGTTCGGCCGCGATCTGCGCGAACACGACTTCGCCCGCTTTTTCCTGGCCCCCGACCTGGCGCTGGTAAATGCGCTGATCGACTCTTGCGCCGCCGCAGGCGAACCGGCGATCGCGCGCATAACCGCGGAGACGGCGTGCGGCCGCAAGCTTGGCGCCGAGATTCTGCTGACGCCGCTCAAGGTCGATGCAAATCTGGGAGACCGCTATCTGGGTCTGTTCCAAGCGCTGGGCGGCGAACACTTTCTCGGTGACCGCGATGTGCAATTGCTGCGCTTGGGGTCGCTGCATCCGCCAGCCGCGAAGCAGCCGAAAAGCATGCGTCTTGTCGTGGTGAACGACTAGGTTTTGGCGGCAAGCACCGCGCGGATCTGCGCGACGATCTCATCCTGATCGTAAGGCTTGGCGGCGACCGCCCGCACGTTGGCGCAATTCTGGGTCGCCGCATCGAGCGCGCGCGGAACGCCCGACGCGAGAATGACAGGCGCATCGACGCCGGTCGATTGCATCCATTGCGCCAGACCAACGCCGTCGATTCCGCCTGGCATGGTGATGTCGGAGAAGACCAAGTCGATCTTCAGTCCGGCCAAGATCAATTCCTGCGCCTCGACGCCAGAACCGGCCTCCACCACTTTGAAGCCGCAGAGGCGCAGATGATCCGCCATGGCCAGGCGTATCAGGACTTCGTCCTCGACCAACAATACAACCGGCTGGGCGGCGGGATTCGCCTCGTCCATCAAATCTTCTGCCGGACTCATTGCCCCTCCCCAGCCCCCAATTGCTGGTGAACAAATGCGGACAGCTGGCCTCGGTTCCCAAAGCCGACACCCTATCGCCTAGCTTTCACCATATGAAACCGGCGCGGCGGTAGTCCACGGAACTGGGCAGATTCTCACGCCGTTGAAAACTGCGCGGGGGCTCCGCTCACAGGTGGAACTTTGATGCCTGCCCGCAGAACTTCATTCCATTCCGAAAAAACCACCATCCTCCTCGTAGAAGCCGACGTGATCATCCGCTTCGTGATCGCCGACTATCTGCGCGCTTGCGACGTTGTCGTGATCGAGGCCGGGAGCGCCGACGATGCGAAGGCGATTCTGGTGGCGGGCCCGAGCATCGCCTTCCTCCTCTGCGACGCACAGCTTGCGGGCGAAGGCAGCGGCTTCGTGCTGGCGCAATGGGTGCGCCGCCACCGGCCGGCGACCGAAGTGATGCTGACGGCTTCAGTCACGAGCAAGGCGCAGGTGGCGGCTGACTTGACCTCCCGTCTTCCTGAATGCAAGCCGCCCAGCGACGCGGCGGGCCTCGCGGCAAAGCTCAACGGCATGTTGTCGGAACGCAAACGGCGTCTGCGGCAACAATCAAAGACGGCGGCGGTGAAACGCAACCGCTCGAGCGCGTGAGCTATTTCCTGTCATAGCCGCTGCTGCGGACGCTGATCTCGACACGACGGTTTTGCGCCCGTCCCCATTCGTTCGAATTGGTCGCGATCGGCGCCCACTCGCCCATACCGCTGGTGCGGATGCGGTAGTGACCGACGCCGAATTGCGACAGCACTTCGCTCACCGACCAGGCGCGCCGTTCGGAGAGGCGGTGGTTGTATTCATCCGAACCGATAGCGTCGGCGTGGCCGGTGATGCTCACCTGCATGCCCGGATAGCGCGAGAGCGTGCGCGCAAGATCGGCGATGCGCGGCATGAATTCGTATTTCACGTCGGCGCGGTTGAAGTCGAAGGTGATGTCGGAGGGCATGCGCACGCGCACTTCGTCGGGCGCGACCCGTTCGACCGTGGCGCCGGCGGAGGCGGCAGGCGCCATCGCGTCCCGAAGTTCGCGCTCGGCGCGATCCATTTCGGTTTCCTGCGCCATGGCCGGCGCGAACAAGAGGGCGAAGAAAGCGGCGGCAAGCAAAGCAACGCGCATGGCGGCCTCCCGGGTTTGCGCCGCTTGGCGTGAGCCGCTTCTGTGGCGTTTCTGCGGCTGGCATGGCTACACCGCCACCCGCTCGTCTTCGGCGATCGGGGCGTCCTGCGGCGGCAGAGGCGGCTTGCCGCGGATAATGTCGGAGAGCTTCTCGGCGATCATGATCGTCGGCGCGTTGGTGTTGCCGCCGATCAGCGTTGGCATCACGCTGGCGTCGATCACACGCAGGCTGTCGATGCCGCGCACGCGCAGTTCTTCGTCCAGCGGCGCTTTGGCGTCGGCGCCCATGCGCACGGCGCCGACCGGGTGATAGATCGTCTCGGCGTTCTGGCGAATCCAGGCGTCGATCTCGGAATCGGTGCGGATGTGATCGCCGGGCTTGAACTCGGCGCCGCGATAGAGATCGAGCGCCGGCTGCTTGACCATGTCGCGTACGATGCGGACGGAGTCGCGCATGGTGCGGCGGTCGACCTCTTCGGCCAGGTAGCGCGGATCGATCGCGGGCGGATCGAACGGATTGCGCGACGCCAGCGTGACGGCGCCGCGGCTTTCGGGGCGCAGCTGACAGGCGTGGATGGTGAAGCCGTCGCGGTCGGCCTTGATGCGCGCATGATCCTGCATGCAGGCGTTGACGAGGTGGAGCTGGATGTCCGGGCGATCCAGTTCGCCGCGCGTCTTGAGGAAGGCGCCGGCGTGCAGGTGATTGGTGCGGCCGCAGCCTTGCTTGGTGAGAAGGTATTGCAGGCCGATGATCGGTTGCTTCAAGCCTTTCGTCTTCGAATACATCGAGAGCGGTTTGGTCATCTCGTAGATAATGCAGACGTCGAGGTGATCCTGCAGGTTCTTGCCGACTTCGGGTGCATCCAGCTCAACCGGCACGCCCATCTTCTGCAGCTCTGCCGCGGGGCCAACGCCCGAGAGCAGCAGCAGATGCGGAGATTGGAATGCGCCGCCGCACACCAGTACTTCACGCTTTGCATAAATGTTCTGCACCGGCTTGCCGGGGCCGTGAGAAAATTCGACGCCGGCAGCGGTCTTGCGCTCGATGATCAAACGATGCGCCTGCGCGCTGGAGATCACTTTCAGGTTTTGGCGCACGCCGACGATCGGGCGCAGGTATGCGGCCGACGCGCTCCAGCGCTCGCCGTCGCGAATGGTGAGATGATAGGGGCCGACGCCTTCCTGTTGGCGGCCGTTGAAGTCGCGCGTCACCGGGTAGCCCGCCTGCGCGCCGGCTTGGATGAACGCCTTGTAGATCGGATCGCCTGGCGGCCCGCGCGAGACCCAGAGCGGCCCGCCTTCAGCGTTCCAGGCATCGGCGCCGTCCTCGTGGTGCTGTGCACGTTTGAAGTACGGCAGCACGTCGGCGTAGCCCCAGCCGGTGAGGCCGGTCTGGCGCCATTGATCGTAATCGCGCGCGTGGCCGCGGATGTAGATCATGCCGTTGATGGCAGATGACCCTCCCCAGCCGCGCCCACGCGGTTGGTAGAGCCGCCGCCCGTCCATGAAGGCTTGCGGCACGGTCTCGAAGCCCCAGTTCGTGGCGCCCTTGGTGGAGATGAGATTGCCGACCCCCGCCGGCATCTTCACCAACAGGCTGTCGTTTTTGCCTCCGGCTTCCAGCAGCGCGACGGTGACGTTGGGGTCT
This sequence comes from Caulobacteraceae bacterium, assembly GCA_052387215.1. Lineage (GTDB taxonomy): Bacteria > Pseudomonadota > Alphaproteobacteria > Caulobacterales > Aquidulcibacteraceae > Vitreimonas. Next base: position 5,359 of record JBQTJK010000131.1, read on the forward strand.
TCGGTCAGCCGGTTCGCCAACACGCAGCCGGCCGAACCCGCGCCCACGATCACATAGTCAAAGCGATCCCCGCTCTCGATGTCCGCCACGCGTTTCGTCCCTCGTTCAAGGTTTCGGCAACCTTTGCGCGCGCGCCGCCCCGGCGCCAAGCCCTGCCCCGCCGTCAAAGCTTAAGCAAACGTTTACGGTGAACAGGGCATTATTGGCTCATGTCCGCTGCCGAGAAGATCGACCTCGCCGCCGCCGCCCGCCGGCTCACCGCCGCCTCAGTCGGCATTCGGGAGCGCCGGCGCTTCCGCCGCATGCCGATCGAGGTGAGCGGGCGGATGCTCGATCCGCTCGGCCGCGAGCACGATTGCCGCACCGCCGATATGTCGCCTGGCGACATCCGTATCGCCGCGCCGATGCTGCCGCAGGTGGGCGAGCGCGTCGTGATCTATCTCGACGGTTTCGGCCGCGTGTCCGGCCATGTCGCCAGGAGGTGTGGTGAAGGCGAGGTTGCGATCATTTTCGATTTCACGGCGCACAAGCGCGAGAAGATGGCCGAGCAGTTGACGCTTGCGGTTAATCGCGATCTGGGGATCGAAGCGCCGATGCGCCCGCCCATCAGCGACGCCCCGGAACTGATCAAGCTCCAGTTCGAGACCGGCGAAGCCTATGAAGGCGAAGTCGTCGACTTCTCGCTCGCCGGCATCACTATAAAGAGTAAGCGTCCGCCGCCTTTGATTGGTGTGTGGGTGCGCGCCGGCAATGTCTATGGCCGCGTGGCGCGTTTGATCGAAGGCGGCTTCGCCATAGACCTTGAACCGCGCAAACATAGCTAACCAGCGGTTACTGAAAACTCCGGCATAGCGATTGCACGCCTCCGGTTTCGCCGGAGGGGCGAACGCGCTTTTCCGTGCTGAAACGGAGCAGAGCCGTGAGTGACGTCGTCACGCTGAAGACCGCGACCGCCTCGAAATGGTGGGTGCAGATCCGCGGGCGCGCCTTCGGCCCGTACACGATCGAGCAGATGGCGCAATTCCTCTCCGAAGGCCGCGTTCGCCCGACGACGCTCGTTTCAGACAATGGCAAGGATAATTGGACGGAAGCGCGCCGTGTCATGGCGCTCCGTGGCCTGCGCAAGCCGGCTGCCGCGAACGACGCCGAAGAAGCCGCGAATGTCTTCGTTCACGCCGAGATCTTTTCGGGCTCGTGGATGGCGTTCATGGCCGCGCTCGAAAGTATGGGCTTCGTCTGCGACCTGGGTCCCGGCTTGTGGCTGGTGCGCACGCGCTTCACCTCGGGCGTGATCCGCAACACGCTGTCGCAAACGCTCGAGCGCGGCGACCGCTTCGTGGTGATCGACGCCACGCGCGACCGCCTGGCCTGGTTTAACCTAGGCCCGGAAGTGGACGTGCGCATCGGCAAGGTGTGGAACGGCCCGCTGCGCGTGGAAGCACCACCGGCGCACTAAGCCGCCTAACCGCAGACCGAACCCTGGGCGCAGCAGCGACGCGGCAGCCCGTTCACGAGTTCGCTCCGGACATCGAAGCGCGAGGCGCGCAAAGCCGGGCTGAATTCGGCCTGGGCCAGCGTCACCTGAATCTCGTACCCGCGTTCGCGCCAATAGGCTACGATCCTGGCCTTGAGTACTTCGGCTCCCGTGCGGTCCGTGTAATTGTCTGCGTCTCGCGGGGAGTTGCGTAGATCGAACGCGCTCATTCTGATTGGGGCTCCTTGCAAAGGAAGCACGCTATCCATGGCTTCGGCGCGCTCGACTTCTCCGCCGGCGACAAAAATCTATCATATGACGACACTTACTCAACGGCGGGGCCGTTAGGCGCCTCCACGCACGCCGCGAGTCGTTCATGCGCGCGCAGGAAATCCTCCTTGAACTGCTGCACGACGGCGCCTGCCGCCAGCGGCTCGTTCATCAGCCCGACGCCCTGGCCGACCCAATAGGTCGCAAGCTTTTGCGCGCCAGCGTGGCCGCTTTGG
>JBQTJK010000132.1:0-2258 GCA_052387215.1 Caulobacteraceae bacterium
TTCGACGTGTCGAACATGACCATCGTCATCGGCGACACTGGGCTCATCGTCATCGATCCGCTTTCCAGCGCCGAGACCGCCGCCGCGGGCCTCGCGCTCGCACGCCGCACGATCGGCGATCGGCCCGTGCGCGCGGTTATTTACACCCACTCGCATCTCGATCACTTTGGCGGCGTGCGCGGCGTGGTTAGCGCCGGGGATGTGACGGGAGGCCGCGTCGAGATCATCGCGCCCGACGGCTTCATGGAGCACGCGGTGACGGAGAATGTCATCGCTGGCAACGCCATGAGCCGGCGCGCGCAATTCCAATTCGGCGTTGGCCTGACGCCCGGCCCTGAAGGGCAGATGACGTCCGGCATCGGTATCGCCGTCTCTTCCGGCACGTTCACGCTCATCCCGCCCACGCGTACTATCGCGCACAGCGGAGAAACGCTCACGATCGACGGCGTGCGCATCGAGTTCCAGCTGACGCCGCAAACCGAGGCGCCGGCGGAGATGAATTTCTTCTTCCCCGATCTTGGCGTTCTGTGCCTAGCGGAGAACGCCAACGCCTCGATGCACAACATCCTTACGCCCCGCGGCGCGCTGGTGCGCGATGCGAAAGCGTGGGCGGATTATCTCACCGAAGCGCTCCGCCTCTACGGCGACCGCACGCAGATCATGGTCACCAGCCACGCCTGGCCACGCTTTGGCGGCGCGCGCGTGCGAGATTTCATCGCCAGCCATCGCGACGCCTACAAATATCTGCACGACCAGACCGTCCGGTTGATGAACGCGGGCTACACCGATCGCGAGATCGCCGAGCGCGTGCGTCTGCCCGAACCGCTCGCCAGCCGCTGGTTCAATCGCGGCTATTACGGCACCATGATGCACAATTCCCGCGCCGTGTATCAGCGCTACATGGGCTGGTACGACGCCAACCCCGCCAACCTCAATCCGTTGCCGCCGGCGGAAGAAGCGACGCGCTTCGTTCGCGCTATGGGCGGCGCCGGTCGCGTGCTGGCCGAAGGCCAACGCGCGTTCGACGAAGGCGATTATCGCTGGGCCGCGCGCGTGCTGAACCATCTTGTATTCGCCGCGCCCGACAACGCCGCTGCGCGTCAACTGCTCGCGCGCACGCATCGGCAGCTGGCGTATCAGGCCGAAAGCGCGATCTGGCGCAACATGTATCTCGTCGCCGCGCGCGAACTGGAAGAGGGGCCGCCGACGCGCGGATCGCAAGCGCAAAGCGCCGATCTCGTTGCTGCAACACCGACCAGCTACATCCTCGACCTCTTGGCCGTGCGCCTCAATCCCGAGCGCCTCGCCGCGCGCCGCTACGCGTTCAACCTGGTCTTTCCCGAGCGCAGCGAACGCTTCGCTGTAACCATCGCCAACGGCGTGCTTGTCCACGAGCGCGACCAGGCGGTCGCAGGCGCGCCCACGATCACCTCGCCGCGCGCAGTGTTCCTGCGAGCCATGGCGACACAGAGCATGGCCCGCGCCGTGCTGTCCGGGCAAATCCGCATCACCGGCAACAGCCGAAGTCTCGAAAGCCTCGGCGACGTGTTCGATACGCCCGACCCGAATTTCCCCATCGTCACGCCGTGAGTAAGGGCGTTTCCCGCCGGAACCCCCTCTAACCCCGTGTGTTCCTGCTTCGCTGCGGCTACTCTATACCGCATCATGAACTCGCCCTTAACCGAAGAAGGGCGTCTTGAAGGACGGTATGTTCGGAAAGTCCCCACCCCGTCGCGGCGTGCTGGCGGATCGGGTGCGCCAGATCGCCGAGGCCAAGCCTTCGAGCGCGCCTGTAAAAGGGAAGCGCCAACCCCGTCAGCCGGTGTTCCGGAACGGGGTCTTGATCTTCGACGACGGCGAACGCCTAAGCGTCGTCATCAAGGACTTGAGCGACGGCGGCGTCCGGGTCGAATTTTTCGTTAACAGGCCGCTCCCTGCGACGATCATGCTCTCCGAGCCGACACTCAAACTCCGCCGCCGCGCTCGGGTGGTTTGGCAGAGTGACGGCGCGGCAGGGCTGGCATTTTCCGACTGATACACACCCGTTCTGGCGGCCCTGGCGAATCCCCGCTAGCGTCGCCGCCATGCCACTTCTGTCGCAGCCAGCACCAAGGCCGCAGCGCCCGCGCCGCAAACCTGCGCGCGCACTTCCGCCTATGGCGATCGTTGGCGCGACGGTGGAGTTGCGGCTGCTCGACACGCTTGTCACCGCGCTTGCCGATGGCGCGCTCTGGATCGGCGAAGCAAAAACGCTGATC
>JBQTJK010000133.1:0-7217 GCA_052387215.1 Caulobacteraceae bacterium
CGCCCGTGATGGGCGAGCTGTCAGCGCGCGCAGCGCGATGACTGAGTGGGTGGAAGCGCCACATTGGAGGAGTTGCACCGCCACCCACTCCGGCGCTTCGCGCCACCTCGCCCATCAAGGGCGAGGATGAAACTGTTTGGCGTAACCACTTGCGCCGGAAGGAATGCTCATCCTCTCGAACCCTAGCAAATGAAGGTGGGCGCAAGGTGTTCCAGACCACGGTCCGGAGCAGAGCCAGCTCCCGAGAGAGATGATACGGTCCCAGGGATGCAAGCGCCTCTCGCACGCCGCAGAAACCGCCCGCGTCGAATCTAGGACGGGGAGCGCTTCGCCTCAAGCTCTGCCTTGCGCCACGCGTAATGCGCCGACCCGGCCGCGGTCGGGCGCGTCAGGCTTTTCCGGCGGCGACGCCTGCGCCTCAAGTTTGGCGTCGACCAGCATGTCGGTGAGGCGTTCGATCTCCCGGCGGGCGCGCTCCAGCGCCGCGCTCGTAGCTTGCACTTCGTCCATTAGACCAAGTGCGGTGAGAACCAGTCGGCGCTTGGCGCTGGTGTCGCCGCTGAAACCTTGCAGCCGCGCCTCCAGCGCGCGGGCGAGATCCTCGAGCCGGCGCTCGTCACATTCGGCGCATTCAATGATGTAGTCCTCGCCCAGGACTTTAACCGTGGCTTGCATCAGCGGAGCGCCTCCTTGGCGGCTGCGTTGAACGCCTTGATTGGCTCGGCGAGTTTGGCGGCGGCGACGTCCGGATCGGCGCCCTCTTCCAGGGCGTCCAAAGCAGCTTCCACCGCGGCCAGAGCCTCCGAGAGAGAATCGCTCGCCATTGCGACGAATTGTTACGCCCGTGATCGATTCGGTGAAAGGCTGTGTTGCGGTTTGTGACGTTTACGCAAGCGCGCTTTGCAGTTAATCGGAAGCCAGCAAAATCAGCTGATTTTTCCGGGAGCAGTATCCATGAGCGTGAAGGTGGCCATCAACGGTTTCGGGCGGATCGGGCGGAACATCCTGCGCGCGATCTACGAATCTGGGCGCACCGACATCGAGGTGGTCGCGATCAACGATCTGGGCCCTGTGGAAACCAACGCGCACCTGCTGCGCTTCGATAGTGTGCACGGCCGTTTCCCCGGTGAAGTTAGATCGGGTGCCGACTGGATCGATATCGGCCGCGGCAAGATCAAAGTGACTGCGATCAAGAGTCCGGCCGAGCTGCCGCACAAGGACGTAGGCGTCTCCGTTACGCTCGAATGCACTGGCATCTTCACCGCGCGCGACAAGGCGGCGGCGCATCTGGACGGCGGCGCCAAGCGCGTGATCGTTTCGGCGCCGGCGGACGGCGCGGACTACACGGTGGTGTACGGCGTCAACCATCAAGGGCTGACGAAGGATCACCTCGTCATCTCCAACGCCAGCTGCACCACCAACTGTCTCGCGCCCGTGGTGAAGGTGCTGCACGACGCGATCGGCATCGAGCGCGGCATGATGACGACGATCCACTCCTACACCGGCGATCAGCCGACTTTGGATACACTGCACAAGGACCTTTACCGCGCCCGTGCCGCGGCGTTGAACCTTATCCCGACCTCAACGGGCGCGGCGAAGGCGATTGGCTTGGTGATTCCGGATCTGAAGGGCAAGCTCGACGGCATCTCAATCCGGGTGCCGACGCCGAACGTCTCGTTGGTGGATTTCAAATTCACCGCCAAGCGCGCGACCTCGAAGGACGAGATCAACGCGGCGATCAAGGCGGCGTCGGAAGGCGCGCTGAAGGGCATCCTCGGCAACACCGATTACCCAAACGTCTCGAGCGACTTCAACCACGATCCGCGCTCGTCGATCTTCCATAACGATCAGACCAAAGTGATGGACGGCGTGTTTTGCTCGATCCTCTCCTGGTACGACAACGAATGCGGCTTCTCGAACCGCATGGCGGATACGGCCGTGGCGATGGCGAAGCTGATTTGATGACCTGATCCGGGGGCTGCTATGAGTTTGGCGCTTGCATTACTCGTAGCGGCTCTTGCGGTTTTCTGGCTGAGCACACGGCAATTCAAACAACCGTGGCGCCTCCTCATTTGGCTAGCTGGCGCCATTTTGCTCGCGTTGTCTGTTTGGCACTTGGCGAATGCACACAACCATTTTGGACTATTTCGAGCGCTGGCAGACGCCTGGGATCATCGGGACGACTTTGCAAATAGCGTCCTGGTTCAAGCATTCTCGCGAAACGCCTCCTCAGTAACTGGCTTCATTCCGCAACTTCTCGATCTGTTTGTGGTTGTAGCGGCAGTGATTGGCGGCTTTGCTTTGCTAGCTTTCACACGCGGCGAGCGAATAGAAGGCGCACTTAGACCATCGATCTTCGTTCTCTGGGGATTCATGGCTGGCGCAGTAACCGCCCTTGCAGTGGTTGCGATCGGCTTCGGAGGACAAGTTCGACAGCGCGGTTACTTCGGCCAACTGACACAAGCCGACGTCCATGATGGGGACACGTTTTGGATTGGCGAAATGCCTCTTCGCCTTTGGGGTGTCGACGCACCTGAGCTGACGCAAGTCTGCAGAGGTGTAGAAGATTGTGGTGGGGCAGCGCGACAGCAACTCCTGGCCATCGTCGGCGACGGGTTGCTGCGTTGCGAACAAAAGCAACGACGCAGCGGATCATATGTCGAGTCTTTTGGCCGACCGCTCGTGCAATGTTGGGTTCGCAATGAAGGCGAACCAGAATTCGATCTGGGACGCGCGCTTATCGAGCGAGGCTATGCCGTGCAGTACGGAGGCGACGACTCCTTTGGATACGCGGATGCCGAAGTGCACGGTTTCACCTCTGGCATCATGACCGGATGTTCTTTAGCTCCTGAAGTTTGGCGACGAAATCGGACCGCTAGAGCTGAGTTCCTTCGAACAGAGATCGTGCCGTCGAACATTCGGTCAATGGGACACTGTCCCTCACGATGAGAAAACCCGCAAACGTGCAGGCGCCTTTGCGTCGGAACGCCCCTCACCCCCTGCCCCCTCTCCGCAAGGGAGAGGGGGAGTCGGCGTGAAACTCCCAACGCTCACCCCCGTCGCGAAAGCGCAGCTGTGGGGGATGGCGGTCGGCTTTGCGCTGGCGCTGCTCGCGACCGAGCGTATGGGGTTGAGCTACGGCATCTTCCTTGTCGGCGGCGCGGCGGCTTGGGTGGCGAGCGAAAGGTGGCTTGCGCCGCGGCTGATCGGTTCGGACGTGAAGACGCTGTCGCTGGCCATTCTGAGCGGCATGGCGTTTCCCTGGGTCGGCTGGCTCGCGGCGTTTTTGCTGCAGCAGTTGCGGCCGTAATTATGGACCGTCGGCGGTCCATACGTGCGCTGGGTGTGTGCTAGAGCGTTAATGCGTTTCTTCTGCGCCAACTCAACCCATGCGCACGCGGCGGCAGCACTACAGTTTCACGAACGCGGCGGCGGAGCTTGGCTTCGCGCTCGCAGCAATCGCGTGCGGGCTTTTTGATGCGCCGGTGTGGCTAACAGGGCTGGCGGCGGTGAGCATGCTGGCCTATTGGACCGTCACGCGAAACTCGGTGCTGAACCGGTTGCGCGGGACGGCCTGGCTCACGGTGATGACGGTGGGGCTGGTCGCCATCGTCGCCATCCAGGCCGGCGCCTATTGGCTCGGCCTCGTCGCAGCGGGGCTGATTTGAAATTCGCCTCGTTTTGGTGGAGAGCAGGGAGCGAATTTCAAATCCATAGACCCGCTGAAATCATTTGATTCTGGCGTCCATTTTGGATTTGAAATGCGATAACAGTTCGACCCTAGCGGGGTCGCATTTCAAATCCAGGACGCCAGGGGGACTGATCTAAGTCATGACCAAGCTGACAATGCACGCCGTGAGCGCGCCCGTATTCGTGCGCATGCTGAACAATCTCTCCTCGATCCTGTCGAAGGCCGAACAGCAAGCGAAGGCCAAGGGCTACGATCCGGCTGTGCTGCTGAACTCGCGGCTCGCGCCGGACATGCTGCCGCTGACGCGGCAAGCGCAGATCGCCACCGATCACGCCAAAGGCTGCATGGCGCGCCTGGCGGGCCATCAGCCGGAAGCGATCGAAGATACCGAAACGACGTTCGCCGAGCTGCAGGCGCGAATCAGGAAAGTGATCGCGATCGTCGAAGGCTATAAGCCCGATCAACTTGACGGTTCAGAAGGCCGCGAGATCACCATCAAAATCCCCAACATGGAGCTGAAGTTCACTGGCCTCGACTACGTCAACCATTGGGCGATGCCGAACTTCTATTTCCACATCACCACGGCCTACGACATCCTGCGCGCCAACGGCATTGAGCTGGGTAAGCGGGATTTCTTGATCAGCTAGTTCTGTCAGCAGCAATACACTAAACCGTCATCCCGGCCGGAGGCGCGCAGCGCCGCAGAGCCGGGACCCAGAGGTCACAAAGCGCCGTGCGTCTGCCCTGGGTCCCGGATCGCGCTTCGCGCGTCCGGGATGACGATTACTGTTGAGGACAGGCCATGAGCTTCCGCCGGATCGAAGATGCGCCTGAAGGCGGCGGAAACCTCGCCCTCGTGCGGGTGGACTTCAATGTGCCCCTCACGAGCGACGGCAAGGTCGCCGACGATACTCGGTTGCGCGCCGCATTCCCTACGATCGAAGCGCTTCGGGCCAAGGACTACCGCGTCGTTCTGATGGCGCACTTTGACCGGCCAAAGGGCAAGCGCGTCCCCGAGATGTCGCTTTCACGTGTCGTCGATCCCCTTAGCTCTCTCCTGGGCGTCCCCGTTGCGTTCGCCGAGGACTGCGTAGGAAATGTCGCGTGGCAAGCCGCCGAATATCTTCCCGAACGCGGCGTTCTCTTGCTTGAGAACCTTCGCTTCCACACCGGTGAAGAGAAGAACGACAAAGCGTTCGCTGAAAACCTTTCTCAATGCGGCGACATCTACGTCAACGACGCCTTCTCCGCCGCGCATCGCGCGCACGCTTCGACGGAAGGCATTGCGCACATCCTGCCCGCATATGCGGGCAAGCAGATGGAGCGAGAGCTGGATGCGCTGGAGGCGGCGCTGGGCAATCCGAAGCGGCCGCTGCTGGGCATTGTCGGCGGGGCGAAGGTCTCAACCAAGCTGGAGCTGTTGCAGAACCTGATCGCCAAGCTCGACCGCCTCGCCATTGGCGGCGGGATGGCCAACACTTTCCTTTATGCGCAGGGGGTCGAGATCGGCGGCTCGCTGGCTGAAAAGGACATGGCCGACACCGCGCGCCAAATCATGGCAGCGGCGAAGGGCAAGTGCGAGATCCTGCTGCCGGTCGATGTCGTGGTGGCGAACGAAGTGAAGCCGCACGCGGAAGCACGAATGTGCGGGCTCGATGAGATCGCGGCGGACGAGAAGATTCTCGACGCCGGCGAAAAGACGGTGCGCACGCTGCGCGAGGCGATGAAGCATTCGCATACGCTCATCTGGAACGGTCCGCTCGGCGTGTTCGAAGTTCCGCCATTCGACCAGGCAACGGTTATCGCGGCGCAGGAAGCGGCGGCTTTGGCGAAGGCTGGCAAGCTGATCGCAGTCGCCGGCGGCGGCGATACGGTTGCCGCGTTGAACCATGCGGGCGTTGCTGGCGATTTCACCTTCGTCTCGACCGCGGGCGGCGCGTTCCTTGAGTGGATGGAAGGCAAGCCGCTGCCGGGCGTCGAGGCGCTGAAACGGTAAATTCCATCGCTGCATAGGCGCCTTGCTGCGATAGTTTTTCCCCATGCCCCTGCCCGGCGTGGCGTTTTTTTGGCGTCTGGGTTAGACACCCGCCATCCAATCAAGCAGGGGTGGAAGACGTGAATCTCGACGCATTGAACAAGGTGGCAGAAGCTCTGGTGGCGCAGGGCCGGGGCATACTGGCGGCGGATGAATCCACTGGAACTATGGGCAAGCGCATGGCCGCCATCGGGGTAGACTGCACCGAAGAGAACCGCCGCGACTATCGCGAGCTCATGTTCCGCGCCAAAGACGCGATGGGCTACATCTCCGGCGTCATCCTCTACGACGAGACCATCTGGCAGGACGCTAAAGACGGCACGCCGCTCGTCGAGCTGATCAAGCAGGCCGGCTCGATCCCCGGGATCAAGGTCGACGAAGGCACGCGCGAGCTTCATGGCGCGCGCGGCGATTGCGTGACGTGCGGACTCGACGGCCTGCACAAGCGGCTGCCGAAATATTACGAAAAGGGGGCACGGTTCGCGAAGTGGCGCGCGGTGATCGATCCGACCAACGGTCGCCCCTCTTACGCCGGCCTGATCGCCAATGCGCACGCACTCGCGCGCTACGCCAACCTCTGCCAAGAATTCGACATCGTCCCGATCGTCGAACCGGAAGTGCTGATGGACGGCGATAACGACATCGACATCTGCTACGCCGTGACCGAATGGGTGCTGAAAGAGACGTTCCAGCAGCTTTACTACCTGAACGTCGCGCTCGACGGCATCGTCCTGAAGCCGAACATGATCGTGCCGGGCAAGAAGGCCGCGAAGCAGGCTTCGGTCGATGAAGTCGCGGAAAAAACGATCCGCTGCCTCAAGGCGTGCGTGCCGAGCGCGGTGCCCGGCATCGCCTATCTCTCTGGCGGCCAATCGGACGAAGACGCGACGGCGCATCTGAACCGCATGAACCAGATCGGCGGCTTCCCGTGGAAGATGACGTTCTCCTACGGCCGTGCGCTGCAAGCGGCGCCGCAAAAGGCATGGAGCGGCAGGCCTGAGAATGTAGCCGCCGCGCAGCGCGCATTCCTGCACCGCGCCCGCATGAACGGACTTGCCAGCAAAGGCGAGTGGAATGCGGGCTTGGAAAAGCAAGCAGCGTAAACGCGCTCGCCCTCGCGATTAACTACGAATGCACGGAAGTTAGCCGGGATTTAATCGATCTTGGCTAGGCTCCCGCCAAATACGCGGGAGTGGCGGCTCGTGGGCATTCTTCAACTGCTGTTCGGTTTCAACGGGCGCATAAACCGCGCCCAGTTCTGGCTCGGCAATCTCGGCGTCGGGTTCGGCATCGTCATTTTCGTGATGATGATGATCGTCGTGGGCGGCATGCCGAATGCTACGATGAGTGAGGAGCAAAAGGTCGCGCACTTTATCGCGACGTTCGCAGTGGCGCTCCTTCCGGCGCTGCTCCTCGGTTCTTGGTGCGGCCTCGCACTGCAATGGAAGCGCTTCCACGACCGCGGCCGCAGCGGCGTTTGGGTGTTCCTGC
>JBQTJK010000134.1:0-1574 GCA_052387215.1 Caulobacteraceae bacterium
GCGCCAGCGGCTTCCGCGGCGATTTCGCCGCGTTCCAGCGCTTCCTGCGCACCGATCCGCAATTCTATGCGCGCACGCCGGAAGACCTAATCGAGAAAGCCTCCGAGATCGCCAAACGCGCCGACGGGCAATTGCCGCGCCTGTTCGGCACGCTGCCGCGCTTGTCCTACGGCATTCGCGTCATTCCCGCCGAGCAAGCCGAAGGATCGACGACGGCGTATTACACGCAAGGCAGCACGGCAATCGGGCAATCCGGCACGTATTGGGTCAACACGACGCGACTCGATCAACGGCCGCTCTATGAACTTCCGGCGCTGACTGTGCACGAGGCGATGCCCGGCCACCACTTGCAGATCTCGCGCGCGCAGGAACTGGGCGACCTTCCCTATTTCCGGCGCAATGCTTCCGAGACGGCGTTCGTCGAAGGTTGGGGTCTCTATTCGGAATCGCTTGGCGAAGACATGGGGCTCTATCGGACGCCCTACGAGCGCTTCGGCCGGCTGAGCTATGAGATGTGGCGCGCGTGCCGGCTGGTGGCCGATACCGGCATCCACTGGATGGGATGGGACATCGAGCAGGCGCGGCGGTGCTTCGCGGAAAATTCGGCGCTGTCGCCGCACAACATCCAGACCGAGCTCGAACGCTACATCGCCACGCCCGGTCAGGCCCTCGCCTACAAAATCGGCGAACTCACCATGCAGCGCTTGCGCCGCGAAGCGACCGAGGCGCTCGGCGAGCACTTCGACATCCGCGCCTTCCACGACGAATTGCTTAGCGCGGGCGCCGTGCCCATGGATGTGCTCGAGGCGCGCATGCGCGCCTGGGTTGCGCGCCAGCAACAGGCGGCGCGCTAATGTATCTAGACTTCAACCAGATCGCCCGCTTGGGCAAACTCGTCGCCTTGCTCGGGTTCTTCCTGCCCTGGGTGACGGTGTCGTGCTCGGGTACGGAGATTCTCACCGCCACCGGCTGGCAGCTGATGACGGGCGATCCCCAGCCCGCGGGGCCGCTCGAAGGCATGTCGGGTCAGCGCCAAACTGAAGACGCCGAACCCTCGGTGATTATCATCGCCGCGTTCTCTGTGATTCTCATAGGCCTGGTGTGCAGCCTGCTCACGCGCACGCAGGCGGCGGCGATCACCATGCTCGTGACCTGCGTCCTCGGCATCGGCGTTTCCTATTACGGCCTCGAGAACATGCGCAGCGAGCTGCGACGCGAGATCAGCGAACAGCAGGGCGAGCAAAGCGGCGATGTCGCCGACACGCCGTTCTTCAGCGCGGAGCAGCAGCGCGAGCTGTCGCAGGTGGCTTCATCGGTTACGGTGAAGGAAGAGGAAGGCTATTTCGTTACGCACGGCGGCCTGGTGCTCGCCACGATCTTCTCGCTGCTGACGCTGTTCGGACGGCGACCGGCACCCACGCCGGCGCCTCCGACGTAACTCTGCTCGCCCTCGATGGGCGAGGAGGCTAGCGTTTCGGGATCGCGGCCCAGTAATCGAAATCAAGCACGACGTTGGGATCGTATTCGCCGGCGTCGGTCTTGAGCGGGAACGTTACGGCGTTCTGGTTCTTCAC
>JBQTJK010000135.1:0-13867 GCA_052387215.1 Caulobacteraceae bacterium
TGCCGTGTCGCGCGCACCGCATCGCTACTTTGCGGGCCGACATCTTCCAGCAGCGCTTCTTTCGGCCACGCGCGCGATCGCAAGCTCGCAACCTTTGCAGACACCAGAACCGGATGGCCTCCCCCTGTCGCGCCGCGGATGAAGAACGCCCACGGCTCGCGTTCATCTTCAAGCGGCGCGGGCGCTTCACGCAGCAGGTCAGCGATTTCGGCCTGGGTGAAGTACGGCGCCTGGATTATGACGTCGGCCGAGAGCCCCAGTTCGGCAATCCGCGCCGGTGTCGGCGCTTGATGCGAATTCAGCAACAACCTTCCGCCGCGCTCGAACAAGATGCGCGCAAACGCCTTCAATCTCGGCCAAAGCGCGAGCATTGCGTCTGAATCGAAATCATCGATGATGACGCCGTCCGGCATCCCGTTCATCAGAACGATCTGATGCAATGAACGCCAAGTGGTCAAAATGGCGTCGCTCTTACCGGCGAGCGGCTTTAGATCGATCGCTAGCCACTCACCGCCATAGGCGTTGGCTACGAGCCTGCATAGGGTTGATTTGCCGACGCCATGTGCGCCGTGGATCCAAATCAACGGCGCTTGACCGACGCCGGCGCGGAGATCGGCGACGGTCTCGGTGCGTTGGCTCCCCGGGAGATCGGCGTCGCTCAGAAAGCCGATGAGCAGGCTTTCGGGCGCGGCGAGCGCGCTCTGCAGCGCAATGGCGCGCGTCACGATGTTTGCCTGCACCATCTCTTCGGCCAAGACGTGGAGCGCTGATGAGGTTAGTCGTCTGTGCTTGGGATCAGTCTGGCTGGCGGTCTCGAACACAATGTCGAGCAACATTCGCCAGAGATCATTTCCTGCGAGCGCCGCCAGACCTTTGGTCAAAGCCAGCGCGCGGGTTTGATCACGGAGTTCTTGTTGAATCTCTTCAAGGGGTGCTGCGTTGAGCGCCCACTGAACCGGCGCCAGCAAGTGTGCGCGCAGATCCTCATCAGATGGATCCTGCGCGATCCATTGGCCAAGCCGCGTGCCGGCCATGGTTTGCTCAAGCGCCTTGCGGAGCGGACCAGTGTCAGCGCCGCGCGCGGCTTGGCGCCAGTAAAGAAGTCCCGGCACATTCTCCGGAAACGCGTGAGCGCGCTCTTGAACCGCCCCGCCTTGTGCGATGAAGGTCAGCCGACATGTCCGGGCGCCAGCGCTCTCGCGGCGTGTCCAGAAGCGCCCCAGCGCCTCTCGCACATCTTTGGAATTCAAACTGTAACCAGTCGGCCCCGCGGCGGCGCGTGATGCTTTCAGTTGAACGTCTTCGCGGCTGTCTCGCGAGAGGATGGAATAGTCTTCGGAGACCTCCAGCAATAGCTCTTCATCGGGACGCAAGGCCATCCAAGCCCCGAGCGATTGCAGGAGCTGGAATCGAAACCCATGCAATATATGGGCGGCGTCGGGGAATTTGGTGCGCGCTACAGCGACTGCTCCCAATCAATTTCCGTTAGATGTAGTGGCCCACGCGTCGCTTCAGAAGAGCCTGCCGCCTAAACATGCGGGTCGCATCGTTTCGTCTTCGCAACACCAACGCGAGGTCGGTCCTGCGAAAAAAGTGCAGAATAATGCCCTCTCCCCGCCCGCGACCGGTCACGACACACTTGGCGGCGAAGGGAAATTTCTGATGTCGATAGTCGGTGAAACCGCCGCTCTCCTGGCGGGCCTTGCAGCGCTACTGCGCGCGCTCCTAGATTTGCGCAACAGCCGCAAGAAGGATTGATCGATGCGCGGCGGATTAAGCTTTGAGCCTCAAGTCGAATTTCCGGACGACCCTCACGAGGCCGCATCCATTTATTTGGGCGTGATGGCGTATCCTAGGGAGGGCGCAGGACAGATTGGCGCGCCCGGCCAACACTTCGCCATGGCCCTTCAGGATTATCGGTTGTGGCGGATCCAGAAAATCAAAGGTCTCGCTTTTGTTCGTGAGGCGAGTGGCGATCCTCACTATATGGGCCCCAAGAAGCGTTCATTTGAAGGCGTCGTCGAACGCGGGCTCCGCCAGATCGACCGGCGCATGGCGGCCTACGACTTTTATGCCTCGCAACTCGTGACGGCGTTCTTTCGTCTAAGACAACTTGGCGCTCTAGCCATTCGAGAAGGCCGCGCCAATGAGGCGTTTCACATCAACGCAGTGGGCGAACCTGCGCCGGCGCGCGCTGAACTTTGGCAAAAGAGTACACCCTCAGCCCACAAGATGATCCGCGATTCAAGCGATCATTGGCTCGATCGCTTGGCTATCAATGAGACGGGCCGCGCGGCTGACGCCAAGCAGAAGGTCAAGGACGCATACCGGCGCGAACTCGTGCCCTCGGTGGCGGTCCTGCATTTGGCCCACGGGTTTGCTGAGGCGGCGCACGATATGGAGGCGCGCTTCGGAGGCCTCGGGAATCGCGATCTTTGGCTCACGCTCTATGAACTCGCCGAATATTGGATCTGGGATGCGATAGAGCGCGCTGAGACATGGCGTCTGACCTCCGCATTTCCGGGCGGCCTTCCGCTGACAGCTGCGGACATGATCGAGCTCGTGTGGCGCAAACCATGATTAGCGCATCGGCGCGGCTTGGAGTCGGCGCAAGCCGGAGGGCAGACTAGATGATCCCTATGACATTTGACGCCATCGAGCTCAGCGACGTCCAAGCCCTGATCGACAATCGCGTCAGTGAAAGCCGGACGTTGGAGTTTAAGCGAGACTTGCCGGGCGGCGGCAATGAGGAGCGAAAGGAGTTTCTCGCCGACGTCACATCATTCGCGAACGCTCAGGGCGGCGACATCATCTTTGGATTGGTGGAAGACGCGGGTGTCGTCATCGAGATCGCTGGTCTTACGCTTCAAGATCCAGACCGCGAACTTCGCAGCGTCGAAGATCGCATTCTGGCGGGCGCTGAACCTCGCATTCCGGGCCTCCGCCTAAAATGGCTTCAATGTTCGGTCGACAAACACCTCCTCGTCATCCGTGTGCCGGCGAGCGCGATCGCGCCGCACCGCGTCATCATCGCCAACAGCGGAAAATTCTACGGCCGCAAGAGCAACGGCAAATACGAGATGGACACCCAGGAGCTTCGCGAAGCCTTCACCGCGACGGAGGCGTTGCCCGCGCGCCTCCGCGCCTTGCATCTGGAGGCGGTGGATCAAGCGCTAAGAGGTGAGCTGCCTTTCGATCTCGGTGATGAGCCCAAAGCGATCGTTTCGGTCATTCCAATGAACTTTTTCCGCGAGCAGCTCGATCTCGACATCACGCGCGAGAACGCTTTGGCGCCGTTTAGGCCGGGGGGCCATATCGAGTCGGTCGAGCTGATTGAGGGTGTGCTCTTGCACACCGATGGCGGTGGCCGCGACAGAATGGATTCGTACGCCATCACGCACCGGCGCGGTCGCACCGATATGGTTTGGACGATCGGCCATATTCTCAATCCCGTCCGTGACGAGTCCACTGGGGTTGTGCCTTATGCGCGCTTTAAAGAAGGTCTCATTGATGGCGCGTTGTCGCCAGTCTCGCGGCTGCAGCCATTCTCGGTTGAAGGGCCATGGCTAGTGCTGACCACAATCACCCGCATCAAGGACTACATCCTGCTTATCGACAACGACCACTATTCAGAACCTGCGTGGCGCGACCAAGCCACCCTAGCTGAGGTCGTATCAGAGAGGCTGACGCGTGACGATCTCACCCCCATCGTGAAAAGCTTTTGGCGCTTGTTTGGGATGCGACCGCCGGTCGACGTTTAATTTACGATGGGCTCTATTATCGCACCGTAGATCTTGAGCACCTTAGTACGAGGCAAGGGTCTTCCCGCCGCTATGAATGTCTGCTGCGGGCAGTGAGCGCGGCGCGTCGTCCGTCTGAGAATGCCCCAAAGGCGACCTCGACCCCCTGATTACAAATCAGGTACTCGGGACATCCGCTTCCAGCGCACCGCGCCCTCTTAGTCGAGCGACCTCAGCCGCCTTCAGCCCGTCGAGATGATCAGCCCACCACTGCATCATTTCGCGACGCTGCGACAGATATTGCGCAGCATTGTAAGCCGCGCGAGAGCGGTTGCGCTCATCATGCGCGAGCTGCCGCTCCACCCAGTCATCGTTCCAGCCATGCTCGTTCGCCTCGGTTGAAAAGAGGCGGCGAAACCCGTGCGTGGTTGTTCGCCCGTGGAAGCCAAGTCGATAGAGCGCAAACAGCATGGTGTTGTTCGACATGAACCCCTCCGCCGTGCTGCTCGGGAACAGATATGGGCTCTTCCCGGTGCGCTTCTTCAATTCGAGCAAAAGCGCCCGCGCCTGTCGCGACAATGGCACCAGGTGGGGCGCGCTCATCTTCATTCGCTCCGCCGGCACTCGCCACAGTCCCTCCTCTTGGTCGCTTTCTAGCCCTTCAAATTCCGACCAGCGCGAGGCGCGAAGCTCCGTGGTCCTCGGCGCCATCAGTAGCGCGAGGTTGATGGCGATGCGGGTTTCTGGTTCGCCGTCGTAACCGGCGAGCCGAACAAGAAAATCTCCGACTTGCGATCTCGCTAACGCTTTATGATGCTTTGGCCGGGGCGGCGGCTTCAACGCACCCTTCAGCGGGGCGGCGGCGTCGTGCTCGCAATATTGGCTGGCGATGCCAAAGCGGAAGATCGCGGAGCAATACTGTTTCAGTCGGCGGTTGGTTTCGAGCACGCCTCTGGCTTCAACCGCCTTCAAGACTTCCAGCATCTTCGCCGGTTTGATTACGGCGATATCGACCTCGCCGACCTTGGGAAAAACGTCGGCCTCAAGACGCTTCAGAATCTGCGCCGCATAGGCTGGCGTCCATTCGTGCAGATGAAGTTGATGCCACTCAAGAGCGACCGACTTAAAGGTGTGTCGCTTCGTTTGCGCTAATGCAGCCTTTGCCTCGGCCCGCGCCGCCGCTGGATCAATTCCGGCTTGAATGTCTTCGATCGCCGCATTGCGCTTCTTACGGGCGGCAGCGAGGCCAACTTTCTGATAGGACCCGAGTGTCAGCAGCTTTTCTTTGCCGCCGAACTTGAAGCGCAGGCGCCAAAGCTTCCCACCGCTCGGCGTGACGAGAAGAAACAAGCCCTCGGAGTCGTAGAGCTTGAACGCCTTCGCAGCGGATCTCGCTGTTCGTACTTGGACTTCGGAAATGGGCATGATGCGAAGTGGGGTATGTTGTCGTGAGAAGTGGGGTATGTGCCCGAAACATACCCCACACTTAGTGAGACAGACCGATATCGGGCGATCTCACGTGAGCAACAAATCTCTTGAATATCAACCCGGTGGGTGTCTCAGCTTGGATCAGGCTGGAGCATACTGGCGGACAGACAGGGATTCGAACCCTGGATAGGCTTGCACCTATACACGCGTTCCAGGCGTGCGCCTTCAACCACTCGGCCACCTGTCCGGCGGCGTGCGTTATGGGGGCGAGCCGCCAGCGTTGCAACCGGGCGACGGCCCCGTGCGTAGTGGCGTCGCTCCGTCCCCGATCCTATCTCAAGCCAAGCGAAAAGGAGCCTCCATGGCCAAACTCAGCGCCTTGCCCACGCCCGAACAGGCCCTGCCCGGCCGCGCCGCGCCCATCGCGACTGCCCGCACGCACTTCGTCAATGGCAATCCGTTGCAGCCGCCGTTCCCGGCGGATTTCGAAGAGGCGGCGTTCGGCATGGGTTGTTTCTGGGGCGCCGAGCGCAAGTTCTGGCAAACGCCCGGCGTCTGGAGCACGTCGGCGGGTTATGCCGGCGGCGTCACGCTGAACCCAACCTACGAAGAAGTGTGCTCCGGTCGCACCGGCCACACCGAAGTCGTGCGCGTGATCTTCGATCCCAAAGAGATCGGCTACGCCGAACTACTGCGCGTATTCTTCGAAAACCACGATCCGACCCAAGGCATGCGCCAGGGCGGCGATGTCGGCACGCAGTATCGCTCGGCCATCTACGCAACGTCCGATGCGCAAAAGCGCGTCGCCGAAGCCGCGATCCAGGCCTACGGCGACGAACTTCGCGCGGCCGGTTACGGCCCCATAACGACGGAACTTCGCGACGCGCCCGATTTCTTCTACGCCGAGGAGTATCACCAACAGTATTTAGCCAAGAATCCGGGCGGGTATTGCGGTCTCAGCGGAACGGGCGTGAGTTGCCCCGTAGGACTCGGCGTTAACTGAGCGCCGATTTACCTGCGGTTCCCTAGAGATCACAAAGACCAGTCCAAATTGTCGGACGCGCGGTAATTGACGCTACAACAATAGCTATCTAAACCCGTGCGTCTGATGACTTCGCGCGCACGCATCTGTCTGATCGATGACGATAACTTCGTGCGCGACGCGATGGCGCTGGGGCTAACCGACGCCGGCTATGATGTCGTCGCCGCGCCGGGGGCGGCGGCCGGGTTCGACATTGCCGCGCGTGAGACCGTGCATGCTATTGTCACCGACATGAACATGCCTGGCGCAGGCGGAGATGTGCTGATCAGCGAAGCGCGCGCGCGCTGGCCTCACATGCCGATCATCGCCATCTCTGGCGCCGCGGTCATCGACGGGCGCAGCACCGCGGACATCGCCCGCGAGCTTGGCGCAGACGCAACCTTGCTTAAGCCGTTCCGCGCCAAGGAGCTTGCGGCCGTCATCGACCGCTCAATCGCGGCCCACAAACCACCGGGCTAGCCCGTGAACGCGAGCCACGAACCATCACGCTTGCGCGCCGTCGTCGACACCGCGGTTGACGGCGTGATCCTGATTGACGCCAACGGCGTTATTCTCATGTTCAATCCGGCCTGCGAGCAGCTGTTCGGCTACGCGGCCTTCGAAGTCATCGGCCGCAACGTCAGGACGTTGATGCCGGAGCCGTATCAGAGCGAGCACGACACTTACCTGCGCAATTATCGCGAAACCGGCGTGCGCAAGATCATCGGCATCGGCCGCGAAGTGCTGGGACGCAAACGCGGCGGCGCCAGGTTTCCGATGGATCTGTCCGTGGCCGAAGCAGAAGAAGACGGGCTGCCGATCTTTGTCGGCATCATCCGCGACCTCAGCGAGCGCAGGGCGGCCGAGAAAGCGCTGCGTGAAGGCGCCGAGCAAATGCGAGCCGTTGTCGAAACCGCCGTCGATGGCGTGATCCTGATTAATTCACGCGCCCAGGTGCTGATGTTCAATCCAGCGTGCCAACGTCTGTTCGGCTACGACGCCAACGAAGTCATCGGCCAGAACGTGCGCATGCTGATGCCGGCGCCCTACCGCAACGAACACGACAGTTACATTGCCGCCTACCGCGAAACCGGGTCGGCGAAGATCATCGGCATCGGCCGCGAGGTGACCGGTCTGCGCAGGGATGGCTCGACCTTTCCCATCGATCTCTCGGTCGGCGAGGCCAAACAGGAAGGCGAGTCCATTTTCGTCGGCATTATTCACGACCTCACCTCGCGCAAGCGCACTGAAGAACAGCTCGTGCAAGCGCAGAAAATGGAGACCGTGGGCCAGCTCTCCGGCGGCATCGCCCACGACTTCAACAATCTCTTGACCGTCATCCTCGGCAACGCCGAAGCGCTGGGCCTTCGCGTCAAAGCCCGCGACGATCTGCGCCAGCTCGCCGACACCATTGTGCTCGCCGCCGAGCGCGGCGCAGAACTAACGCAGCGTTTGCTCGCGTTCAGCCGCCGGCAAGTGCTGCAGCCGGCAGTGATCGATTGCAACGCCATGGTCGAGAGCATGCGCGTGCTGCTGCGGCGCATGTTGCGCGAGGACATAACGCTGAGCATCAATGTCGCGCCTACGCCGGTCATGGCCATGGCGGACGCCGCCCAGCTTGAATCCGCGCTGCTCAACCTTTCGCTGAACGCGCAGGACGCTTTGCCGAATGGCGGCACGCTGACCTTCGCCACCGCCGAAGTCGAACTCGACCGCACGTCGTTCCCGGAAGATGCGGGCGTTCGGCCCGGGCGATACGTGTCGATCAGCGTCACCGACGACGGCGTCGGCATGGCGCGCGAGGTAGCCGAGCGGGCATTCGAGCCGTTCTTCACGACGAAGGAGGTCGGCAAAGGTTCGGGGCTTGGTTTGTCGATGGTCTACGGCTTCGCCAAACAGTCCAACGGCCACGTCACCATCTATTCCGAGGTCGGGCTGGGCACCAGCATTCGTCTCTATTTGCCGATCGCCGAGAGCGCGCAGACGGGCGCGACGCGCTCCACCGAAACCGGAGCCGTGGGCGGCAACGAGAAGATTCTCGTGGTCGAGGACGATCCGCTCGTCCGCAGCCATGCGATTTCGTCGCTTGAGGGCGTCGGTTATCGCATCATCGTCGCCAGCGACGGACCGGAGGCGCTCGCCTTGATACGCAGCGGCGCGGCGCCGGACCTGCTCTTCACCGATCTGGTGATGCCCGGCGGCATGAATGGCTGGGAACTCGCCGCCAAGGCGCGTGAACTCAAGCCATCGCTCAAAATCCTCTTCACTTCAGGCTATCCGCTGGAAACGCTGACCGACCGCAGTGATTCCGATCCCGGCGCGCGGCTGCTCTCGAAGCCGTACCGGGTGGCCGAACTGGCGCGCCTTGTGCGCGCGGTGCTCGACGAGTTTCCCGGGTGACACACACTACGAGTCTCTCGGGTGATGTGTCACCCGATGGCGGCTAGCCGGGCCACCTGAGCCCGACGCGGCGGCGCTGCTGCAGCGTTTGCTCGGCGCGCTGCAGCGCACGCAGCGCGACTTCTGCTTGCTGCAGCGAGTCGGTCGAACGCAACGCATCCATCGCGAGCCGGAGACGCGAGGCGCCCTCTTCCAGCTTATCGCGCGCGCCCTCGCGCTCACCCAGCGCGGTCAAGGCGCGGCCGATCTCCTGCTGCGCTGCGCCCCAGGAAATTGGATCGGTGGTGCGGTCCACCGCGTCGAGATAACGCTGACGCGCGTCGAGCGCCTTCGTCAGCCATTTGATGTGGCCGCCGCGTTCGCCCAGGCTCAAGGCGCCGGAGGCGAAGTCGGAGAGAAGGTCGAGCTGTAGGTTTTCGCTGATCTCGACCGGGCGCGCATCGACCATTCTATCGAGCGCTTCCACGATCGGCTGCAACCGATCGGGCTTGTAGTCCTGCGGACGGCGTAGGACGGGGCGCGCCTTGCGCGCGAGCGCAAACGCCAGCGCCCGTTGCACCGCTTCGTCGGGGCGCCCGACGCGCCAGCCGAGCTGGAAGTCCTGCACCTCGTGCGTGCGCCCATAACCCGGCAGCGTGGTGACGCGCAGATCGACCTTGCCCGTAAGCGTGCGCTTGCCCCACACCATCACGTCCGCAGCTGAACGCTCCAATGCTTCGCCCGCCTCAACAGCGATGCGGCGGCGCGTCTCCGGATGCGCGCGAGCCGACACTGTCTTCAGTTTGATCGGGAAGAGATCGACCTGCACGTCCTGCTCGAACGAGAACATGCCGAAATTGTCTTCGATCGCTTCCTTCATCTCTTGGCGCAGCAAGCCGCCGCCGCCTTCGATCTCGGCGATCAGCACCAGCGCGCGGTGATCCTTGGTGCGCTTCAGCGCCTGTCCGCGCAGCGCCATTCGCGCCATGCGGCTCGCGCGCCCCATGCCACTGAGCATCCAGAACGCGGCGACGAGCACAGCTGCGAGGAAGATCGACGTGAAGAACATGAACACGTCCGGCGCCTGCACGAACGCGTCCTGAAATTCGCGCGGCAAGAGCCGCATGACGCGGGACGCCAATTCGGGCGCGAACGCTGCGATTGCTGCAATATTAACCATTTAGCGTCCGTCGGTCCCGCCCGAGTCTTGACCTCTAGCCCGCCATAGGGCGCCGCACAACGCCTTGCGGCGCCTTGCAGCGCCACACTGCAGCAGCTCCCCGCGGGCGAGAAAAACCTTAGTTGCCGCGCTGCCGGGCTGCTTCGAGGGCTTCGTTCAGCGCTCCGCCCATGTTGCCCAAATCCATCACCCGCACGTCTTCGGGCAGTGTGAACAAGTCGGCGCTCTGGACGCCGCGCTCGACGCTGGTGGTTTCCCATACGACGCGCCCATCATCGGTCGCGCGCAGGATGATGCCGTCCTCGGTGACGCAGACCGTATCGGTGCCGTCTTCGGCCGTCGTCTTGGTCCATTCGGTTCCGTTCTCGCCTGCAGCCGAGCACGTGCCCGTTCGCGTCGCGTCCTGCGCCAGCTCGCCACGCCAAGCGTCCGCCGGATCGGTCAGGCCCTGACTTAAACCCGCGGCGCGGATCGCAATTTGGCGCCCGCCTTGGCTTGAGATGACAAAGCTCTCGCCGGTGTCGCCGTTGGAGATGATCGTCGAGGCGCCCTCCGAGCCGTTGAACTCCATCCGCATCTTGCGTCCATCCCGGATCATCACCACGGGAATGGCCTCGCCCTCCTGATTGGTCAGCGTCGCTTCGGCTCGGTAGGCGGCGCCGGTCAGATCGGGGAACAGCCCGCCGCCGCTCGCAGCGCTATCGTCCGACGGCGCTGACGGATTGCACGCGGCCAGCGCGCACACGGACGCTAAAGCCAGAATTGCACGGCGCATCGACTTCTCCCCTGTAGCTGAGGCGGCCTTGGTAGCAGCCCGGCCTGCGCCTCGAAACCCCGCCAACCACTCGTCGCAAAACTGCGACGCCTCGTCAGCCTGGCGCCGGCCGCCCTTGCTACTGCCAGCCCCAAGCGTTCAAAATCAGCCGAACGCCGCCTGCCCGTCCGGGCCGTTTCCTTTTCGGGGGTTCCCAATGAAGAAGCAGCTTCTCGCCGTTTGCCTCGCCGCGAGTGTTCCAATGCTAGCAGCCTGCGCCACCACCGGCGCCGCGACCACCGCTGCCAATTTCGGCGACGCCGCCGCGCATCAAACGGCGCAAGCCGAGGTGACGCGCCTCGCCGCGCAAGCCAATGAGGATCCGTTGATGAAGCCGTGGACCGGCCCGCATGGCGGCGTGCCGCCATGGGAGCAGGCGCGCGTTGAACTCGTCCCGACGTCGCTTCAGCTCGGCATCCAGCTGCAGGAAGCCGAAGTGCAGGCGATCGCCAACAATCCCGCCGCGCCGACATTCGACAACACCATCGGCGCCATGCAGGACGCCGGCCGCCACCTCGATCGCGCCCAAACCATCTTCGGCGTGATGACCGACAACATGAGCAACGAGCAGGTGCAAGCTGTCGAGGCCGAATGGTCGCCGCGCATCACCGCCGCCTACAACGCCATCACTTTCAACCGGCCGTTGTTCCAGCGCATCGATCACCTCTACCAGAGCCGGGCTTCGCTCAATCTCACAGCCGAGCAGCTGCGTTTGCTCGAGCGCACCCGCGATCAGTTCGTGCGCGCAGGCGCCGCCGCCACGCCGGAGCAGCAAGCGCGCCTCGGCGCGATCAATGAAGAGCTGTCTTCGAAGTACGCGGAATTCGGCCGCCGCCTGCTCGCCGACGAGAACACCGCCATCTTCATCACCAACCGGCGCGATCTCGCCGGCCTGCCGCCGAACATCGTCGAAGCGCTCGCCGCCGCGGCCTCCGAGCGCGGCCATCCCGGTCAGTGGGCGGTGGTGAACACGCGCTCCAGCGTCGATCCGTTCCTCACCTTCGCGCAGAACCGCCGCCTGCGCCAACAAGTGTGGACCGCGTTCAAGAACCGCGGCGACAACGGCGACGCCAACGACACCAACCAGGTGATCGCCGATATCCTGCGCCTGCGGGCCGAGCGCGCGCAGATCCTGGGCTTCCCCACCCACGCGCATCTCCGCATGGCCGACACCATGGCGGAGACGCCCGAGCGCGCGCAGGACCTGATGATGCGCGTGTGGCCGGCCGCGGTCGCGCGCGTGCATGAGGAAGTGCGCGACATGCAGGCGATCGCCGATCGCCAGCGCGCGCGCATCACCATCGAGCCGTGGGATTACAATTACTACGCCGAGCAGGTGCGCCGCGACCGCTACAATCTCGATCAGAACGAGCTCCGCCCGTACTTCGAGCTCAACAACATGATCAACGCGTCGTTCTACATGGCCGGCCAGCTCTACGGCATGAACTTCCGCGAGATCACCGGCACGGTGCCGGTGTTCGAGCCGAGCGTGCGGGTCTGGGAAGTCACCGATCGCGACGGCTCCTTCATGGGCCTGTTCTACGGCGACTACTTCGCGCGCGCCGGCAAGCGTTCCGGCGCGTGGATGAACACCTACCGCGGCCACGAGAACTTCACCGGCGCGGAAGTCCACACCATCGCCTCGAACAACAACAACTTCGTCCGCGGCGCGGCCGGCGAGCCGGTGCTGATCTCGCTCGATGACGCTGAGACGCTGTTCCACGAATTCGGCCACGCTATCCACTATCTGGTGTCGGAGGTGGACTATCCGGGCTTGAGCAACGTGCCGCGCGACTATGTCGAGTATCCTAGCCAGGTGCACGAGCACTGGGTGCTGACGCGCCCGATCCTCGACCAATTTGCGCGCCACTACCGCACCAACCAGCCGATGCCGCAGGCTTTGGTCGATCGGGTTCACAACGCCCAGACCTTCAACCAGGGCTACGCCACAGTGGAATATCTCTCCTCCGCTCTGGTCGACATGTCGCTGCACAATCGCGCGGCGCCGATCGCCGACGTCGATGCGTTCGAACGCGAGACGCTTGCCTCGATCAACATGCCGCACGAGATCGCCATGCGTCACCGCCTGCCGCAGTTCGGGCATCTGTTCTCGAGCGACGCCTATTCGGCCGGCTACTATTCTTACCTCTGGTCGGAAGTGATGGACGCCGACACCTGGGAAATGTTCGAAGCCACCGGCAACACGTTCGACCCGACCGTCGCCGCCGGCATGCGCAACATCATTCTCGCCGAAGGCAACAATTCCGATCGCGCCGAAGCCTATCGCCGCTTCCGCGGCCGCGACCCGGACGTGAACGCATTGCTGCGCGTGCGCGGCTTCCCGACCGGCGAAGGCGCAAGCGGCAGCGAAAGCAGCGGCGGCAACTAACGTCGCACCGCAGCGAAACACGAAGGGCGCGGACAGCAATGTCCGCGCTTTTTTTGTTAAGCGCTCGTTTACGCGAGGCGGTTTTCAGCCAATCTTAGCCTTGCGCTGCTAGATCGCGAGCGGGAGCCCAACTTGACCGCCGCGACGGCCGCATGGGAAGCATTGCTGGAGTCGCTGGCGGTCTCGCGCCGCGGTGCGGGCTGGCGCGCGGCGGCTTTGATTGTTGCGACGCTGCCCGTCGTGCTTTTGCTTGGTTTGCCACAGCTCTTTCTCTGGCTCGCCGCACTGATCGTCTGGGACCTGGTCTTGATCAAGCCGCTTGAGCACGGCTGGGTGTTGCCAGTGCTCGACGTCAATCTGCGCCTGGCGCGCTTGCGCCGCGCCTCGATGGTGCTGACCGGACTCTCGCTCACGCAGGTTCTGCCGATCGTCGCCTGGATGAGCGGCACGGGGTTCGGCGCTGTCGTCGGCGCGGCATGGGTCATGTGCGCAGCGACACAGGTCTTTGTCTATTACTCGCGCGACCGCTGGCTCTTGATCGCCGGCATGATCCCCAATGTGCTGTGCGTGCTGATCGGCCCTTCCCTCAGCGGCATCGACTGGGAGAGCGTCGTCACCTCGGTGTTCCTGCTCGCCGCGCTGGGCGCCGGCGCCGCGTTTGTTAGCCGCTCCGATGCGCTGATCGCCAAAGCGGCGGACGAAGCGGCGGCGCGCCGCTCGGCGGAAGCGTCGAGCCACGCAAAATCGCGCTTCATCGCCAACATGCATCACGAGCTGAGGACCCCGCTCAACGCCATCATCGGCTATTCCGAGATGTTGCTGGAGAACGCCGTCGAGGAAGGCCGCACCACCGACGCCGAAGATCTCGAACGCGTATTGGCCGCGGCGCGGCTGCAGCTCATCATGATGAGCGATC
>JBQTJK010000136.1:0-24100 GCA_052387215.1 Caulobacteraceae bacterium
CGAAGCGATAGGGCGGACGCGCAACTTCCGCCTCTGGCCAATCGGCCCAAGCGCCAGGTTTGGCGACGGCCAACAGCACCGCGCCGTTCGGCGTTGCGAGCGCTTCGCCCAGCGTGAGTTCGCGTTCGGCGCCGGAGACATTCGCGCGCAGGCGCAAGCGCCCGGCCCAGACGCATTGGACGTTGGCGGCGCAGCGGCTGTCTTCGATGACTTCGAGCGGGCGCACGGTGAGACCGGCGGCGAGATCGGCGGTTTCGCCGATGCCAGCGGCGACAGTGCCCGGGGCGCGCAGCTCGCGATCGAGCCGCTCATTGTCAGCGTGGATTTGTCGGGCGAGTTCGGATTGAGGCTGGGGCGCTGGCCCGCCCGCTCCTCCTCCAGGCTGCGCGCAAGCAGCCAGCGCCAGCACCGCAAACAGAAACGTGCGCATCGACACACTCCTTGGTTCGCGGGGTCAGCTAGCTAGCGCGGGTTGAGCTGAACGGCGGCTTATGAGGCCAGTTATGACGCCCTGGGCGCCATCACCATGACGACTTGGCGGCCCTCGAAGCGCGGCTCGTGCTCAACCTTGGCAATCGAATCGAGTTCCGAACGCATGCGCTCAAGCAATTCCATGCCTAGGTGCGTATGCGCCATTTCGCGGCCGCGGAAGCGCAGGGTGACTTTCACCTTGTCGCCTTCTTCGAAGAAGCGATGAATCGCCTTCATCTTCACTTCGTAGTCGTGGTCGTCGATGTTGGGACGGACCTTGATTTCCTTGAGCTCGATCCGCTTGGCCTTCTTGCGGGTCTCGGCCTTCTTCTTTTGCTCCTCGAACCGGAATTTCCCGTAGTCGAGGATCTTGCAGACCGGCGGAACGGAATTGGGGGCCACTTCGACCAGATCGAGGCCGGCTTCGCGGGCAGCGTCCAGCGCCGCCGAGATCGGCATTTCCCCCTGTTTTTCTCCTTCTGCATCGATGAGGAGCACGCGCGGGACTCCGCGGATCTCCTCGTTCACCCGCGGCCCGTCCTTCGAGGGGGGCGGCGCGGCGTACGGACGTCTGGCTATCGGGCATTCTCCTGTCGCTGTTGATAACACGCGTGCGTCCCACGCCCGCGCAGGCGCGGACTCACGCTTGGAATATTGCTTTTCATCGGCTCCGCATCAAGCGGTCGCGGCGTGGGCGTAGACGCCGCAATTGCGGAGCTGCCGATCGACCTGGTCCACGGGAAGGTCGGCGATCACGGCGGCGGTGAATTCCACAACCCCACCGCGTCCGCGCGGGACGGCTGGAGCGGGTTTCGCGATAGAGGACAAGAACACCAGGCACGGCGCGCCGGCGGCGGCGGCGACGTGCATCAGTTCGACATCATCGCCCACCGCAAACGAAGCGCGCTCGGCCAAGGCAATGCATTGGAACAGGTCGGGACGGGTGACGAGGTTCTTCGCGCGTGGCTCGGCCTTGGCGATTGCCGCACCCGCCAGGCGCTCCTCGGCGGCGCCGAGGACCACCGGCGTCGCGCCAAAGTTGGCCATGCGCCGGGCAAGCTCGACGTACTTGGCCTCAGGCCAGCGACGATGGGATTCCGCATCAGATCCGCGCGGCAGCAGCAGCACGTATGGCCCGCGGATGCCGAAATAGTCCGGCTGCAAGCGTGGCGAGTCACGCAGCACCGAACGGAGCCAACTGAGATCAGGCATCAGCGGCTCATCTCCTAAGCCGGCGACGGCGAGCTGGGCTGCGTAGCGATCGAGCGGGTGCATGTGCAGGCGCTCGGGATTGAGGAACGCGTAGCTCGCTCCGGCGACTGGGCCCGACCATTTCGGCGGCCAGGGGCGCAAGCCCTGGAAGTAATTGCTGGTGCGGCTCGAGCCTTCGAGGTCGTAGATCAGGTCGTACTTGGCGCCGCGCAACCGCTTGATCACAGTAGTGATGGCCTGCGGCTCGGTGGGCTTGCCGTCCGCCTCGACCGTGTCGAAGTATGGGGCCTTCTCGGCCAATTCTTTCGTCGCTTCGGTCGTCAACAGCGTAATGCGCGCGCCGACGTGCTGTTCGCGGATACGCTTGGCCGCCGCGAGCGCCTGAACGAACGCCGCGATGCCGCCGAGCTGGATCACCAGCACGCGTTTGGCGCTTGCATCGCCTTCCTTGGTTTGAGCTGGCCTGCGCCAGATCATGCCGTCCCTCCTCGCGCCGCTACAGAACCGTTTCGCCGGGCGCTTTCGCAGAGTTGCGCTGTTCGGCTTCGCTTAAAACCCGTTGGTAAACCGCCAATGTGGCCGATTGCAGGGCAGTCTTGGAGTAAAGAGCAAACGCTCGCTCCCGGCCCTTTCGTCCCATCTTTGCTCGTTTTTCCGCTCCCGCATCGATCATCCGCTCAATCGCGCCACAAAGGGGCGCGGCTGAGTTCGCCGGCACGAGAAAGCCGGTCTGGCCTTCCACGACCGTCTCTGTGTAGCCGCCCAAGTTGGAGGCGATTACCGGAACGCCCATCGCTTGCGCTTCCACTGCGCCGCGCCCGAACGCTTCCGGTTCGATGACCGGAAACACCGCCATGTCGGACGCAGCGAATGCCAGAGGCATCTGCCTCAGGTGGCCCACCATCGCTACAACCTCTTGCAGTCCAGCGGCTTTAATCGCGGAAAGCATTTCCTCGGTGTAAGCACGCCGGCCCTGATCGTCGCCGGCGATGATCACCTTCACGGCGCCGGGACGGCGCGCCTCGAGCATCTTCACCGCTTCGATCAGGATGAGCTGACCTTTCCAACGTGTCAGACGCGCGGGAACCAGCAGTGAGCAGCGTTTGTCATCCGCGGCGAGTCCCCATTGAGCGCGCAGGGCAGCGATGTCTTCTCCCGCTGCTTTGTCGCGATCGAAAATCTCAAGGTCGACGCCGCGCGGGATCGCGATGATGCGGCCGGGCATGACGCGATAATGCGTGAGGATGTGTTCGCGCGTGTATTCGGAATTGGCAATGACCAGGTCGCCGCGCGCCATCACTGAATTGTAGAAGCGCTTGAGCGGCGAGCGCGCGTTGTAGATGCCGTGGAAGGTGGTCACGAACGGCACGCCCGCCATGCGTGCAGCCAGCATTGCGCTCCACGCCGGCGCACGCGAGCGCGCGTGAATGATCTGCACTTTGCGTTGGCGCGCGATCGACGCGAGCTTGAACGCATTCGCGACAAGAGTGATCGGATTCTTGGATTGGGTCGGGAGCTTGATCAGCTCGCCGCCGGTCGCCTCGAGGTCCGGCTCGAGGCGACCGCCGGCGCTAGCGATCAAAGCGAGCCCCCCGGCGCGGCTGATCGCCTCCGCTATTTCAAGCGTGGTCCGCTCGACCCCGCCAGCGTTAAGCTCAGGGGTCACTTGCAGAACTGTCAGGTTGTGACCTTCTTGCAATGCTCGGCTGTCGCCCGTTTCTCGCCTCGTGCGGCTAAGCCTGTGTTTGATAACGGTTTTGCTTAACAAGGCGCTTAGATTCGTTAAACGCGCGGTATTGAAAGCCTGCAGCTCCCGCGCCAGCCCGGAATAGAGCCATGCCCTTCGGCCAAATCGAGGCCCTTGAACATGACGGCGTGCAGTTGGCGCACGAGCGGATCGAAGGCGTCGCGCCGACTTTCGTTTGGCTCGGCGGCTTCAAATCCGACATGTCCGGCACGAAGGCGCAGACGCTGGCGAGTTGGGCGCACGAGACGGGCCAAGCCTTTGTCCGGTTTGACTATTCCGGCCACGGCCAGTCGGGTGGCGCGTTCGAAGACGGCACGATTTCGCGCTGGCTCGGCGATCCGCTCGCGGTGCTGGACCAGCTGACCAGCGGACCGCTGGTGCTGGTCGGATCGTCGATGGGCGGATGGCTCGCGCTGCTGGCGGCGCGGGCGCGGCCGGAGCGGATAGCTGGACTCGTGCTGATCGCGCCGGCTGCGGACTTCACCGAACGGCTGATGTGGCCGGGCTTCACACCGGAGCAGCAACAACGGCTCATGTCGGAGGGCCGGGTCGAACTCCCGTCGCAATACGCGCACGAGCCGACGATCATCACCCGCGCGATGATCGAGGATGGACGCAAGCTGTCCGTGATGGACGCGCCGTTCCCGTTCGCCGGGCCGGTGAGGATCATGGCCGGCGGTGAAGACCCGGACGTGCCGCTCGATCACGTCATGGCGCTGGTCACGGTGCTGCAGACGGACGACATGCAAGTTCATGCGGTCAGCGACGGCGATCACCGGCTCTCGCGGCCACAAGACCTCGAACAGCTGGTGGAAATCGCCAGCGATCTCAGCCAGCGGCTCGCGCGCTGAGCGAACGGCTTGGATTTGGCGGCTCAATGGGGCATCGGTGAACGGTCCTGAGGGGGACGCCCGCGGGGAGACTTTGATTCATGTCCATGATCGCCGCCCTGATCTTGCCGTTCGCGTTGCTGCAAGCGGAGCCTAGCCCGACGAGCGCTGTTGCCACGCGCTTCCAGCAATGCGTGGCGCTGATCGATTCTGACGCTACCCGCGCCTACGAAGAAGGCATGGCCTGGGCCGCCGAAGCGCAGTCGGTGCATGCGTATCGCTGCGCGGCCATGGCGCTGGTCGCACAGAACCGTTTCGACGAAGGCGCACGGCGTCTGCAATCGCTGGCGGGCGCGGTGAACCCTGAGCAAACCGCATTGCGCGCCGAACTCTGGTCACAGGCGGGCAATGCGTGGCTATTGGCGCGCGAGCCTGGCCAAGCGCGCAGCGTCTTCACGCGCGCGATCTCGACGATGCAAAGCGATCCGACGCAGTTGCCCGATCTGCTGATTGATCGTGCGCGCGCCTACGCCATGGAGCGCGAGTGGCGTTTGGCGGAAGAAGACCTCTCGCGTTCGCTGGACATCCGCCCGAGCGATGCACTGGCGCTTCGGCTTCGCGCGGCGGCGCGCATGCAGCAACGCTCGTTCGAGCTGGCGCAAGCCGACGCGCTGGCCGCCGTGCGGCTCGAGCCGGCAAACGAGGAAAACACCCTCATTCTGGGCGACGTGCGCGAGAGCATCCGCACGGGCGCTCCAGTCGAGCGTTAACATGCGGTGGCGTTGGGTTCCCCCCAGGCTTCTCGGCTGCACGGTCGCGCTCTCGCTCATTTCGTCGGCGCAGGCGCAAGAGAATGCGCGCTCACGCCTAGTCACTTTGCCTGATGCTCAGGCGTTGCAAGACAGCTTTCCTGTCGTGGCGCTCGTGCGTGGGATCACCGGCCGAGTAGTGCTGAGCTGCCAAGTGGCTCCCGACGGCGAATCCGAGTGCATCGCGGTAGAAGAGACTCCGAGCGGTATGGGCTTTGCCACAGCGGCTGAGTCGCTTGCCCGCGATTGGCGGTTCGCGTCGCGACAAGCCAACGGCGCTCCAGCAGAGAGCATCGCCCGTATTCCTGTCGTCTTCAGCAATCCCAATCCCGAACCCCTCGTCCCCGAGGTCGATCTTTTTGTGGACGCCACAAGAGGCGTCGCTCCAACCAATGATGTGGTGGATGCCGACTCGGACACGCTGGACCGCTTTGCGTGTCATTGGGCGTCCGGACGACTTTGCTGGCGCGAGCGATCGAGGTCGAACGAGCAGCGCGACATGAACTCGCGCTACTATCCCCTAGCCGCTCTGCAGGGCGCTTTAGACGGGCGGGCGCTCGTTGCGTGCCTAATTCAGTCAGGACGTCGTCCGGCCTGTGAACTCGAACAGGAGGCGCCGACAGGGTTTGGTTTTGGCGAGAGCGCGCGCACTCTCGTCACAGACATCATTATCCGACGCGCCGACCAGTTCGAGCCGGGCCGCGCCTTTCGCGTGCCGGTCGACTTCGAAATACATAGGCGTGGCTTTCGGCCGAACCACTCGGCTTGGGAACAGCGCCCGACCGCCGAGACTTTCGCCCGGCACTACCCGGAGGCCGCGATCAGCGGGGGCGTCGAGGGAAGCGTTCTTCTTGTGTGCGCCATTCGCACTGACCGCCGCTTGAGCTGCGAGGTCGCGGAAGAACTTCCTCCGGGAAGAGGCTTTGGACTGGCCGCGCGGCTCATAGCGAGAGATTTCCTTCTGCGAGAGACGGAGTTGGGCCAGCCAGGGCAAGCCGTGGGAGATCGCATAAGAATACCCATTCGGTTCAATCTTTTGCGCGGAGGGTAGCCGGCATTTCGTTTTTCCTTTTCCCGCGACGGACTAACGCGCGTGTAACGTATAAGGAAGCGTGAGGGCCATTCGCTGGAGGCGAACGTGAATGTGAAGGCAGTTTTTGCAGGTGCGTTTCTGGTTTTGGCGGCGTGCGCGGCGACGCCGGCCGGCGCGTGGACGCAGATCGGCGTTCGCGAAGTGCGCGACCGCACCGATCGCGATGTGATCATCGTCGAAGGACCGCGCCAGTTCGAACGCATCAAGCTTTGCGCTTATCGCAACCCTGTGCATTTCATCGATGTGGATGTGTTCTTCCGCAACGGCGGCCACCAAGACGTCTCCGTCCGTTCGCGCATCAACGCCGGCGAATGCACGCGCGTGATCGATCTGGAGGGCGACGACCGCAATATCACCCGCGTGTCGCTGCTCTACGAGGAAACCAGCTTCCGCCGCCGCACGGCGACGGTGCGGCTGTTCGCGGAGTGATGAAAAGACGTCAGGCGCGGCGACACGCCTGACGCTTGCCGTTATTCCGATCGCACGATCTCGCGCATGTCCCAAGCCGTCCCCTCGATGGCGCCTCGGATGTTGTCGACCTTCCAGCGACCTTCTTCCCAGACAAGATCGTAGAGCACCTCTTGGCGCTGACCGATATTAGTGAAGCTGGCGCGCACGACGGCGTGGCTGTTTTCGACGACGCTGTCCGTCGTCGTGGCGACGTCACTCAGCCGATAGTCTTGCCCGGCGATAACAGGGTCGAAGTCGAGCGGCGCCGCAGTCCCCGGTTCGGTGCGCCCCCTCATCGCGGCAATGTCGGCGGCCATGCGGGCGGACCAGGGCGCGGCCTGCTCCAGCGTCGGCGTATTTCCGTCCCTCACCAGATAGGGATCGTAAATTTGGCGCACCACGACAGCCGGATCCGTAATCGCGCGCGCTGACTCCGCTGCAGCCGGCGTCTCAGTTTGCTCGGCCGCGCGCTGGCAGGCGCCTAAACCCACGATGGCCGCGGCGACGAAAATGAAACTGCGAAGCTGCATAGTCCTCCCCACTGAACCCACAACCTAAGCGCAACGCCAACCGAGCGCCAGCCTCAACTCCGCACCCAGCGCACCACCGGGTCATTGAAATCGACGACGTCGCCCAACTCATACACGTTGCGATAGCCGTAGCCGTAGAGGTTGATGAAGGTCTGGATGTTGAGCGCCAGTTCGACGCGCTTGAGGATCACCGGCTGGGAGTTGTTGGAGAAATTGTTGTTGCAGTAGATCAGGATGCGCACGTTTGGATCGCGCAGCGCCTCGCGCAGGCTCTGATCGGTGAAGTCGGTGAACGGCAGATTGATCGCGCCGTCAATGTGGCCTTCGGCATAGGCGTCGGCGGAGCGTGCATCGAGAATGATGGTGCTCGAGTCGCGCGCCATGCGCTGGAAGTCGCCCAGCGAGACGAGGCGATCGGCGCGATAGGATTCGACTTCGCCGGTGAGATTGCGGAAGCCGGAATAGTTGATCTGCGCAGAGGTGTTGGGTTCAGCTTTTTCCTGCGCGAGGGCCGTCGCGGACATGAATCCCACCGCCAACGCCAACACCACAGCACGCATCACATCCTCCCGTGAACACGACAAGCAGGCGCGCGGTTTTGGCCTTTAGTTGGGCGCGTTGTTGATCATGGAAAGGAGATACGGCGCGCCGAGGGTGAGGAAGCCGCCGATCAGCAGCCCCACGGGCATGCCCATCAAGGCGCCGACATAGGCGTTGCCAAGCCGCTCACCCCAATCGAGCCCACGGCCCCAAAGGCGCAGCAGGAAGCCGAGGCCGCCGCCGATCAGCCCGCCCATGCCGCCATAACTCCAGCCAAGCACGCAGAGCGCGATCATGCCCGCGAACGCCGCGACGGCGAGCAATAGCCTCAATCCGTTCAAGCGGAATCACTCCCTCGCGGACGCTGCGGCCGACTGGCCCAATCCCCGCGCCTCTCTTGGCTGCGCCGCCTCAACCAAGCAAGCGGCAGAGGCGCCGCAGGTCCATTAGGCCCGCTGTTCAGGGTGGTGTGCGCCACCATTTGGCGCGGGTTGGGGCGCTTGCGTGGCCCGGCGGGCCAAAGCGTCCCGCTGCGCGGCGGCGCCGATCAGTCCTAGCTCCTGCGGCGTGAGCACCAGCAACTGGCCCGATGCCGCCAACGCTTCGGCGATGTTCTGCCGCGTCTGCATTTCCAGCAGCGCAATCAACCCGGCAGTGGCGGCGGGATTGCGGTTGCGAAAGACGTCGGCCAATTGATCGAGCTGCTGTGGGCGCAGGGCCAACACGCCCTGCCCGCCCAGCGCCGCGCGCGCGCGTTCCACCGCGGCCGGATCAGGGCGCGCGCCGGGGGCGACTGGCGCCAGCGCTTGGAGCGCGGTCGAGAATTCGTCCGGCTGCGTGCAGGTAAAGTTGGCGGTGTGGAAGCGCACGCCGAGCGCCATGCCGCGCTCGCCGGCCTGATCGCCTTCTTCTTCGTCACGGCGCAAGCGCTCGATCGCGCCGCGTTCGACTTCCTGAAGCGACGCGCGCAGCTCTTCGTCCTGGCGCTTACCGATTTCCGCACGGAACGCGCTCTGGATGCGCGATTCCATCGCCAGCGAGAATTCTTGGATCTCGTAGACATGCTTCAACAGCGCCCTATTCAGACTGAACTGCACGCGCGCGTCGACAATGACCTTGTGTGAGTCCGCCGTCGCGGCCTCGAAGGGCAGCGGCGCACAATAATGCGGGCGCAGATTGATGGCGCCGGTGCGCGGGTCCATGAGCTTGACCATGCGCCGGCCGCCAGTGGCGGGATCGAGAGCGACGAATTCGATGTGCGGAGCGGTCGGGCCCTTGACGACGTTTTCTTCGAAGTCCCAGAGCACGACCTTGCCTTCGAGCGCGCGCTTAAAACCACGCTCGTTCTGGGTCATGTAGGTGCGGTCGTAACGCGCCTCATAATAGCGCGTCCAGATGTAGACGATCGCCGCCAGCAGCACGACCCCGACAAGAACCGCGATGGAAATGATCTGCGCCGTCGGCATTGGCAGTCCCCGCTTATTGCATCAGCGAACGAGACCCTAGCCTACTCACGGGCGTGTGGCAGCCCCCCGTCGCGCGGAGCGCGAACTCTTTGCAGCGCCATCACGCGCCGCCCGGGCGATCCATGATGAGCACGCAGGAAGCCATGCGCTCGTTGCGCACAACGCGTGCGCGTTCGGCAATCGAGGCGGCGCGGCGTCGCACATAAGGGCCCGGGCTGTCGGGGCGCCAGCGATTGGGGCTAGGCAGAACAGCGGCCAACCGCGCGGCTTGCAGGGGCGAGAGATCGGCGGCGGAGACGCCGAAACGCGCGCGCGCGGCGGCTTCGATGCCGAAATTGCCGTCGCCCCATTCGGCCGTGTTGAGGTAGGCTTCCATGATGCGCCGCTTGGGCCACATGAATTCGATCAGCGCGGTGAAATACGTCTCGAAGCCTTTGCGCAGCCATGAGCGGTCGGGCCAGAGGAAGAGGTTCTTGGCCGTCTGCTGGCTGACGGTCGACGCGCCGCGCGTGCGCCGGCCGCGCTGATTAGCTTCCATTGCGTTCTGAATGGCGTCGATGTCGAAGCCATCGTGGGTGCAGAAGTTCGCGTCTTCCGCCGCGATCACGGCGCGCACGATGTGTGGCGACATGCGGTTGATCGGCACCGGATAGTGGCGGATCGTTTGCCCTTCCGCCGCGCGCTGCATCATCAGCACGTTCGAGGGCGGATCGAAGAAAAGGTACGCGGTTGCCCACGTCACCGGCGCGAGCACGAGGGCGATGAACAGCACGCCCACCGTGGTGATGAAGAGACCGTAGCGCTTGCGCCGCTTGATGCGGCCGAGGTCAAGATCGAGATTGCGCTTGGCGTCGCGCCGGCGTTGGCGATCTCCGGGCCGCGGCGGCGGCTCCGGCATTGGGATTTCCGGCTCGCCGAACAGATACTCGTCTTGCGCGAACGCCGACTCCGGCTCTGGCTCGCGCGCTTGCGGATAGGTGGGTTCGATCTCAGCCAACGGCTCTTCGTGCAAGTCCTCCGCGGCGGCTTCATGGATGCGAGGCGGCGGTTCATTGGCGGCAGGCGGCGGCGGTTCGGGCTCGACGTACTCAAGGGTCGGCGGCGGTTCGTCGATCTTCGACTCGGGCGCTACATGTGTTGGTTCGGGTTCTGCTAGCGGCGCGTAGGTGTGCGTTGGCGGCGGTTCTACGCCGCCTTGCGCATCTTCCGGCAGCGGCGGCTCAACGATCTCGGGCGGATCATCAGGCGCAGCAGACTCTTCCGGTTGCGGTTCGGGCGCGGGATCGCCTTCGTCCTTCGGCTCTTCCTCGTCCGGGTTCATGCGTCCCATTCCTCGGCCACGGTTCTGTCCCCCTCGCGCGGCGCGTGGGCCAATTTGAGGCGCTGGAAGGCGCCGGCGTCAAGCAACCGTCGCAAAGCCCATACCGCCATGCCGCGTACAAGTG
The DNA here is from genome assembly GCA_052387215.1 of Caulobacteraceae bacterium. Lineage (GTDB taxonomy): Bacteria > Pseudomonadota > Alphaproteobacteria > Caulobacterales > Aquidulcibacteraceae > Vitreimonas. Next base: position 10,594 of record JBQTJK010000136.1, read on the forward strand.
GGGATGAATCCCCTAACAGCCGTTCCGCCGCTGGCGCGAGCGATACGTCGTCGCTGTTGCCTATTGCGCACACAACGTTCCGGACGAACCTGTCACGGCCGGTTCGCTTCACTGGCGTGCCGGCAAAACGCACGCGGAACGCGGCGTCGTCGAGAGCCGCAAGCTCCGCAAGCGGCGCGAGGCGCAAATCTTCGCGCAGCGCCATGCGCGTGTCGCGGGAAGTTTGCGCGAATTTGTTCCAGGGACAGACGGCGAGGCAGTCGTCGCAACCAAACACGCGATTGCCCAGCGCTTCGCGAAACTCGCGCGCGATCTGACCTTTGTGTTCGATCGTGAGATACGCAAGGCAGCGTCGCGCGTCGAGTTGGTACGGGGCGGGAAATGCGTTGGTCGGGCACACGTCGAGACAGGCGCGGCAAGAACCGCAATGATCTTCGTGCGGCGCGTTGGGCTCCAGTTCTGCTGCAGTGAGAATGGCGCCGAGGAACAACCACGAACCGTGCTCGCGTGAAACCAGGTTGGTGTGCTTGCCTTGCCAGCCGAGCCCCGCCCGCTCAGCCAGCGGCTTTTCCATCAGCGGTGCGGTGTCGACGAATACCCTCACGTCGGCGCCAGTCTCGCGCGCCAGCCATTGCGCCAGCTGCTTCAGCTTGCCTTTGACGACATCATGATAGTCGCGGCGAGCCGCGTAGGCTGACACGAGGCCGCCTTGCTTCTCATTGAGCAACGCGATCGCGTCGTCATCCGTCGCGTAGCTTTGTCCAACGAGGATGGCGCTCTTCGCTTCCGACCAGAGGGCGGTGGGATGAGCGCGACGGCGTTGCGCCATCCATTCCATCTCGCCGTGACGGCTTTCGCGCAGAAATTCCTGCAGCCGCGCCGCCGCCGGCCACGCCTCCGTCGCCGGCGCGATGCCAACCGCGTCGAAGCCAAGTTCCTTCGCCTGTTGCTTGAGAACGAGAGCGGAGATCACGCCCTCGTATGTAGGGCGCGAGCCACTGGCGCAATGTCAGGGCGAAGGCTGGGCCGCGGCTTGTGGCGCCGTGGCGCTCGCCAGCAACGGCGCGTTCATGGCCCCAAGCGTCAATCCCGCGCCCAAAATCGCGGTGAAGACGAGCAGCACCAAGCGTGCCAATCCTTTCCCTGACATGCCGGGGACATGCGGGCTTAGGCGGGGTTAGATGCGACGGGACGACGAGGCGTCACGCGACTGCGACGGATGGCGCCTCCGCGGCATCGGTGAGCCGATGTTTCAGACGCGGCAGCATTTCCTTCGGGCAAGTTTGCCAGAAGCGGGCACGCGCGGCGTCCCAGTGCGCGATGAGATCGGCGGCGCGCGCCGAAGCGGTGCGTTTGGCGTGCTCGGCGATAAGCGCTTTCAGCACCTCTTCCCAGTGGGCCGAGGCAATGCGCTGCCAGACGATGGAGTCGGGATTGGCCCGATCGGCGAAGCGGCAGTCTTCGTCGTAGACAAACGCCATGCCGCCCGACATGCCGGCGCCGAAATTGTCGCCGACCGCGCCGAGGATCGCGACGACGCCGCCGGTCATGTATTCGCAGGCATTGGCGCCGGCGCCTTCGACAACCGCGGTTGCACCTGAGTTGCGCACGGCGAAGCGTTCGCCGGCCAAGCCGGCGGCGAACAATTTCCCGCCAGTGGCCCCGTAGAGACAGGTGTTGCCGATGATTGCCCCATGCGCTTCGCCCTGCGGCGGCCGAAGCGTGATGAGCCCGCCGGAAAGTCCCTTGCCGACATAGTCGTTCGCATCGCCGGTCACGTCGAGGGCAATGCCTTGCACGAGCCACGCACCCAGGCTCTGTCCGCACGAGCCGCGCAGCTTCACTGTGAGCTGGCCTTCGGGCAGCCCGTCTTGGCCTACGCGGCGCACGACGTGCGCCGAGGCGCGCGCGCCGATCGCGCGCTGCGTGTTGCGGACATTGAACACAAGCTGCTTCTTCTCGCCGCGTTCAAAAAAGCCCGGCGCTTGGGCGATGAATTCGTGATCGAGCGCCTGCGGCGGCTCGTTGCGGCCGAGCTGAGTGCAGTAGGCCGGATACGGGCTGTCGACACGCACTAACAGCGGATTGAGGTCGAGGTCGTCGAGGTGTTCGGCGCCGCGGCTGATCTGTTCGATCAGATCGGTGCGGCCGATGATTTCCTCCAAGCGCCGGAAGCCAATTTGCGCCAGGATTTCGCGCACTTCCTCGGCTATGAAGCTCATCAGATTGACGACCTTGTCCGGCGTGCCGGTGAAGCGCTTCCTGAGCTCTTCATCCTGCGTACAAACGCCGACAGGGCATGTGTTGGAATGGCACTGTCTCACCATGAGACAGCCCATGGCGACAAGTGCGGCGGTGCCGATGCCGAATTCCTCTCCGCCGAGGATGGCGGCGACGACGATGTCGCGCCCGGTGCGGAGGCCCCCGTCGGTGCGCAGACGCACGCGGTGGCGGAGATTGTTGAGCATCAGCGTCTGATGCGCTTCGGCGAGGCCCATCTCCCACGGAATGCCGGCGTATTTGATCGAGGTCTGCGGTGACGCGCCGGTGCCGCCGACATGGCCGGAAATGAGGATCGTATCAGCGCCAGCCTTGGCCACTCCGGCCGCAACCGCGCCGATGCCCGATTGCGACACGAGCTTCACGCACACGCGCGCGATTGGATTGATCTGCTTCAAATCGTAGATGAGCTGAGCCAGATCCTCGATCGAGTAGATATCGTGATGCGGCGGCGGCGATATCAGCGACACGCCGGGCGTGGCGTGCCTGAGCCGTGCGATCAGTTCGGTGACTTTGAACCCCGGAAGCTGGCCGCCCTCACCGGGCTTGGCGCCCTGGGCGACTTTGATTTCGATCTCGCGGCACTGGTTCAGATACTCCGCCGTCACGCCGAAGCGGCCGGACGCAATTTGCTTCACGGCGGAATTAGCGTCATCGCCATTCGGCAGCGGCTTGTAGCGTTCGGGATCCTCGCCGCCTTCGCCGGAAACGGATCGCGCGCCAATGCGGTTCATGGCGATGTTGAGCGCGCCGTGCGCTTCGGGGCTGAGCGCGCCCAGGCTCATGCCGGGAGTGACGAAACGTTTGCGGATGTCGTTGACGCTTTCGACGTCGGCCGGGGGCGTCGGATTGATCTTCTCTTCGCGTACCTCCAGCAGATCGCGCAGCTGAATCGGCTGATTGAGCCGGCGTTCGCGGACGACGTCGGAATACTTGCGGTAAGCCTTGTAGTCTCCCGTGTCGCAGGCGCGCTGCAACTGATGGATGGAATCGGCTTCGAGCGCATGGCGCTCGCCCCGGGCGCGATAGCAATAGTGGCCGCCCACGGGCAGCGCCGCGAGTGTTTCGTCGAAGGCGCGCGTGTGCTGATCAGCGGCCTCGAACGCAATGCCGGAAAGGCCGATGCCGGAGATTCGGCTAGTGAGACCGGGGAAGAACTCGTCCACGAGCGAGCGCGACAAGCCGATGGCCTCGAAGTTCAGCCCGCCGCGGTAGGACGAGATCACCGAGATGCCCATCTTCGAGATGATCTTGAGCAATCCCGCTTCCAACGCAGCGCGATAGTTCGCTGCCGCCTGTTCGCGCGTCAGATCGCCGGCAAGGCCGCGCGAGGTGCGATCGGCAATGGTGTCGAGAGCGAGATAAGGGTTCACCGTCGTCGCGCCGCAGCCGATTAGAACGGCGGCGTAGTGCGGATCGAGGCACTCGGCGGCGCGCACGGTGAGCGAGCAATACGTGCGAAGGCCCTTGTCAACGAGATGTGAGTGCACGGCGCTCGTCACCAAAATCATCGGACAGGCGATACGATCCGGTCCTTGCGCCTCGTCGGTCAAGACGATGTGGCTGCGCTTGTTAAAGGCGATAGCTTGCCGCGCCTCCGCGCGAATGCGCTCGATCGCCTTGCGCAGCGCTACGCCCTCTTGACTGGGCGAGGGCTTCGCGAACGTGCAATCGATGCGCGCGACTTCGCCGCCCAGCTCGGCGATCATCCGCGCGAACATTCCGTTGGTGAGGATCGGGCTCGAAAGCACGTAGACGCCCGCCTGAGTTTCGTCCTGGGCAAGGATGTTGCCGAGATTTTTGAAGCGCGTGGTCAGCGTCATGACGCGCCCTTCGCGCAGCGGATCGATCGGCGGATTGGTGACCTGGCTGAAATTCTGCCGGAAATAGTGCGAGAGCGGACGGGTCTGCTCGGAGAGCACGGCCAGCGGCGCGTCATCGCCCATGGAGCCGATGGCTTCCTTGCCCTCTTCCATCATGGGCTGAAGGAGGAGTTCGAGGCCTTCCATAGTATAACCGGCCGCGGCTTGGCGCCGCAGCAGCTCGGCGCGGCCGATGTAAAGCTGCGGCTCGGCGCCCTCAAGCTTGCGATCGAGATCGATGACGTTATTCAGCCACGCGCTGTAGGGGTGCTGCGCGGCAAGCGCATCGACCAACTCTTCGTGATGATAGAGTCGGCCATCGTGCATATCGACGGCGACCATCTGGCCTGCGCCAATACGGCCACGTTCGATGATCTTGCGATCGTCGAGCGGGCACATGCCGGTTTCGGAGCCGACAGCGAGCAGGCCGTCGTCCGTGCGCGCGTAGCGCAGCGGCCTCAGGCCGTTGCGGTCAAGGCCAGCGACAGCCCAGCGGCCATCGAAGATGGCGAGCGCCGCCGGTCCATCCCACGGCTCTATTACCGCGTTGCAGTAGGCGTAGAGCGCGCGGTGCTCGTCCTTCATCGTGCGCGACTTCGCCCACGCTTCAGGGATGAGCAGAGACTTTGCCATCGGCGCGGTGCGGCCCGCGCGGACAAGCACTTCGAACACGTTGTCGAGCGCGGCCGAATCTGAACCGCCTGGTTGGATGATCGGCTTTACATCGCCATCCGCGTCCCCGAAGGCGTCCGACGCCATGGGAATTTCATGGCTCTTCATCCAGTTGACGTTGCCCTTCAGCGTGTTGATCTCGCCATTGTGGGCGAGCATGCGGAACGGCTGCGCCAGCCGCCATTGCGGGAACGTGTTGGTGGAGTAACGCTGGTGATAGATCGCCACATTTGAGACGAAACGTTCGTCGCGGAGATCGGGGTAGAACGCATCGATCTGCGCGGCGAGGAACATGCCTTTGTAAATCAGCGTCTGCGCCGAGAGCGAGCAGACGTAGAGTTCGGCGATGTTATCGGCGAGCGCGCGCCTTTCGATGCAACGGCGGACAATGAAGAGATCGCGATCCACCGTGCCGTCGTCGCGGCCAAGCGGATCGTGCAGCAGCACTTGCTCGATCTCGGGGCGCGTAGCGTTGGCCTTGTCGCCGATCTGGCTGATGTTCACCGGCACCTGGCGCCAGCCATAAAGCAGGAAGCCAGCACGAATTATCTCGCTTTCAACGATGACTCGCGCGCGCTCCTGGGCGCCCAGATCGAGACGCGGCAGGAAAATCTGGCCGACGAAGATCGGGCCATCCTTCGGCGTGTGACCGGTGCGCGCGACTTGTTCGCGGAAGAAGGCGCGCGGCGCGTCGATTAGGATGCCGGCGCCGTCCCCGGTCTTGCCGTCGGCGTCGACGGCGCCGCGGTGCCAAACCGCTTTTAGCGCGGCGAGCGCGAGCGTCACCACATCGCGGCGCGGCTTGCCGTCGATGGCCGCGACGAGGCCAACGCCACACGCATCGCGCTCGTGCTCGGCGCGGTAGAGGCCGTGTGATTCTAGGTGTGTGCGCTGTTCGATGTAGCGCGCGGCCTCCTTTGCTCCCCCGCACGCAGGGGAGCTGTCAGCGAAGCTGACTGAGGGGGCGAAGCCGGCGCTGACGTCGCACGATTGCGCGTGTTGCGCCTCCTCCGCCGCCTTCGGCGACACCTCCCCCGCGTGCGGGGGAGGAAAGATGTGGCGCTTGCTCATTCCGCCGCCACCTTGGCTTGCGATTGAATCCAAGCGTGCATCGCGTCCGCGGCGTCGCGGCCTTCGCGGATGGCCCAGACGACGAGCGAGGCGCCGCGGACGATGTCGCCCGCGGCGTAGACGCCGAGCAGATTGGTCTCGAACGTCAGCGGATTGACGTTGAGCGTGCCCCAACGCGTCGTCGCCACGCCCCAATTGCTTAGATCCTCCGCATCGAAGCCGAGCGCGGCAATGATGAGATCGCCTGGGACTTCGTATGCGCTGCCGGGCGTTTCTTCCGGCGATCGGCGCCCACTGTCGTCCGGCGCGCCAAGCTGCATGCGTACGGCCTTCACCGCCGGCGATTTGCCGGCGCGCACGGATTTGGGCGCGGCGAGCCAGTCGAAGGCGACGCCCTCTTCCTCTGCGTGTGTCACTTCGCGCTGCGAGCCCGGCATGTTGGCGCGGTCGCGGCGATAGAGGCAGGTGACGCTGGCCGCGCCCTGGCGGCGCGCAGTGCGCACGCAATCCATCGCCGTATCGCCCCCGCCGATGACAACGACGCGGCGGGCCTTGGCGTCCAGCTTGCCGTTGGCGAAGTCTGGCGCGTCATCGCCAAGGCCAACACGATTGGCGGCGATAAGATAGTCGAGCGCCTTGACGACACTGCGGTCGTTCGGCGCGTTCAGCGGCTTGGCCTTGTAGACGCCGGTGGCGATGAGCATGGCATCGTGCTTGGCGCGCAGCGCCTCGAAACTGATCGTCTCCCCGACGTTGCAGTTAAGTTCGAACTTCACGCCGCCGTCGATCAGACGTTGCGCACGGCGCTGCACAACGTCCTTCTCCAGCTTGAAGTTGGGAATGCCGTAGATCAGCAGGCCGCCGATGCGGTCGTGGCGGTCATAAACGATGACTTGATAGCCGCGCTGGCGCATGCGCTCAGCGGCGGCGAGCCCGGCGGGGCCAGCGCCGATAATGCCGATGCTTTCGTTGCGTTCAGCGCGCGGCTGAAGCGGCGCCACCCAGCCTTCGCGCCAAGCAGTTTCCGTTAGATATTTCTCGACTGCGCCGATGGTCACCGCGCCGTGTTGCGATTGCTCGATCACGCAGGCGCCTTCACAGAGACGATCCTGCGGGCAGATGCGGCCGCAGATTTCCGGCATCGGGTTGGTGGCCGCGGAAGCTTCATAAGCTTCGCGCAGCCGCCCCTCCGCGGTGAGGCGCAGCCAATCGGGAATGTTGTTCTGGAGCGGGCAGTGCGTCTGGCAGAACGGGACGCCGCACTGTGCGCAGCGGGCGGCTTGCACCGCCGCCTTTTCGGCAATGAACTCGGCGTGGATTTCGTGAAAGTCACCGATCCGTTCCGCCGACGAGCGCTTTTCGGGCCAGTTTTGCCCGACAGACACGAATTTCTGCATGCGTTCGTCCACGAACGCCCTCCAACTGGCGCTAATCGGGGAGATTTATTTCTCTATGACGCGATTCACGTCACTTTCAAGCAATTCTCTGCCCATCGGTTCCGAATCGGCCTGCATCTAGCGGCTTTCGCCTATTGGCGACGCACTTCATGGTCGCCGCGCTCAACTAGGGGGCGCCTTTGGACCTTCTCGATCTCGCCCGGGCGGCCCTGCTCGGCATCCTGCAGGGGCTGACGGAATTTCTGCCGGTCTCTTCCACCGCGCACTTGCTGATCGCGGAAGACCTGATCGGCTACGACGACCCCAACAATGTCTTCGCCATCATGATCCAACTCGGCTCCATCCTGGCGGTGATGTGGCTCTACCGGCAGCGCATCTTCGACGTGGTCATCGGCCTGCCGCGCAAACCCGAGGCGCGCCGCTTCGCACTGATGCTCTTCCTCGCCTTCTTGCCGGCTGTGGTGATCGGTTTCTTCGCCGCCGACTATGTGAAGACTGTGCTGCAGGAGAGCGTCACGGTGATCGCCTGGGCATTGCTGATCGGTGGCGTGGCGATGTTGCTATTGGAGCGCTTTCGACCAACGCCGGTGGTGGAGGATGCGGCGCAGACGCCGATCTGGCGCGCTATCGCTGTGGGCTTTGCGCAGTGCGTGGCGATGATCCCTGGCGTTTCCCGCTCAGGCGCCACGATATATGGCGCCTTGCTGCTGGGTCTCGACCGGCGCGCGGCTGCTGAATTCTCGTTCTTCCTCGCGATGCCAACCATGTTGGCGGCGTTCGTCTATGACTTTTACGAGGTGAAGGATCAGATCAGCTCCGACCGCATTGCCGAGATCAGCGTCGGCTTCATCTTCGCATTCCTCTCCGCGCTCGTCGTGGTGAAGCCGTTCCTGGACTACGTTACGCGCGTTGGCTTTGGGCCATTCGCGTGGTATCGCATCGTCGCAGGCGGCGCGATCCTCGGCGCGCTGGCGATGGGTTGGCTGTGAGCAAGAAGCTCTACACGATCGGTTACGAGAAGGTCGGCCAAGCCGATTTCGTCGCGGCGCTGAAGGCGGCGAAGATCAAGACGCTGGTCGACGTGCGCGATGTAGCGAATTCGCGCCGCGCCGGATTCTCCAAAAAGTCGCTGGCGGCAAGCCTCGATGCGGCCGGCATCGCCTACATCCACATGAAGGCGCTTGGCACGCCAAAGGCCGGGCGTGAAGCGGCGCGCAGGGGCGACGCGAAGACGATGCAGCGCATCTTCGAAGCGAAGCTGGCTGAGCCGGAGAGTCAGCTGGCGCTGGCGGAGACGGCTGATCTGGCCAAGCGCGGGCGCACCTGCATCATGTGCCTCGAACACGACTGGCGCGGGTGCCACCGCTCGATCGTGGCGCAGCACATCGTCGGCGATTTCGGCATCAAGCCTGAGCACCTCTCCCCCGAACCGACTCAATAGCGGCAAGCACCAAGATCGCGATCCAGTAGGCGCCGAAGGCGGCGCTGAACAGACGTGGCGATGAGAATCCCGCCCACGCGGCCAGCACGAAGGGCAGCGGCGCCAGCGCCAGCAGACCCATAATCCAGCGCTTGGGCGTTGAGACAAAGCAGATCGCTGCGATCGCCGCGCCGTTGAGGCCGAGCGCGACATACTTGGCCCAATGCCACGGCGCCACCGGCAGGTACTCGGCGGCGTTTTCGGTGTCGGCGGTGATACGCAATTGGAGCGTCGTTTCTATGGCGTCAGCTCCGGCGCCGAGCAGCGCGAAAGCGATCGCGGCCCATGTCAACGGTCCGCGCACGCCAGCGGAAATCATGAGCGCCGCAACAACGAGGAATAACGCGTAAGCTGGAATGAAGGCGTAGAGATCGCGCGTGTTGACCACGTCTTGCGCCGCGAGGATCGCAGGGTTCGGCGGATCGCCGAACACCCGTGCGAGATCAGCTGGCGTTTCCGCGCGTTGGAACTCGCTCACCGCGGCGCCGACTTCGCTGCGTTCGTAGACCGCTGCCACTTCCGGCGACATGCCGAGCCACAGCAATGTCGCCAGCGTCAGCAGGCCGAGGACTAGTGTCGCCAGCGGGAGAGCGCGCGCCCTCACGCCAGATTCTGCCGCGTCTGGAATTGGCCATAGGGCCGGAAACGCCACAGGTAGCTCGGCGCGATCGCTTCGACGCTTTCGAGCGGCGCCACGCCCAGGTCGTGGATCGTGCCGGCGTTGGGGTCCATCCCGGCGATGTTGTCACGCTTCAAGAGGGTAACTTGATCGCCGGTGATCGGCGGATCGGCGAACGGGATCAGCTTGAATGCCCAGTCGATGAGCAAGCCAAGCGGAAGGGCGACCACAAACGGCAGCGGAAGAAACGGCGGGTGGCGATCTGTTTCGTTGCGCACGTACTCCAGCAATTGCCTGAACGTGTAGATGCGTGGGCCACCAAGTTCGTAGACGTGACCCCTCGCCTCAGGCTTCACGAGCGCGGCGCACACAGCGTCGGCGACATCGCCAACGAAGACGGGTTGGAACTTGGTCTTGCCCCCGCCAATAAGCGGCATCGTACCGAGCATGCCATACAGCAACGGGTTCTGGGCCATTTGCGCAAAGCGGTTGAAGAAGCGATCCTCAGGGCCGAACACGATCGATGGACACAGTATCGTCGCTGTCGGCGCCGCTTCGAGCACCGCGCGCTCGCCGCGATACTTGGTGCGGGCGTAACGTGCGCCCTTGGGTCCAGCGCCGAGCGCCGAGAAATGCACGACGCTCTTGATGCTACGCTTGGCCGCGGCCTCGGCGATGGCTCGCGCGCCTTCGACGTGCAGCGTCTCGAAGTTCTGCTTACCGTTCTCATACATTACTGCGACGAGGTTCACGACAGCGTCGGCGTCTTCGAGCGCCGCATCGATCGACTCCGGAAACCTCACATTCGCTTGCACCAGTTGGATCTGACCGACATCGCCCATCACGCGCAGCTCGGCGCCCAAGTGCGGACGGCGCATCGCAATGCGTACGCGGTAACCGCGCTTCGCCAGAGCGCGCACAACTTGTTTACCGATGAAGCCGGAACCGCCGAAAACAACGACGAGATCACTGCTCATGAAGGACTCCGTCAGCGCCGGTTCAGCACGAGTGCGCGATGCTCTCACTCGGCGACCGGAAGTGTGTCGAGTTGTGTCGCGTATGCAGCGTTCGGCGCCGCTTGGCAACAGTCCGGGAACCGGGCCGGCGCGACAGATTGGATCATGTTCCTGAGGAACGATGCAGCAGCGCCGGGTTTACACAACTGGGGCCCGCAGAGGGTCCGGACATTGAGGAAGGTACGATGAGAAAGCTTCTTGCAATTGCGGTCGCGGCGAGTGCGCTCGCTGTAGCTGCCCCCGCTTCTGCCCAAAGCTGGCAGAGCATCAATGAACGACAAGCGCGCCTCGACGCGCGTATCGACGCCGGCGTCCGCAGTGGCGACCTGACGCGTGGCGAAGCGGCCCGCCTACGCGATGAGTTCCGAGATCTCGCCAGGCTTGAGGCGCGCTATCGCGCGAGCTACGGCTTGTCGAGTTCGGAACGGCGCGACCTTGACATGCGCTTCGACCGTTTGAGCGCGCAAATTCGCTACGAGCGCAATGACCGGCAAGACCGCGATCGCGGTTGGCAGCCCATAAACCAGCGCCAGCGCGTGCTCGAAAACCGCATCGAGATGGGCGTTCACACGGGCCGCCTGACGCGTAGGGAAGCCTACACCTTGCGCGCCGAGTTCGACGATATCGCGCGGCTTGAAGCGCGTTATCGTAGGAACGGCCTCTCGTATCAGGAACGCCGTGACCTCGACCGCCGTTTCGACCGTTTGAACGCGCATCTGGAAGCGTCGCTCGATTGGGATTACCGGCGCGGCCGCGGCTAAGCGATCGGTAAGCTAAGAAGCGGAACCGCCGGTGTGAACGCATCGGCGGTTTTGCCATATCCTGGCCCTGTTGTTTGGCGATTTAGGAAGCCATGAGCCGCCCGCACATCATCCGCCTGCGCGAGAGCGAGAGACCCGCGACGAGGAGCGGCAAAGTGATCGATGCAGAGTTCGAAGTGATTGGCCGCCGCACGATCTGGAATCGCGTCGCGATGGCGCTGATCACGGTGTTCTGGGCGGCGGTGATCGGTTTCGCCATTCCGCAAGTCTGGATCTTCTCGCAAAGCATCGGCGAATTCTTCGCAGCAGGCTGATGCGCTTACGCGCTCAGGCGCGCCAGTTCTTCGTCGCTGATGTCTTCGTTGGAATAGACGTCCTGGACATCGTCGAGATCGTCGAGTTGATCGAGGAGTTTCATCAGCGCCTCCGCCGCTTCGCCTTCAATCGGAATGGCGATGTCGGTGCGCCAAACGAATCTCGCGCTCGCTGGATCGCCAAACTTTTTCGCCAGCTCCTGCGAAGCGCCAGCAAGCGCGTTCATCTCGCAGGTGATAACGTGATGCTCGTCTTCGACAGTGCAATCATCGCAGCCGGCCTCGATGGCGGCTTCGAGCATGGCGTCTTCACTGGCGGCGGCGGGCGGGTAGCGGATTTCGCCGACCTTGCGCCAGGAATTGGAGACCGAATTGGTTTCGCCAAGATTGCCGCCGTTTTTGGCGAACGCGGCGCGGACTTCGCCCGCGGTGCGGTTCTTGTTGTCGGTGAGGCACTCGACGATGACGCCAATGCCGCCGGGGCCGAAACCTTCGTAGCGGATTTCGTCGAGCTGCTCGGCGCCAGCGCCGCCGCCGCGGTCGATGGCGCGCTGGATATTGTCCTTGGGCATGTTGACAGCGCGACCGGAGGCCATGGCGCGATAGAGCCGCGGGTTCGAATTCGGGTCTGGGCCGCCAAGCTTCACCGCCGCTTGAATCTCGCGCGCGATCTTGGTGAACATCTGCGCGCGCTTTTTGTCCTGCCCGCCCTTGCGGTGCTGGATGTTCGCGAATTTCGAATGGCCGGCCATGAAGCGCGCGTATAGCGGCACCGGCCGAGAGGCTCAAGCCTAGCGCACCGCCTCAATCATCACGTAGGGATCGTCGTAATAGTGACAGAAGCCGGTCGGCATGCAGATGGTTGTGCTGCCCTGCTCATCCCGACCGTGCTCGCCGGCGCAAATGTCACTGCAATGGCCGACGACGCCCAGCACCTCGACCCGGCGTGAGCGCTCGCGGAAGGGCTCGAGCAGCGTCGCGTCGCGGGAATAGGCGCCGATGAAGTCGATCGGCGCGGCGACTGAGCGCCGCTGCGGGCGGGCCGCGCTGAGTTGCCAGCCATCAAGTTCGGCGCGCACGCGCACGCAGCGCCCGCGCAACCCCGTCTCGGCGCCGTCGATGCGACGCACACTGAGGCGCTCGGCCGTTTCCCAGGTGCAGTCAGTTTGCGCGCGTCCCTCCTGCGCCCAGGCCGCACCGATGGCGGCAAGCAAGATGGCGCACAGCGCGGCGCCGTAGGCGGACGATCTCCCCATGATTGGATGCTAACACGTCCCGCGAGCGGCGCCCGATCACTTCGGGTTGAAGCCGCGTAAGCCTTCGCCGCGCATGCACCGTATCGCTTCCTTGGGTGTGATCACCCAGTCCAAGTGCGCGTCACGCGGGCCGGCGGGGACTTGGCCCAATTCCTGTTCGGCGTAGGCGAGGCCCACGGCGATCGCGCCGTGAGCGCGGTAAAGCGAGATGATGCGGTCGTAGTGTCCACCGCCCTGCCCCAGGCGACGGCCAGCGCGGTCGAACGCGAGCAACGGCGCGAAGATGAGGCGAGGAGAAAGATCGGCGCCGTCGGCGGGCGGCGACGGCACGCCGAACGCGTCGGCCGTCAGCGCTTCATTGCCCCGCCAGGCGAGAAAACGCGCCGGCCCGGCGCGCGTCTCCATGCGTGGCAGCGCGACGGTGCGGCGGGCCTTGGCAAGCGCGGCAAGCAGCGGGCGTCCGTCGATCTCGCCGCCGACCGGCCAGTAGCCAGCGACCGGCGAGAGCTTCGCCAGTTCGAGCGGAAAGTTTTCAATGAGTTTCAGCGCCGCGTCACGTGGTTCGATCGCTGCGCGCTCGGCCCGCATGAGCAGGCGCGCGTCGGCCTTGGCGGCTTCGAGTTCGGCGGGAGTCATGCGGCGCACTCCTGCTCGCCCGTGATGGGCGAGCTGTCAGCGCGCGCAGCGCGATGACTGAGTGGGTGGAAGCGCCACATTGGAGGAGTTGCACCGCCACCCACTCCGGCGCTTCGCGCCACCTCGCCCATCAAGGGCGAGGA
>JBQTJK010000137.1:0-19002 GCA_052387215.1 Caulobacteraceae bacterium
AGCTTCACGCAGCGAAGACCTGCGCCGGGGCTAAGGCTCATGCAAAGCCGATCGCGGGAACGCGAACGCGCTTGCGTCTCTTTCGCGCCCTTTCTTTCACGCGACACGTTCGCGTTCCCGCCCTCCAAGGGGCACAAGTTGTGAACCCGCAGCGAGCGTCTCGCGTGCGACTACCTCCGCGCGGAAAAACTGAACAGGCCGTCCCACGCCGCGTCGAGCTTGGTCAGCGCTTCGGCCGGCGCAATCGCGATGTAGCTCCCGCCGTCATTCACGACGAGGCCGCGAAGCTCCAGTTTCCCCAACGCATCGTGGATCTCGAAATCGATCTCCAGCCCGAACCGCTCGCGCAGGAATGCCTCGCAGAATTTGTCGATCTCGGCCTTCACCAGTGGGCGGCCTTCGCGGCGCAGAATGGCGTAGGCCAGAAATGCTTCCTTGGCGTCCTGCTCCTCGCCTGCGCCGACGAGGGAATCCAGCACGCCGGCATTGTTGGCGAGATTGCGAAAGTACACCGTGTCGGCGAGCTGCTTCTGATAGCGCAGCGTCTGCGCCTCGTACTTCAACCGCTGTCGCATCACGAAGGCGCCGACAGCCACGAGGCCAGACACGGCGGCCAGCGCGCGCTTCAGTTCGCTCTCTTCGATCACGCCTTGCGCGCCCAAATAGGCTGCGAGCACGGCAAAGATCACCGTCAGCGCTGGCCACAGATTGAGCAGCACCGGCACGCCTGCAACGACCGCGGGTCCCGCCAGCATGGCCTGATCGCGCGGCCGCATGCTGGGCTTGGCGCCCGGATGCAACGTCACCAACTCAGCCGCGGCCACACTGCGGAAGTGTTTGATCAGCGCCGCACCCTGACGCACGCCGCGCCGCATCTGGCGCAATGCTTTGTGATCGGCGCGCGCGGCTGCTTCGTCCTCGGCTTTGAAGCCAACCAGCACGACGACATCGTTCATCCTCTGCACGTCGACATGCTCTCGCCGCAAACCGAACCAGCGTTTCAGCTCAACGGTTTCGTTGCGGGCGCCGCGCGCAAAAAAGCGCACCCGCCGAATTCCTGCCGCGGAGGGCTTGATGTTCAAGCCGGTCAGCCGCGTTGTCGTTGCGCGCGTCTGCACCGTGTGAGGATCGATCTCGGCAAAGTTCGCGCGCGCCAGCGCGTCGCCAAGCTCGCGCTCGAACGCTTCGAACGCCGCGACGCTCACGTCGCGCCGCGACGGCGGCGCGTCCGGATCGAGCGGGTCGTATTTCGCCTTCAGCGCCTCGAGTTTTGCGTGCGCCTCGTGATGCAACAGGGCGCCCAACAGTTTCAGCACATCGCCCATGGCTTGCGCTTCGCCGGGGGGACCAGCCGCAACGATCGCCTCGGCCAATTCGGCCTTGCGCACTGCGATAAAGCCGTCCCGTCGCGGCGGCGCCGTCCCCTCAGACATGCACCTAGTGCTAGCCTAGCCGGCGGGGCGGCGCTATGCGGAACCCCGGTTGCAGGCGCCGGTGAAGCAGGGGAAGCTGAGCGCTCTGGAGGGGAATTGATGCGCATTGGAATGCTGATCGCCGCGCTCGCCGGGGCATTCGTGTTGGCTTCGCCCGTCGCCGCGCAGCAACAGCCGCAGCGCGATCCTTTCAATGGCCAGTTCGGCGCTCTGGAAATTGCGCCGTTGCCGGCCGAGGCCGCGCGCCTTGCCAAGCTCATGGGCGATGCGCTCGAAGCGGTCGAGCCGCAACGCCCCGGCGTGCAGGACGTCTACATGCTGAGCGTCTCGTTCTGGGGCGATCCCGTGTTCGAGCGCGAAGCAACGCAAGCCGAAGAGATCTTGCGTCCGCATCTCGGCGCCCAGGGACGCTCGATCATTCTCTCAGCCGGCGGGCAGGGTGCGCGCACCTATCCGGCCGCGACGCCAGACAATTTCGCCGCCGCTATCGGCCATATCGGTTCGGTGATCGATCCGAACGAGGACTTGGTCGTCATCTTCATCACCACGCACGGCCAATCCGATGGCGTCGCCTCGATCCGCGAGCACAACCGTCTGTTTGCAGGTCTCAGGCCCGCGCATCTGAGCACGATGCTATCGCAGGCCAACATCCACAATCGCGTCGTCATCATTTCCGCCTGCTTTGCCGGCGCCTTCATCGCCCCGCTGGCCACCGAAAGCACGATCGTCATGACCGCCGCGGCGCCGGATCGGTCCTCGTTCGGCTGCCAGCCGCAGAACAATTGGACGTTTTTCGGCGACGCTTATTTCAACCGCAGTGTCCGCGAAGGCGGCGACATGATCGAAGCCTTCGACGACGCCAAGCGGCTGATCGCGCAGTGGGAGCGCGAACAGAATCTCTCGCCGCCGTCGAACCCGCAAATCTTTGTCGGCCCGCGCGCCGCCGCCATGCTGCGCCGCGCCGAGCGCGATGCGCGCTAGCCCGTAAGCTTGTCCGCGATCAGTTCCAGCGGCGCCGCAGTGGTCCGCTTGGCCGCGCGCATGACGATGCGCGACTGCACGTCGGAGACGAGCCCGAGCGCCAGCATCTTGTCGCGCAGGAAGTCGTCATAGGCGTGCATGTCGGTGGTGACCACGCGCAGCATGTAATCGACCGCACCTGTCACAGTTGCGCACTCGACCACTTCCGGCCAGGCCATCACCGCCGCCTCGAATTTTTCCAGGTTCTCGCGCGAGGGCAGCTGCAGTTTCACCGAGGCGAACACCTCGAACGTCAGCCCAAGCTTCTCATGGTCGAGCAGCGTCACCTGCTTCTTGATGACGCCCGCTTTCTTCAGCCGCTCGATCCGCCGCCAGGCCGGCGAGGAGGAGAGCCCGACCTTCTCGGCAATGTCGGCGATCGAGAGGCTGGCGTCCTGCTGCAGCAGGTCGAGAATGCGGGCATCGATGGCGTCCAGCGGTTCGGACAAAATTGCCTCCCAGGGCCCGAGCGGCGGAAGATTTTCCCATGGTTGCGTGCTGGAGGGCTGCCGTGCAAGGGCGGACAGGCGCCGAAGGACAAGGAAATTGCAAGAATGACCGCCGGATCGCCCTGGCGTCCCGAACCGCTTGCCCCCGCGCTGCGCCACGCTTATGTCTCGCGCCCTTCGGTGGCGTAGCTCATCTGGTTAGAGCGTGGGATTCATAACCCCAAGGTAGGTGGTTCAAGTCCACCCGCCACCACCATAATTCTGTCGGATTCTATGGAGCCTGACTCAAATTCCACGAGAGTGATTCGGGCTAGGTCCTTCCAGCAGGTCGTCGGCGGAACCGAGTAGACCGGCGGGGCGGCACTCCATCATAGAAAGTAAGCCGGCTCGGCGGTTTGGGCGGGAAACAATGCGATCCTCCTGTTTCCGTTTGTCTTGCTAGTCGCCTTCTTTGGATTCCGCTCGGTGCCGCCCTGGCAATCCCACTGATCGTTTCCGGCAACTCGGGCAAAGAGTGGGGTCGGGGGCATATTGATTGCGTAGCGTGTCCGGGTCCGTTTGAATCTCCGGACCCGCGCCGGCTTCCGGGAGCAGACTTCGACGTGTCCGAAGCTTTGAGAGGTGCGAGACACGGTCGGGATGGTGATTGCTGAAGCGAAAGCCGAGGTGATCTGAAAACTGCTTTCGGGGAGTGAAACCGAAAGGTCCGAGGTGACGGAGACCTCGCATCCAGCACCGGCGAATTGGGAATGGAGCTAAGCCCCAAGAGGCGAGCCGTCGAAGGACGGACCAGTACAACTCCTCGTCCCAGGCCGGGAAAAACGAGCGCACAACGGGGCGCGCGAAGCGCGCGGCGGAGTTCAGAGATGAACTTCGCAACCCTACGGACTAACCGAGCGCGGATCGCGCGCCCCGCCTCCCAGCGGAGCATGAAGTGAAACCGCGTTTCAAACCGAGGAGACGCATAACGATGACGCACGCCCATCATAGGAAGGGAACGGGTGACACTCCTTTCCCGCTGCTCGCACTCAGCCCATGACGTCGCCAGCCTATAGCTACGACCGTGTGAAGGCGAAGCGCAGCTTTACCACCACCGGGGCGCGTCGTAGTGTCCGCCAGAGTCGGCGACAAGCTGGCCGGGTAGGGAGGGACAAATGATCGTGCGTTGGATGGCGATCGGCTTTGCGCTCTGGGTCGCGATCGCATTTGCGTTCCGCTTCGTCGGTGAGATGGCGTTCCATTCCGGTCCCTGGGGCGTCTCCTGGTTGTTCTTGACCATGCCGCTGGCGCTCTTCGCGATCATCTATCTGCTGCTGCTGCTCATGCGCGTCACGCCGACCGACCGCTCCGAGGCGGCCTCCATCATGGCGGTGCCCGGCCTTCTGGTCGGCATTTACGAAATCAACAGCTTTGGCGCCATCTTCCCGAACCTCGACGCCTCGCTCGGCGCCGAGTTCGCGATGCTGATGTTCGCGTGCTATGCGGCGGTGATCGCCGCCGGCAGAAAGATCATGGCTGTGCGCTGGATGGCGGTCGGCTTTGCGTTATGGCTCGCGGTTGCTGTGGCGTTCCGCTTTGTCGGCGACATGTTGTTCCAGCCGGGCCCGGGCGGGGTGTCTTGGATGTTCATGTCCCTGCCGCTGGCTCTCTTGGTAATCACGTATCTGGTCTTGAAGATCATGCGCGTCGCGCAGACCGACCGATCCGAGGCGGCCTCCACCATAGTGGTGCCCGGCTTTCTCGTCGGCATCTACGAGATCGACAGGTTTGGCGAACTCTTCCCGAACCTCGATCCTTCGCTCGGGGCTGAATTCGCGGCTTTGATGTTTGCGTGCTACGCGGCCGTCATCGTCGCCGGCATTGTTTCCTCGCGGCTTGAGGGCATCTAGACCCGATCGCATGAAATGGAGGAACTGGTCCGGCAGCGTGGTCAGCGCCCCGCGCGAGCTTGCGCGGCCGAGGACGGAAGCCGAACTGGCAGCGATGGTCGCGCGCGCGGACAAGGTGCGCGTCGTCGGCGCCGGCCATTCGTTCATGCCGCTCTGCGAAACCGACGGCACGCTGATGTCGCTTGCTGGACTTGAGGGCGGCCTCTCATTCAACGCCGATAAATCGCGCGCCTGGGCGCCGGCCGGTTGGAGCCTCGCCAAGCTGACCGCCGCGCTCTGGGAAGAGGGCGTTTCGCTCATCAACCAGGGCGATGTGAATCCGCAAGCGCTTGCCGGCGCCATCGCCACCGGCACCCACGGCACCGGGGCGCGGCTTGGCTCGCTCTCAACCGCGGCGCGCGCTTTTCGGCTGGTGTTGGCGGACGGTTCGATCGTCCGCTGCAGCGAGAGCGAGTGGCCCGATCTTTATCGAGCCTCGCGCCTGTCGCTTGGCTTGCTCGGCGCCGCCACGCGCATCGAGATCGACGTGCTGCCGGCTTATCATCTTGAGGAGCGCGTTGAATCGCATCCGCTGCACGAGGTGGAGGCGCGATGGGAGGACCTCGCGGCGAACAATCGTCACGTCGAGTTTTTCGTGTTCCCCTATGGCGATCAAGCGATCCTAAAGACGCTCAACCCGGGGCCCGGCGAAGGGGCGCTGAAGCAGATGCAGGACATGGATGACCGCGCCTTCCGCCTCGTCTGCGACATGTGTGCGGCATTCCCGTTCCTGACCTCGCGCCTCCAGCCCCACATCGTGCGCCCCGGCATCCGTCAGCGCCGCGTTGGCCCAGCGTATCAAATCTTCCCATCGGACCGCACCGTGCGGTTCGAGGAGATGGAATACGAGTTGCCGCGCGCCAATGGATGGGCTGCGCTGAAGGAAGCAATCGCCTGGATCCGCAAGCGCAAGCTGCCCGTGACGTTCCCGTTCGAGTTCCGCCTCACCGCCGCCGACGATATCTGGCTCTCGCCGTTCAATGGCGCGCCGGGCGCTTCGATCTCGATGCACCAATACGCGAAGATGCCGTGGCGCGATCTGTTCGCCGAAGCCGAGCCGATCTTCCGCGCCCATGGCGGGCGGCCGCACTGGGCCAAGCGGCACACATTGACGGCGCGCGATGTGGATGCGCTCTATCCGAACGCCGCTAAGTTTAAGACAGTGCGCAATGAATATGATCCGATGGCGAAGTTTGCTAATGCGCATCTGAGTCAGCTGTTTGGCATCGATGGGAAGCAAGCGTGAGCGACGTTGATCTGCACCGACACTTGATTGGCCGCCAAGGCTCGCGGCTGGCGCTCAACACACCGGTGCTGGTAATCGATCGCGACGCACTTCAGCGCAACATTGGGGCGATGGCTGAGATCGCGCGCGCCAAGGGCATGGCGTTGCGTCCACATGCTAAGACGCACAAGAGCATCGAGATCGCGCGGCTGCAAATGGCGGCAGGGGCCGTTGGCGTGTGCTGCGCCAAGCTTGGCGAAGCCGAAGTGCTGGCCGTGGGCGGGATCAGAAATATCCTGATCACGTCGCCGGTCGTGACCACGCAGGCGATCGAGCGGCTGATTGCTCTCAATGCGCGTGTGGGCGATCTGCGCGTGGTTGCCGACAATCCTGACAACGTCGATGCGCTCGCGGCTGCGGCAAAGGCGGCAGATCAAACACTGACTGTACTCGTCGATATCGACCCCGGCATCCGCCGCACCGGCGTGGCGTCCGCCGAAGCAGCGTACGTACTGGCCAAGCGCATCGCCGGTGCGACTACGTTGCGCTTTGGCGGCGTGCAGTATTATTGCGGCGTTCAGCAGCACATCCAGTCCTACGCCGATCGCCGCGCGGCCATCGCGGACCGCACCGCCTATCTGCAAACCGTGATCGCCGCGCTGAATGAGGCAGACCTCGCGCCCGCACTTGTTACCGGCGGCGGTACCGGCACGCACCGCATCGATGCGGAGCTTGGCGTGCTGAACGAACTACAGACCGGCTCCTACGTGTTTATGGACAAGCAGTACGGCGATTGTGACCTCGATGGGCAGGGAGGCAAGCCGTTCGAGACTTCGCTGTTCGTCGATGCGCACGTGATCTCGGCCAACTCGGCGTCGATGGCGACAATCGACGCCGGCTTCAAGGCGCTCTCAACCGATGGCGGCCTGCCTGTCGTGACAGATGGCGCGCCAGCAACGTCGATGTTCGTGTTTATGGGCGATGAGCACGGCGCGCTGATCGCGCCGGATCACAAGTTCCGCGTCGATGATCACATCAGCCTCACCGTGCCGCACTGCGATCCAACCGTGAACCTCTACGACGCCTATCACGTCGTGCGCGACGGAACGTTGATCGATATCTGGCCCGTTAGCGCCCGCGGACGATCGCGCTGATCACTCCGCCGGCGTGCGCACGCCCTCCTCGGCGTCGCGATGCGGCGTCGGCTTGGGCAAGAAGCCCTGCACCCGGTGCTCGAGCTTGTCGATCAGCACGAACATCGCCGGCACGAATACGAGGCTCAAGAGCGTCGAGAGCATCAGGCCGCCGATCACGGCCGCGCCCATGCCTTGCCGCAGCGTGCCGTCGACGCCCCAACCTAAAGCCGCGGGCAACATGCCGCCCGACATCGCGAACGTCGTCATGATGATCGGCCGCGCGCGCTTCATGCCGGCTTCCATGAGCGCGGCGTTGCGGCTCATGCCCGCGTGCATGCGTTCGACGGCGAAGTCGACGAGGAGGATCGAGTTTTTCGTCACCAGTCCCATCAGCATCAGCAAGCCAATGAACGCGAACAACGAGAGCGGCAGGTTGGCGACGATGAGGCCGATGAAAGCGCCGCCGATCGAGAGCGGCAGCGCCGTCATGATCGTGATCGGTTGGAAGAAGTCGCGGAAGAGCAACACCAGCACGATGTAGATGAGAATGACGCCCCACAGCATGGCGCTGCCGAAGCTCGCCGTCATTTCCGCGAAGTCCTCGGTCTGGCCCCCCGCGGCGAGGCGCGCGCCGGGCCCGCCCTGCGCTTCGGGCAGGGCAAATACGGCGTTCTGCGCCGTCGAGAGCTGGGTGCCGGGGCGAACATTGGCGCCCACGGTCACTGATCGCTCACGGTCGCGCCGTTCGATCGTTGCTTCGCCAAGCGAGAACTGCACGTCGGCCACCGCTTCGAGCCGAACTGGCGCTCCGAGCGAAGATTGCACGGGTAACGAACGCAGCGCGTCTAGGTCGGTGCGCTGATCGGGCCGCAGCGTGACGCGGATCGGGATTTGCCGGTCGGCGAGATCGTACTTGGGCAGGAACTGCTCCGCATCGCCGCTGGTCGCGATGCGCATCGCGGAAGCGAGGTTCGCCGAGGTGACGCCGAGCCGCGCCATATCTTCTTGGCGTGGGCGCACCCGAAGCTCCGGCCGGCGCAGTGACGAACTAGAGCGTACGTCGGTAAGCTCCGGCATGCGCGACATCGCTGCTGACAGACGTTCGGCGGCGGCGTTCACGGCTTGCGGATCCTGGCCGACGAACGACACTGTGATGTCGGAGCCAGACGAGCCGCCCTGATCCTGCACGAACGCCGAGCGATAATCGGGGAATTCCGACAGCACCGGACGCAGCACTTGCTGGATCGCATAGGCGGACTGGTTGCGCTCGTCGCGCGGCGTGAGCTGAATATACATATCTGCGTTCGGCGCCGAACCGTCGGCGCCGTTCAGCGTCGTGAACACGCCTTTGATGTTCGGATTCTCGCGGATGCGTGTGCTCATCCGTTGCAGCACACGATCGGCTTCGAGCACGGGTGTGCCTGGTGGAATCTCGGTGCGCACTTGGATCATGCCCGAGTCGAAGCGCGGGATCACAACGGACGGCACTGTCATGGCAAGCATGAGCGAGGCGACGAAGACACCAACGCCGATGCTGACCGTCTTCCACGGATTGCGGATCGCCCAGCTCAACGCGTCGCGATAGGCGTGGGTGAACACGCCGGGCTTGGCCTCCGCCTCGTGGCCTTCGTTCTTGAGGAAGAACGCGGCCATCATCGGCGTGATCAACCGCGCCACAATCAGCGAGAAAAGCGCCGCCATAGCCACGGTCAGGCCGAACTCGCGGAAGACACGCCCATGCCGCCGGACATGAAGCTCACCGGTACGAACACGGCTATGATCGAGCCCGTCGTCGCGACCACGGCTAGACCGATTTCATCGGCGGCTTCGAGCGCGGCCTCGTAGGCGCCTTTGCCCATGCGAATGTGGCGTATGATGTTCTCGATTTCGACGATGGCGTCGTCAACCAACACGCCGGTGACGAGCGCGAGCGCAATCAAGGTCACCATGTTGAGCGTGAAGCCCAGCACTTCCATGCCGGCGAAGGTCGGCATGATCGACAGCGGGATAGCGGCCCCCGCGATGAGCGTGGCGCGCCAGTCCCGCAGGATCAGGAACACGACCAAGCACGCCAGCAACCCGCCTTCTATGAGGGCATGGATCGAACTCTCGTGCATGCCGCGGATGAATTCCACGGTCGAGGCGATTTCGGTAACCTCGATCTCCGGACGCTGCGCCGCGATCTCCTCGAGGCGTTCGTCCATGCGATCGAACACCTGCACTTCGCTGGCGCCCCGCGCACGCAAGACCATGAAGCCGACGACGGGTTGGCCGTTGTAGCGAGAGATCGAGTTGAGATCTGAGGCGCTGTCGGTCACCGTGCCGAGATCGCCCAGGCGCACCGTCCGGCCATCGGCGGCGGTGATGCGCAAATTGGTCAGCTCTTCGATCGATTGGGCGCCGCCGAGCGTGCGAATGGATTGCGCCTGGCCGCCGACTTGCGCCTGGCCGCCGGGCAGGTCGGCGTTGATGGCGCGCAGTTGATTGTTCACTTGGTCGGCGGAGACGCCGTAGGCGAGCATACGCGCGGAATCGAGTTCGACGCGGATTTCGCGGTCAACCCCGCCAAGGCGCTGCACGGAGCTGACGCCCGGCACGGCGAGCAGTTCGCGCTGCAGATCGTTGTCGATAAACCAGGAGATGTCCTGCGGCGTCATGCCTTCGCCGTTGACCGAGTAATAGCCGATCGGGAATGCAGCAGCGTCGACCATGCCGAGCGAGCGCGCCGAGGCGCCGCCACTGCCCTCCGTGTGGCGCGACGCGCCGCAAGGGGCTGAGCTGCCGGTCACGGATTGGTGGCAAGGCTTCAACGATCCGGCGTTGAACCAGTTCGTTGTCGAGGCGCTCTCCGAAGGCCCAAGTGTGCAGCTTGCGGTCTCGCGCGTCCGCGAAGCGCGCGCGCTCTCGTATTCGACGATTGCACAATTTCTGCCTGAGCTGACAGCGACAGGGAGCGGACAGTATCAGCGTTTCGTCGAGGGCCCCATCCCAGCGGGGACCGACCGCGAAAGCATGACCGGCTCTTACGGCGCGCAAGTATCATGGGAGCTCCCCCTGTTTGCGATCGGCGCGACTGCCGCCGGCGCGCGCGCGAGCACGCAGAGTGCGTTGGCCGACCTTCGCGGGGCGCGCGTGGCGCTCGCGGCGGACGTGGCGCAAGCCTACGTCGATCTGCGCGCGGCGCAGGCGAGCCGCACAGCGCTGCAGCGATCCGTCGAAACGGCGGATGAATTGGCGCACATCCTTGCGATAAGCGCGGGCGCAGGCTTCGCATCTGAAGCGGATGCCGCCGACGCGCGGCGCTTGGCCGAGAGCACGCGCACGCGCTTGCCGGGCCTAGTGATCGAAGAGCGGCGCGCGGAGAACGTGCTCGCCGTGTTGCGCGGCAAAGCGCCAGGTACGGAAGAGGGCTCGACGCAAGCTGTGCTGAGCAGGGCAGACGCATCAGTGCCGCATCTCGAACTCGCGTCAGCGCCCGCCGCGCCTGCGGACCTGCTGCGCCTGCGGCCGGACGTGGCGCGGGCGGAAGCGCAGACCTTGGTCGCGGCCGCGCAGCTTGGCGTGGCGCGCGCGGATCTGCTGCCGCGGCTCAATCTTACCGGCTCGATCAATGTTACCGACGCGCTGATCGGCAATTCGGTCGGCGCCGGCGTCACGCTTGCGAGCGCGACGCCGATCATTTCCATTCCGCTGTTCGATTGGGGACGGCGGTTTGCGGTCTCGCGCCAACGGACCGCGCAGTTCGAGCAATCGCTGATCCAGTACCGCCGAACTGTGACGGGGGCGGTCGCCGAAGCCTCGAACGCGCTCGTGTCGCTGGAGCAGGGGCGCCAGCGCCTGACATCCGCGCGTGCGGCTGAGGAAGCAGCTGAAACGACGGCGCGCGGCTCGCGTGCGGCGTACAGCGCCGGCATCCAGAGCCTCGCCGACCGCTTGCGCGCAGAGCAGCAGCTGATCGACGCGAGTCTGACGCGCATCGACGCCGAAGCGCAGTCGGCGCGCGCAGCGATCGCGACCTATCGCGCATTCGGTGGCGGCCCCGCAATCGCCCCCGAAGTCGTCCGCAACCACTAGCGCTCCGCCAAGCTTCGCTTGTAGTTTGCGCGGCGAGGGATGCATGGCGCGCACGCAGGCGGCGGATTACGATGAACGGAAAGAAGCGATCGTCGATGCGGCGGCGGCGCTGTTTGCCACGCGCGGCTTCAACGGCGCCTCGGTCGCCGACATCGCCCAGCGCTGCAAGACCTCGAAGAGCCTGATCTATCACTATTACCAATCGAAGGAGGACATCCTCTACGACGTGATGATCAGCCACGTCCGCGCACTGGAGGAAGCGGCCGCTGATGCGATGGCGGGCATTGCGCCCCCCGAACAGAAACTACGCGATCTCACGCAGCTCTTCATGGCGCTCTATGTCGGCGCGGCCGACCGGCACAAGGTGCTGCTGAACGATCTCGACGAATTACCGAAGGCGCGGCGCGCCGAGATCGTGGCGGTGCAGCGCGGGCTGATCGAGAATGCGCAAAGTTTGTTGACCGAGATCGAGCCGTCGCTGAAGCACAAGGAAGGCGCAAGTTTCGCCGCCGCGATGCTGTTCTTCGGCACGATCAACTGGACCCACACCTGGTTCGATCCGAAGGGCGCGGTCAGCGCGGAAGCGCTGGCGGACATGGCGGTCGATCTGACTTTGGGCGGGGTGCGGAAGGCGGCGGAGTAACGCCTAGCCCACCCCTCATGAGCATGCGCGGACGCCCGCGCGAATCCCGGATTCGGCGGCGAATGTGCAGGATGGTATCGCGGAAAGCCGCCTAAGAAGTGTCGATGAAGCGCGGCAAGGCTGCCATGAGCGCATCGCGCGCAAGCGCGTCGGCCGGCGGGGCGACAGCAATCAGACGGCTTTGGCACAGGCCGTTGCAGATGCGCTTGAAGAAATAGGCGATGGCGCGCTCGGGGCGCGCGAGCGCGTCGAGCATGGCGAGCACACGGTTGAGCGGGCTCGCCTTGTGCGCGCGGATGTTGGCGCGCTTGAAGAACAGCGGCCGGCGACAGCTGACGGCGCGGCGGTGAAAACCATGCGGCGTCGAACGCGGGCGATTGCGCCGCCCGGGCGGGGGACCGTAGCGCACGACGGCCTGGAGAAAGAGAATGCACTCGACGCAATGTTCGGCGCGGCTCAGTGCGTGCTTGAGCCGCACGCTGCGGCCGCTCGCGCCGGCGCGAAGGATGAAGGCCAATAACCAACCCAACAAACGCAGCGCCGAAGCGACATACGCTTCGACGCGGGTTTGCGTGAGGGGTGGATGTGCTTGCTTCATATGCGGCGCATTCTAAGGCCAGCGCGTACTCGGTCGGATTGATTTTGTCGCGCTGCTTTGTTTTCAGTGGCTTGCGGTCAGAGCGGCGTGGATAGCGAGGGCATCTATCCCCGCATCTTGAGTGCACGCACGCTTCCAGGTTGGAGCGCGCGCCTTGAGGCGCGCAATCAAACCGCTCCGACGGCGTGCGGGCCTGAAGGCCCGCGCTCCAGCCTCGTGAAATTTGATGTTATTCGCGACCATGCGCCATGGGCACGAAGGGCTGGCACTCACGCGGCTATGTTCCGCACTATGATGGCTACGACCTCAGCCAGCACATTGTCTTCCGGCTCCACGATGCTGTCCCGCCTGGAGAAAAAGAGG
Source organism: Caulobacteraceae bacterium (assembly GCA_052387215.1). Lineage (GTDB taxonomy): Bacteria > Pseudomonadota > Alphaproteobacteria > Caulobacterales > Aquidulcibacteraceae > Vitreimonas. The sequence goes on from JBQTJK010000137.1 coordinate 12,870, forward strand.
GCGACGACATCCTTGATCGCCATCTCGGCTGCGCAATCCTCCGCGACCCAAGTGATTGGCGGTTCAGTTCTGCCGGCGGGTACCAGCGGAACGCATGAAGGCTGGAGCGCGCGCCTTCAGGCGCGAACCTTCACATGACATCTCAAGACATAGCGTTGGCGCGGGCCTGAGGGCCCGCGCTCCAACCTGGATGCGTGCGCGCTTTATGATACGCGGCGCTAACGCCTCGCGTACGCGCGCTCCAGCGCCGGAAGATCCAGCTTCTGCATCTTCAGCATCGCATCCGCCACGCGCTTGGCGCGGTCGTGATCCTTGTCCTTCATCATGCGGACGAGCGCCTTTGGCGTGATCTGCCAGGAGAGGCCGTACTTGTCCTTGAGCCAACCGCAGGGTTCAGGATTGCCGCCGTCGGCGAGCAGTGCGTTCCAGTACTTGTCGATCTCTTCCTGGCTGTCGCACTCCACCATCAGCGAAATGGCGTGATTGAACGAATCGAGCGGCTCGGCCGTCATCGCCATGAATTTTGTTCCGAGCAGCGTGAACTCGACAATCTTCACGCTGCCTTCGGGGCCTGAGGGCGTGTCCGTTGGCATTGTCGTAACGCTGTCGACGTGGGAATTCGGGAAGATCGAAGCGTAGAACTTCGCCGCTTCCTCGGCTTTCTCGCTATACCAGAGATGAGCGTGGATTGCGCTGGCCATGGGAACCTCGTGAGCTGATGGCGCCCCCGCGGCGTGATATGGAGCGATCTCAGCGCGCGGCCAGGTTAAACATCATACGTCAGCGCCACGCCTTCTGTCAGCGGCGTGGCTTGGCAGGTGAGCACGTACCCCTCCGCCAGCTCTCCTTCCGAGAGCGCGAAGTTCTGTTTCATGCTGACTTCGCCGGCGGTCACCTTGGCGCGGCAAGTGGCGCAGACGCCGCCTTTGCAGGCAAACGGCGCCGGCAGGCCCGCGGCGCGGACGTTGTCGAGGATCGAATGCTTCTCCGGATCGAATGCGACGTGCATGCGCCGGCCGTTGAGCGTTACGCTCATTTTCAATCCCGCAGCCTTCTCTTCCAGCGCACGCGCGGCGGCGGCTTGTGCCTCTGAGAGCGGACCGGTGGTGAAGCGCTCGATCAGGATGCGCGACTTGTCGACGCTCTTGGAGACGAGCGCTTCCTCGATCGCATCCATCATCGGGCCTGGGCCGCAGATGAAGAACGTGTCGATGTTTTCGGCGCGGACGAGCGTCGAAAGGATCAGGTCGACTTTCTCCCGGTCTAGCCGCCCGTTGAACAGGTCGATCTCTTCTTCCTCGTCCTCGAGGAAGTGAAACACTGAGAGACGATCGACGTAGCGGTCCTTGAGGCCCGCGATCTCTTCGAGGAACATGACGCCCATGGAATTGCGGTTGCCGTAGAGGAGCGTGAAGCGGGAGTGAGGCTCCATCGTCAATGCGGTTTTCATCAGCGACAAGACCGGCGTGATGCCGGAGCCGCCGGCAAACGCCACGTACTCGCGCCGCGCCTGCGAATCGAAACTCCAGCAGAAGCTGCCGTGCGGCGCCATCACTTCCACGACGTCGCCGGTTTTCAGCTCCTCGTTCACCCAGCCGGAAAACACGCCGCCGGTGATTTTCTTGACGCCGATCTTGAGCAAGCCTTCGCTGGGCGAGACGCAGACCGAATAATTGCGCCGGATTTCTTCACCGCTGATCTCGCGGCGGAAGGTCAGATGCTGACCGGCGCGGAATTTAAATGTCTCGCGCAGTTCGTCGGGCAATTCGAAGCGCACCGAGACCGCGTCCGGCGTCTCGCGCTTCACTTCGGCGACGCGCAGTTTGTGGAAGTCGATGCTCATGACCGGGTCGCGTCGAACATCGATGACTCCCCGTCCCCTTGCGGGTCGGGGGTGGGGGTGACGGAGGTGCGTCTGCGGAAAGGCGCCGCCCGCACCCCGCTCCCCAGCCCTCCCCCGCAAGGGGGGAGGGAGATGCGTTGCAGGCCGATCAATGACATTTGAACCGGTCGAACGGTTCGGCGCACGCGGTGCAACGCCACAGCGCCTTGCACGGCGTTGAGCCGAAGCGCGAGATCTCCACCGTTTGCGTCGAACCGCAACGCGGACATTCCGCCGGCTGTTGGTTCTTCAGTGACGCAGCGGCGGCGCCCTTCGGCGGCGGCGCGATGCCGTATGCGCGCAGCTTCTCGCGGCCGTCGTCGCTGATCCAGTCGGTGGACCAGGGCGGCGAGAGCGTGGTCTCGATCACGACGCCGGCGAAGCCGTGCGCGTCGAGCGCTTCGCGGATCATGCGCTCTATCGCGATCGTCGCCGGGCACCCGGTGTAGGTCGGTGTGATAACGACGCGGTCGTCGCGAATCTCGCGCACGATGCCGAGATCGAGCACGGAGACGCACGGGATTTCTGGGTCGGGGATGTCGGAGAGGATACGCTCGATCGTTTCAAGGTTGGAGCGCGCGCCTCCTGGCGCGCTGCGGGCCGGAGGCCCGCGCTCCAACTCCCCGCGCGTGAGGGGCGTGTTTGGCGTCACCACGTCGCTCCCGGATAGGCGCGTTGCAGGAACTGCATCTCGCTCAGCAGATGGCCGAGGTGCTCCGAGTGGCGGCCGTTGCGGCCGCCAAGCACAGGACGCCGCGAAGCGGGACGCGGCAAGGTCGCTTCGGCAAGCACCGCATCGATGCGCGCATCCCACGCCGGGCGCAGCGCGGCTTTGTCGATGCCGACGCCGGCCCGGATCGCCGCCGCATCTATTTCATCAATCGCGAACAATTCGTCCGCGAAGCGCCACATCCAGTCGAGTCCGGCGATCATGCGCGCCTTGCTCTCGTCGGTGCTATCGCCGAGCCGGATCATCCAATCGCTCGCAAGCGTGGCGTGGTACGTGGTTTCCTTCACCGCCTTCGCTGCGACCGCTGCGAAGCGCGCATCCTTCGACGCGCTAAGCGCCGCAAACAGCAGCTCCTGGTAGTGCGAGAACAAGAACTGTCGCGCGATCGTTTGCGCAAAATCGCCGTTCGGCTGTTCGACCAGCAGACAATTGGTGAAATCCATCACGTCGCGGCGGAAGGCGAGGGCGTCCGCATCGCGTCCTTTGCCCTCGATTTCGCCGGCAATGCCCAGGAAATGCGTCGCCTGGCCGATCTGATCCAGCGCCACGTTTGCGAGCGACAGATCGACCTCGAGCGCCGGTGCATGCCCGCACCATTCGCCCAGGCGCTGGCCGAGGATGAGCGAGTCGTCGCCGAGGCGAAGCGCGTATGTGGCGCGCGCGTCCATCAGATGTGCGTCACGCCGTCAGGGATTTTATAGAAGGTCGGGTGGCGGTAGACCTTGTCTTCCGCCGGTTCGAACAAAGCCGCGGCGTCGCCGGGATCGGAGGCGATAATCTGCGCCGACGGCAGCACCCACAAGCTCACGCCTTCAAGCCGGCGCGTGTAGGTGTCGCGCGCGTGCTCCAGCGCCATCTTGCCGTCCGCCGCGTGCACGCTGCCGACATGGCGGTGCGACAGCCCGCCCTTGCCGCGCACGAACACTTCCCACAACGGCCATTCTTTGCTTGGATCGCTCATCGGTTTACTCCGCCGCCAGCTTCGCCGCCGCACGCTTCTCGGCATGCACGCGCGCCGCGTCGCGAACCCAGGCGCCATCTTCCCACGCCTTCACGCGCGCCTGCATGCGTTCCTTGGCGACAGGACCTTCGCCTTTGACGACGGCGTAGAACTCTTCCCAATCGACTTCGCCGAAATCGTAAGAGCCGCGCGCGTCGTTCCAATTCAGCGCCGCATCAGGGACTTTGAGCCCGATGGCTTCAGCCTGCGGGACGGTGATGTCGACGAACTTCTGCCTGAGTTCGTCGTTGGTGTCGCGCTTGATGCGCCAGCGCATGCTTTGTTCGGTGTTCGGCGACTTGTCGTCCGGCGGGCCGAACATCATGAGCGACGGCCACCACCAGCGGTTCAAGGCGTCTTGCGCCATGCGTTGCTGCTCCGGCGTGCCAGCGGCGAGATGCATCATGATCTCGTAGCCCTGGCGCTGGTGGAAGCTTTCTTCCTTGCAGATTCGCACCATTGCCCGAGCATACGGGCCGTACGAGGTCCGCTGCAGCGGCACTTGATTCATGATCGCCGCGCCGTCAACGAGCCAGCCGATCGCGCCAATATCGGCCCAAGTCAGCGTCGGGTAGTTGAAGATGGTCGAGTATTTGGCGCGGCCGGAGTGCAGCGCTTCGATCATCTCATCGCGCGACGTGCCCAGCGTTTCGGCGGCGGCGTAGAGGTAAAGCCCATGCCCGCCTTCGTCCTGCACCTTGGCCAACAGGATCGCCTTGCGCCGCAGGTTCGGCGCCCGCGTGATCCAATTGCCTTCCGGCAGCATGCCGACGATCTCGCTGTGCGCGTGCTGCGACATTTGCCGGACCAGCGTCTTGCGGTACGCCTCCGGCATCCAATCCTTCGGCTCGATGAATTCGTCGTTGGCGACGCGGGCCTCGAACGCGGCGATGCGGTCGGGATCCTCGGCCACCGCTTCCGCCTTCTTCTTGCCGCTCAGATCAGTCGTATGCACGGGCGCACCTCTCGAACTTGGGTCAATATAGCATTCGCTGACCGATCGGTCAATTAATTACAGCCCCGCCAATAGTGCGCGAAAGCCCAGTGAATTCAGCGATGGCGCGGCCATCGGCGGTCCTCACGCTGACTTGATAAACGCCGCTGCGGCCCGATCGCGACAGTTCCCGCGCTTCGGCGATCAGCACGTCTCTCGTCTGCGCCTGCGCCAGGAATGAGATCGTCGCGTTCTGCGCGACGGTGGTTTCGTTGCGCGAATTGCAGGCGTAGGCGAACGCCGTGTCGGCCAGCGCGAAGATCATGCCGCCGTGCGCGCTGCGATGGCCGTTGAGCATGTCGTCGCGCACTGTCATGCGGACGAGCGCATAGCCTTCGCGCGCGTCGTCGATGACGACGCCCCAGGCCGGTCCCGTGCCCTCGCGACGCAGCAGTTCGTCTGCGACACTCCGCGCCAACGCATCCGCTTCACTCATGCGCGCTCCGTGAATTGACCGACCATGCGTTCTATCATACGCCAGCGCCAGGAGGCCTCAATGGACTTCGAGACCATTCTTCTCGAGATCGCGAACGGCGCCGCGCGCCTTACGCTGAACCGCCCCGATCGCCTCAATAGCTTCACCGTGCAGATGCATGACGAAGTCTCGCGCGCGCTGGAGGCCGTGACCAAGAGCGATGCGCGCGTTTTGGTGCTGACAGGCGCGGGCCGTGGCTTCTGCGCCGGCCAGGATCTGTCGGATCGCGCTGTCGCGCCCGGCGGCGAGGGCGTCGACCTCGGCGAGTCGCTGGAGAAGCGCTACAATCCGCTGATCCGCAGGCTCACATCGCTTGAAATGCCGGTGATCTGCGCCGTCAACGGCGTCGCCGCGGGCGCCGGCGCCAACATCGCGCTCGCATGCGATATCGTCATCGCGGCGAAGAGCGCCAAGTTCATTCAGAGCTTCGCCAATATTGGCTTGATCCCCGATAGCGGCGGCGCCTGGACGTTGCCGCGCCTCGCCGGCCAGGCGCGGGCTTTGGGCTTGGCGCTCACGGGCGAACCTTTGACCGCCGAACGCGCCGAGGCGTGGGGCATGATCTGGAAATGCGTTGACGACGACAAGCTGCGCGAAGAGACCGACGCGCTCGCCGCAAAATTCGCTTCTGCGCCGACGCGCGGCCTGGCGCTGACGAAGAAGCTCATCCGCGAAAGCGGCGCGCGCACGCTCGAGGCGCAACTCGACATCGAGCGCGATGCGCAGCGCACACTCGGACGCACCAGCGACTACAAAGAAGGCGTCGCCGCATTCATGGAAAAGCGGCAGCCGAAGTTCACCGGAAGCTGAATCATGAAACCGATCACGCTGCAGAATTACGCCAAAGGCCGTTGGGTCGCGGGGAGCGGCGGCATGGCCGAGCTACGGTCAGCCGTGAACGGCGATGTCGTTGCGCTGACCTCGTCGCAGGGGCTCGACTTCGCCGCGATGCTTCGCTTCGCACGCGAGCAGGGGGGGCCGGCGCTACGGGCGCTGACCTTCCACGAGCGTGCGCGCATACTCAAAGCGCTCGCGGACGCGCTGACGGCGCG
>JBQTJK010000138.1:0-30546 GCA_052387215.1 Caulobacteraceae bacterium
TCGCCCAAAAGCCCCGCTTTCCGCCACGGCCGCTGGGCCGCACGGCATACTGGGTGACGGGCGAACCGCCAGGGCAGTCGCGGCTTCATCGGGAAGCCGCCGGGCCCCGTCAGAAGAAGAAGGCGCGACAAGCGCATGACGAAGCGTATTCAAGCTAAATACAAGTCGGACCGCCGGTTTGGTCAAAACCTCTGGGGCCGTCCGAAATCTCCGGTCAACAAGCGCCAGTATGGCCCCGGCCAGCACGGCCAGCGCCGCAAGGGCAAAACCTCCGATTTCGGCCTGCAATTGGTCGCCAAGCAGAAGCTCAGGCTCTACTACGGCAACATCACTGAAAAGCAGTTCCGCAAGACCTACGAGGAAGCCGCACGCCGGAAGGGCAACACGGCGGAAAACTTGATCGGTCTGTTGGAGAGCCGCCTGGACGCGATGGTCTATCGCGCCAAGTTCGCGCCGACGGTGTTCTCAGCGCGCCAGTTCGTGAACCACGGCCACGTGAAGGTGAATGGCCGCCGCGTGACCATTCCGTCCTTCCTGGTGAAGGTCGGCGATGTGCTCGAGGTGCGTGACAAGGCCAAGTCGATGGCGATCGTGTTGGAGGCGCTGCAAAGCCAAGAGCGCGATACGCCGGACTACATCGAAGTTGACCCGAAGGGGATGACAGTGCGCTATCAGCGCATCCCGCAACTCTCCGACGTGCCGTATCCGGTGCAGATGGAGCCGAACCTCGTCGTCGAATACTACGCTTCGTAAGGCAGTAGACAGTAGGCAGTAGGCAGTAGGCGACAGGGCGGCGGCGTAGGGATCGCCGCCGTTTTGCGCCGCTGGCTATTGCCTATTACCCATCGCCTGGCGCCCAATGGCGCATGGATAAGAACATCATCGACGACGTCGTGCTGGTGAAGCCCGGCGCAAAGTCCAAACTGGCCAAGCGCGACACGGTTTGCGATCAGCTCTTTCCCGATAAGGACGAGGCTGAAGAGAGCGCCAAGGACTGCGCCAAAGCGATCGACACGCTGCAGGACCGGCTTTGGGCCGAAGGCGCGCGCTCATTGCTCGTCGTGCTGCAGGGCATCGATACGTCGGGCAAGGACGGCGCTGTGCGCGGCGTCTTCAACCAGTGCGGGCCGTTGGGCGTATGCGTCACCGCGTTCGGCAGGCCGACGGAAGACGAGCTGGCGCACGACTATCTTTGGCGCATTCACGAGGCTGCGCCCAAGAAAGGGATGATCGGCGTCTTCAATCGCTCGCACTACGAAGACGTGCTGGTGGTAAAGGTGCGAAAGCTCGCGCCAGCGAACGCGATCGAACGGCGCTATGAGCAGATCAACGCGTTCGAGAAGCATCTGACCGAGAACGGCGTCACCATCCTCAAGTTCATGCTGCATATCTCGAAGGAGGAGCAGCGCGAACGTTTGCAGGAGCGCCTCGATCGGCCGGAGAAGCACTGGAAGTTCAATCCGGGAGACCTCGAGGATCGCGCACTTTGGGACGAGTACCAGAAAGCGTATGAGACCATGCTCGACCGCTGTTCGACCGAGCATGCGCCGTGGCGCGTCGTGCCGGCAGATCGGAAGTGGCAGCGCAACGCTATCATCGCCGCGATCGTGCACGGCACGCTGGTCGAGATGAACCCGCAATATCCAAAGGCGGATTTCGATCCGAAGGCGATCAGTATTGAATGAGCGGCTGCGCTGTATTACCTTCGGCCGAGAGGTAATACCTATGACCGCGCTCACGGTAAAAGGCCAAGTGACGATCCCCAAGCCGGTTCGGGACAAGCTGGGCTTGAAGCCCGGCGACGAGGTCGCTTTCGAGCCTGGACCCGAGGGGACCGTGGTGATCCGCAGAGCGCGCGGCAAAGCCAAGCCCAGCCGCTTCGCGAAGCTTCTCGGTCGAGCAGATAAAGGCCTCACCACAGATCAAATCATGGCCCTGACGCGGGGCGAATGAGCGCAACACTCGTCGACACCAATGTCCTGCTCGACATACTAACGAAGGACGTCAAATGGGCCGAGCGCTCTCTACGCGCTCTTGAAGCCGCAGCAATGGGCGGATCGATACTTGTCAACGATGTGATCTATGCCGAACTTTCTGTCGGGTTCAGCAAAATCGAGGAGCTCGATAGCGCGCTGAATGACGGCGGACTTATGCACGTCGAGATACCGCGGCCTGCGCTCTTCCTCGCAGGCAAAGCGTTTCAGCGCTATCGTGCGAAAGGTGGGCTGCGTACAGGCGTGCTGCCGGACTTCTTCATCGGCGCCCATGCTGCCGTCGCGGATGTTTTGCTGTTGACGCGAGATCCGCGGCGATACCGAAACTACTTTCCAACAGTACAGCTCAACGCGCCGTGATTACTTCGCTGTGATGTCGCCTTCGTGCTTGATGAGGCCGAGAGAGATGACGCGCTTCAACGCTTCGTCGGGTGGAATGGCGAGCGGCTTAAACGCCGTGCGCGGCAGATAGAGCAGAAAGCCTGACGTCGGGATCGGCGCTTGCGGCACGTAGACGGCGACAAGATCAGCGCCGACATCGTGGGCGACTTCGGCGGTGTCTTCGTTGGTGATGAAGCCGATGGCGTAGGATCCTGGTTGCGGAAACTCGACCAGCACGGCTTGCTTGAACGATGTGCGCTCAGGCGCGGCGACCTGTTTGAACACTTGCTTGGCGCCGCCGTAGATCGTGCGCACGAGCGGCAGGTTGGCGATGCCGCTGTCGGCGGTGTCGACGATCCAGCGCCCGACCAGGTTGCCCGCCAGCGCGCCGACAAGCGTAAGAGCGGCAACCGCGAGCAGGACGCCGCCGCCAGGAAAACGGGTGAGGAATTCGAAGCCGGGCGGCACCAGCGGTTCGACGCGCGTGTCGATGAAGGTGACGACGAGCCAGATCAGCCAAGTGGTGACGACGAAGGGCAGCACCAAGGCTATTCCGGCCAGGAATGAGTTCCGGAGCCAGGTGAACAGGTGGAATTCGCGCGCCGGCGCATTGGCGGCGGGGGCGGGTGGGGAAGGCATGCGCCGGATGTAGGGCAGCTCGCTGCAGCGCGGAAGCGGGACTGGCGGATAGAACGCCGGCCTCCTACCTTTTGCCGCATGTTCGGTCGCAACAGTAGTTTCGTCTCGGCGCCGCCGCGGCGTGGGCCCCGAGACGATTTTTCGGAAACCGTGATTCGCGTGGTCGATACGATCGGGCCGGCGGTCATCGGGGTGCGCCGTACCGGCCGCTCGCGCGGGCTTTATGACGGCGCAGGCTCAGGCGTAATCATCTCGCCGGACGGCTATGCGCTCACTAACAACCACGTCGTGCGCGGCGCAGGCAGCATCGAGGGCATCCTCCACGACGGCAGCATTGCGACGGCGGAGATTGTCGGCGCCGACCCAGACACGGATCTGGCGCTGATGCGTCTCAACGGCAAAGGCCACCGGGCCGCCGAATTGGGCGATTCAAACGCATTGTGCGTGGGGGAATTGGCGATCGCGATCGGCAATCCGCTAGGGCTGCAGGCGACCGTCACTGTCGGCGTGGTTTCGGCGTTGAGGCGCTCGCTGCGCGGGGAAAGCGGCAGGCTGATCGAAGACGTGATTCAAACGGACGCAGCGCTCAATCCCGGCAATTCAGGCGGCGCGCTGGTCGACTCGCACGGCGCGGTGGTTGGCATCAACACTGCGATCATCGGCGGCGCGCAAGGCTTGTGCTTTGCGGTGCCGAGCAGCACGGCGAAGCTGATCATCCCTGAACTGATGCGCAACGGCCGCGTGGCGCGCGGCTGGCTCGGCATCGGCGGGCAGACGCAAGAATTGTCGCGCGCGCTGGTGCGCAGGCTCAATCTGAGCGCGGATGCCGGCGTGCTGGTCGTCGCGGTGGCGGGCGGCGGGCCCGGCGAAACGGCCGGGCTCGAGGAAGGCGATGTGATCTTGAAGCTCGACAGCGAGGCGACGCCATCGGTGGATGCGATCCATAAGCTGCTGACGCGCGAACGGATCGGGCGCACGGTGGAGCTGGTCGTGCTGCGCAACGGCAGCTGCATCAAGCTGAAACTTGCCGTGACGGCTCGGCCCGAAGCGAAGGCGGCTTAGGCAGGGCAATGGGCAGTGGGCAGTGGGCAGTGGCAGTGGGGGGGTGAATGTGACGGAGATTCGTTCGTATAAGGACCTCGACGCTTGGCAACTGGCAATGGACTTGGTTGTCGCAGTCTACGAGCGCTGCAAGGATTGGCCGCGCGAGGAGTTATACGGTCTCACCTCGCAAGCAAGGCGAGCGGCGGTTTCAGTTCCTGCGAATATTGCGGAGGGGTACGGCCGGGACAATTTGGGCTCGTACATCCAGCATCTGCGCATCGCGCAGGGATCGCTGAAAGAGCTTGAAACGCATCTAGTGATCGCGCTGAGAATCGGGATCGCAGGCGCGGATCAGATTGACCCGTTGCTTGTGCAAACAGAGCGGGTTGGCAAAGTTTTGCGGGGCCTCATTCGGAAGTTATCTGAAACAGGAGGCTGATCAGTCCTACTGCCCACTGCCCACTGCCGACTGCCCAATTTTTTCGTCCAACAGCGCTTTCAGTTCGCCGGTCTGAAACATCTCGCGGACGATGTCGCAGCCGCCGACGAATTCGCCTTTGACGTAGAGCTGCGGAATGGTCGGCCAGTTGGCGAAGTCCTTCACGCCCTGACGGATGCCGTCGTCGGCCAGCACGTTCACGTCGTGATAGTCGACGCCCATGTGATCGAGGATGCGCACGATCATCTGTGAGAAGCCGCATTGCGGCTGATCCGCCGTGCCTTTCATGAACAGCACAATGTCGTGAGCGCCGATCGTGTTGCGAATGGTGTCGAGAGCGTCGGACATGGCGCGCAGGTAAGAGGGCAGTGGCCAGTAGGCAATAGGCAGATGACCAGGCCCAATGCCTACTGCCTCACTTCGGCCCGGTGTCGAGCGCCAGCGCATGGAGCTCGCCGCCCATCCGGCCCTTCAAAGCCGCGTAAACCATCTGGTGCTGGGCGACGCGGCTCTTGCCGGCGAAGGCCGCCGACCGGATGGTCGCTTTATAGTGATCGCCATCGCCGGCCAGGTCCTGGATCTGGATGTCAGCGTCCGGCAGGGCTTCCTTGAGGAGAGCCTCCAGTTCGTCCGCCTTCATTGCCATCGCATTGCCCTGAAAAGTCTGAGATTCCAGTCCTTCTATCCCTAGGCGCATAGCAATGTACGCCGCCCTCGGGAACTGCATGACGATCACGAAAGTTTTGGTTGCACCCTGCGGCGCCGGTCAGGCATCAGCGCCGGTCTGGGGGATGGGCGGTCCAAGAAGATCGCCCTCTGCGTGGGAGACGTTGACAAGAGCACCTTTTCCTAAAATTTAGACACCGGCGTCGATCGTCGCAGGGAAAAGACCGCGGATTGCGGCGGCCCTGGGCGGCGCCTGGTGGGAGGATGCGCAAGCCAGATTCTTGAGCCAAAGGGTGAACCAGGCGCAGCCGACCATCGAAAATGCAGACAACTCATTGTGGTGAGCCCGCGCGCACGCAGCAGAAACGCGTAGGGCCAAACGGAATTCAGGCAGGCACAAAGGGCAGACCATGACGTTGATCAATTCGCTGCTGTTCGCGCAGCAAACCACTACACCAGCTGGACAGACCCCGGGCGCGCCCGGGCCGACGGCGCCCCCGCCGGTACCGCCGTCAGCCGAAGAACTCGCCGCCGCAAAGGAGCGCGGCGCGGCCGCTGCCGCCGAAGCGGCCGGCCAGCAAGAAGTCTCGATGCTCGAACTGGTGCAGCACCTGAACGCCGTCGAAATGGGCGTCATGGTGATCTTGGGCCTCTGCGCGATCTACGCCGTGGCCCTGCTGTTTGAGAAAATCTACGTCATGCGCAAAGCCGCGAAGCAGACGAGGGACTTCCTCGCGGCGTTCCGCAAAGCCAATTCGGTTGAGGAAGCCGAGGCCATCGTCCGCAAGCTGCCGAACTCCGGCATCAAATCGATGTTCGACGCCGGCATGGCGGAAGTCCGCCGCACCCAGGACCTCGGCCTCTACACGATGCGCGATGCGCGCGATCACACGATGCAGCGCGTGGCCGCCGCCATGCAGACGCGGCAGAACGAACACCTCGACGATCTCGGCTCGTCGATGACGTTCTTGGCCTCGATTGGCGCGAACGCACCGTTTATCGGCCTGTTCGGCACGGTGTGGGGCATCATGGTGGCCTTCGTCGGCATCGCCAAGACGCAGACCACGTCGCTTGCCGTCGTCGCCCCGGGCATCGCCGGCGCTCTGCTCGCCACCGCCGCCGGTCTCGCCGCCGCCATCCCGGCGGTGCTGATCTATAACTTCGCCGCCAAGCAAATCTCCAAACAGTCCAGCAAGCTTGAGGACTTCGCCAACGAGTTCATCGCGCTCGTTTCGCGCGACATGGATCGCCGCGCCGGCTGAGACTGAACCTAGCTTTGGAGGAACCCCATGGCGGGTAAAATCTCTGGCGGCGGCAGCAAGCACGGCCAGCATGATGTGACCGCGGATCCGAACGTGATCCCGTTCATCGACATCATGCTGGTGCTGCTGATCATCTTCATGATCGCCGCGCCGATCTCCAGCGTCGACATCGAAGTCGATTATCCGGACGCGCGCGTCCAGCCCTCGCAACGTCCGCCGCGTCCAACCTGGATTTCGGTGAGCGATACGCCGAGCGGCGTGCAAGTGTACGTCATGAACGACGCCGTCGACATCAACGCGCTCGGCCAGCGCACGTTCGAAGCCGTGAAGATCAATTCGCCGCAGATCGCGAACGACGAGTACGAGGTGAAGGATCAGCGGATCTACATCCGCGCGGATTCAAATCTCGCCTATCGTCACGTCGTCCGCGTGATGAACCAACTGCAGAACGCGGGCTTCACCAAGATCGGCTTCGTCGCCGAAGATCGGCGGAGGTGAGCCATGGCTGGTAAAGTAGGTGGGGCCAAGGGCGGGCCGGTCTCCGAACCGAACGTCATCCCCTTCATCGACATTCTGCTGGTGCTGCTGATCATCTTCATGGTGACGGCGCCAATCCCGACCGTTGACATCCGCGTCGACCTGCCGCCGCCGAACCCGGTGCCGATCCGGCTCGTGGGCCTAAATCCCACGATCATCGGCGTCCGCGAAACCCCGACCGGCCGGGCAATCTATGTAGATGAGGAAGTGGTGCAGCTGTCGCAGCTCGGGGATAAGACCCTGGAGCATGCGATCCGCAACAATCCGGCGCTCAACGTCGAAGACATGTACGCCCAAGCGCGCATCTTCGTGCGCGCCGATCAGAGCACGGCTTACGGCAACGTCGTCGACGTGATGAGCCAATTGCAGGAAGAAGGCTTCGTGCAAGTGGGCATCTTCGCTGAACTCGCGAGCGAGGGGTAAGGTCGATGATTGGTCTTCGCCTCATTTCGCTCGGCTTGGCAGCGATAATCTGCTTGTCACTCGTCTATATTGCGGCCACCAACAAGTTCAGCGCCATCTCTGACCTGTTCGAAGATCAGGAAGCGGTGAAGGTCGAGATCGAGGAGGAGGAGAAACCGCCTCCGCCTCCGCCTCCACCGCCGGATCGTCCGCCGCCTCCGCCTCCGCCGGAAATGCGCGTGCCGCCGCCGGATCTATCTGCGCCGCCGACGCCAACGCCCATTCCGACGGCGATTGACCCGCCGCCTGCGCCGCCGACGCCGTCGGTCATCACCAACCCGACGTGGTTGTCGCGGCCGAACGCAGCTGACTTCGCACGCTACTACCCAGATCGCGCGCTTGAGCGCGAGCAGGAAGGGCGTGTCGTGCTCGATTGCGTTGTCGCTGCCGATGGACGGATCAATTGCGGGGTGACATCGGAAGATCCAAGCGGTTGGGGCTTCGGGGAGGCGGCTGTCCGGATCTCGCGGCACTTCCGCATAGCGCCTCAGACGCGCGACGGGGTGCCGACTTCCGGCGGACGCATACGTGTGCCGATCCGCTTCAACTTGGCCGGCGGCTGAGGCGGCAAGGACAGGAATGAAGGCCGCGGAGCGCGATGCTCCGCGGCCTTACTTTGCGCGCAGGTCAGTCGCGCAAGCGTGATCAAACTCGCGCGTGTGTGAGTTCTGGCGCCGCGCAACAGCGCGCATGCTTCGTCCCATGTCCGGCGGAGATCGGACGAGGGAGTCGATGCAATGGCGCAAACATTACGATTGCGCGCTACGTCGTTTGCGGCGTCCGCAGCGCTGCTTGGACTCACGGTCATCGCGGCGATGAGCGTTTCGATAACGCTTCAGCGCATCGAATTCGATGGACCGCCGGCGGTACCGGTCGTGCGGTTGGATGAACCGGCGCCTCCGCCTCCGCCGGTTGCGCGTGAGCATCCACCGCAAGCGCCGGCGGAGGACCAAGTCTTCACTGCCAGCGCGTTGCCTCCAGAGCCGCATGCGCCTCCTGAAGACAGCCTGCTCGCCCCTGCCATACCGCCAGGACCGCCCGAAATAATCAATCCGCGATGGCTGCGCCGGCCCCAGAACCTGGCGAGCTACTACCCGCGGCGGGCTCTCGCGCACGAAATCACTGGAGAGGTGTTGCTTGATTGCCGGGTGCTGATCAGCGGTGCGCTCGACTGCGCGGTGGTCTCGGAAACGCCCTCGACCTGGGGCTTCGGCCGGGCGGCGTTGAATATGGCGGCAGACCACCGGATGGCCCCGGCCACGCGCGACGGGCTGGCGGTCGAGGGGCGCTACCGTATGCGGGTGCCGTTCGAACTCCGCTGATCGAGGTTGGGGATCGCGACTGCACTTTGGCCCCCGTTCGCCTCGCAAATCGCGCCGCCGAGGGATAGAACCGGCCCGTTCTGAACGGGAAGAAATCTCAGATGAAGCTTTTGCTTGGCGCGACCTCCGCCGCGGTTGCTGCTGCGTGCATTCTTGCTCAGACGGCGGTCGCGCAAACGGCGCTGCCGCCGGCATGTGCATCGTTCACACCGGCGCCCGCGATCCCGGACGGCGCCACTGCGACCAACGCGGCGATGAACTCCGCGCGCGAAGCGCTGCAACAGTGGCGCACCACGCGGGCGGCCGAGATTGCGGCCTGCAAGGGGGCGCTGGATCAGGTGCAAGCCCAACTCAACACGATCCAGGTCGCCCACAACCAGGCGGTCACCGAAACCGACGCGGCGATTGCGCAGTTCGCGGCCGAGAACGCTGAATACACAGAGCGCGGGCGGCCACGGCGCTAAGGGCTCGTGCTCGATCCAGCATGGCGCAGGAAGGGCGACTCCCCGCCCCCTTGCGGGGCGGGGCTGGGGTGGGGGTGACGGCGGCCACGTTTGGTAGAGAAACTCAGCGCAGACGCGCCCCCGCTTCCGCCGCGATGAATTTTGCGACGCCATTCGGATCGGTCAGAAACAGCGTCATTGCGAAAGCGCAGCACCTTGTAACCTCGCCCCTTCGATCCAGGCGTCGCGTTCGGCGACGTCGAGCGCACCGTGCGCCCCGCCGTCGAGTTCGACGACGAGCTTTGCGGCGTGGCCCGCGAAATCGACGACGAAGGGGCCGATCGGCGCCTGCTTGCGGAAATGCGCGCGTTCGGGAGCTAAGCGCCGAAGCACGCTTCAGAGCGCTATCTCCGCCTTGGTCATGCTCTTGCGCAAGCGTCGCGCGACGGGGACGGCGCGATCGGACTTCAGGCGCGCTGCAACGCCCGGCCCTGCGAGCACACGTTTGCGCTTCATGAAGCCATTGTCCCCAAGACACCGCCTATTCTGCACATGCGTCGCCGTCACCCCCACCCCCGGCCCCGCCCCGCAAGGGGCGGGGAGTCGTCCCACCCTGTGCGCTCGCGCCGCAGACTTCGGACGAACGCGACTGCATCGTATGAAACGCGCGCCGCGTCGACTTTAGCCGTCCGGGGCAGTGAGCGGCGCATGCATTGGGGCGTAGCGCCAAAGCGGTGTGAAAAGCGCGAGCGCGAGCGCGGCCGCAGCCAAGCCGATCGCGGGTGCAATCGCTGCGGCGCGCGCGCCCCATTCGCCAGCCGCGAACCCGACCAACGCGGAGCCGATGGGCGCGCCGCCCATGAAGCCCATCGAATAGACTGCCAGCACGCGCCCCAGATAGCGCTGCCCGGCGGCGCTTTGCACAATCGTGCGGCTGGTCGAGATGGCGATGCCGGCGGCAAAGCCCCAGGCCACCACGACGAGCGCGAACGCGCCGAATGGCTTGTCGAACGCGAACGTGAACAGGGCTGCAGCGCCCGTGAGGTGCGAGGCGATTAGCGCGCGGCCAGGCTGGCGCAGGGGCTTCAACCGGCTCAGCACAACAGCGGAGACGAATGACGCGCCCCAGAAGCAGGCAAAGAGCGCGCCCAAGCGGCCGGCCTGGGTTTGCGCGTCGCCGCCATAGGAGTCGCGCACGATGAGCGGGAAAAGCACCTGAAACGAGCCGATCACGAACACGCCGACATAAGCAGCCGAGATAAGCATCGGCGACATGACCGGATCGCGGAAGGCGTAAGCTAGGCCGTCTCGCAGGTCGCGCAGCGCGCCTTGTATGGTGCGCTCGTGACCGGATGGCTTCGGCGCTTGCAGGCCAAGCGATATCGCGGCGCCGAGCGCGAGCGCGAGCGCTTGTACGGCGAGAAAGGGCGCGGGGTGCAAGCCGGCGAAGCGCGCGACCAGAATGCCGACGATCTGGGCGCCGATTTGAACCGCGGTGGTGACCGCGGCGGCGGTGGCGATGGGCGTGTGGCGGCCGAGTTCGGCTTCGCGCGCGATCACGCCATTGAGCGCTGCGTCGCGCACCGGCATCATGAAGGCCGCGCAGCCGCCGACGATGACGGCGTAGGCGATCAGCAGCTCGTAACTGAGTTCGTCGGAGGCGACGATGGCGCAGAGGCCGAGCGCTGTGAACGCGAAGGCGACATTGAGCGCCGCCAGCGTCGGGCCGGCGCGCGCGCGTTCGGCCAACAGCCCGCCGAACAGCAGGAAGCAGAACATCGGCGCCGAAAGCGCAGACTGCGCCAGACCGATGCCGGCTGGCGTCGCATCGAGCACAAACGCCACGAGAGACGGGAACAGGACGAACTGCATCCCGAAGGCGAAGAAATAGAGCCCGACGAGGCAATAATAGAGGTGGAGTTCGGACACGATGCCCGAACCACGTTTGCGCGGCTCCTCGTCCGATGGCTCCATTTAGTTGCCCCTAATGTCCCGGACCTGAAATTCGACCCACTCCTTGGATCACGCGATCATCGAATTTCAAGTCCAAAGGGACATTAGATTCAAAGGTTTTCAGCGCGGCTTTGGATTTGAAATTCGCTCGGCGCTCGCTATCAAACGTGGTGCGAATTTCAAATCCGCCGCGCTGGGCGTGGCGCGTAGGCCGGTCCAGTGTCCGGCGGTGTTGACGTGAGCTTAACGCGGGACGTGCTGCGCTGGTGCGATGCCGTCACCGAATCAACCCAGGCTGGACATGGCGGAACCGCCGCCGCCGCTCGAGTTGACCGAGCCGCATGCGCCACGCGCCCGCAACGCGCTGGTGCAGCGTCTTTGCGAGATCGTTTCGTGGCCGGAAACGCGGCTGCCTTCTTACGAACGGCAGCTGGCCGCCGACATTCTGGTGGGACTTCTGCGCACCAGCGGCGTCGAATTGCGCAGGCGCTGTGCGCAAGGGTTGGTTCGGGTGAACGATGCGCCGAAGGCGCTGCTTCGCTACCTCGCGCGCGATGAAATCAGCGTGGCGCAGCCGCTCTTGGAGGGCGGCGCCGGTTTTGACGATTCCGACCTGATCGCCACTGTGCGCGCCGGGGTCGCCTGGCATTGGCTGGCGATCGCCAAGCGGCGCAATCTGAGCGAGCCGATCACGGATGCGTTGCTGCAAACGGGAGATACGGCCGCGATCGAAGCTGTGCTGCGCAATAGCACCGCGCGCATATCCACGCAGGGCATCGATCTGATCGTCGCGAAATCACGGCAGACGCCGAGCCTGCCGCGGCTGCTGGTCTCCCGCCTGGAATTGAAGCCCACCCAGGCGCTGGTGCTGTTCTGGTGGGCGACGTACGAGGCGCGGCTGCAAATCCTCCGCCGCTTTGCGGTCGACCGCCAGGTGCTGATCCAGGAACTGGGCGAAGTATTCAAGCTCGCCGCGGCCGAGGGTTGGGCCGATGCGGATACGCGCAAGACCTTGCAGGTGATCGAGCGCCGCCAACGCAACCGAGCAGCGGCAGCGAAAAGTCCCTACCAGTCCCTCGAGGGCGCGCTCGCGGCTGCTGAGCATGGTCTCGACCGCGGCCTCCTGCACGAGATCGCACATCTCTCTGGCTTGAAGCCGACAACGGCGTCGCAAGTGTTTGCCGATGCCGGCGGCGAGGCGATCGGCGTGTTCTGCAAGGCGGTCGGCTTGAAGCGGCCGCTGATGATCGCGCTGTGGCGCGCCCTCCGGCGGCCCATGGGCGATCCTGATTCCACGGACAATCCGCTCGGCCGTGCGACTTACGTGTTTGACACATTGGCGACGGCCAAGGCGCAAACCGTGTTGCGGTACTGGAACTGGTCCTTCACCGCGGACGCCGCCGGAATCGAGCAGACATCATACGGCGACGACGTGCTGGAATTGTCGTTAGCGCGGCGGAACGCCGCTCTGTTGTTCACCCGCAACGGTTAGTGACCAGCTTCAATCTGGCGAATCCCATGGGGCGGCGCTAAGCCTGAACGCCGCGCGAGAGCGGCGCGGGAGGCGAGGCCATGCTTCACGCTGCAGCCCTGCTGTGCGGTTCGATCATCGTTTGGATGCTGTATTCGCAACGCTGGAGTTCTCCACAGGACTGGGCGATCGCGGCAGGCGTCGGCTTGTTCTGCGTCGTGGTCGCGCTTCGCTTTGGCAGCGTGAGCGGAGCGTTCTTGCGCGCCCCGCGTTTGCTGCTGGCGAGCGTTGCGCGCAGCGGCGCAATCATGCGCGGAGCGATCACCACGATCGGACGCGCAGTCTCGGCGGACGTGACGCTCAACCCTGCGCTCGTGCGCGTCAAAACGCGTGCAGCGCGTGGGTCCGAACGCGCTTCGTTTGCTCACATGCTCACGGCGACGCCAGGGATCGCGGTGGTGGAAACCGACGCAGACGGATTGCTGGTTCACGTGATGGATGAAGATCGCATCGATGCGGCGGAGTTAGGCCGGCTGGAACAGAGCGTGGGCGGGGGTGCGTTATGACTGCGCTTGCCGCGGCCGCGGGCGCAGGCGTTGCGCTGCTGCTTTGTCTGATTCGCGTTTTCGCGGGTCCAACTCTGTACGACCGCACGCTGGCCGCGAACGGCGTTGTCATCAAGCTCGCCGTCATTACGGCGGCCGCGGCGGTCATTGCCGGACGTGCGGCGTGGATCGACGTTGCGGTGGCGTTCGCGCTGGGCGCGCTTGTCCTCAACGTAGCGGTGCTGAAGTTCTTCGGGACGCGTACATTCCAGGCGCCGCTCGCGCGGGCGGAGGATACGTGATGGACGCGGAAGCGGCGATTGGCGCGTTGCGCCTGGTGCTGTCGGGATTGGCGGTCGCCGCGGGCCTCGGGTTGATGGCGGGCGGCGCGCTGGGTCTGTTGCGGTTTCCCGATCTCTATACGCGTTTGCACGCCGCAAACGCCGCCGACATTGTCGGTTCGGTCATTGTCATTCTGGGGCTCGCGATCGTTGCGCCCGATGCGGCGATCGCGCTGCGTTTGCTGCTGCTTGCCGCACTGATCACGGCGCTCGGACCCACGCTCATACATCTCGTCGCGCAGGCCGCCCACGCGGCCGGACTGGCGCCGATCGCCGGCCGCTATGAAGCGCCGCGGCCGGGTGCGCCACGGACTGGCGCATCGGCATGAGCGAAGCTCTGCAATGGTTGGCGTTAGCCCTGCTCGGCGTGGCGATGGCCGCCGCATTCGGTGCGATCATCGCGCGCTCGTTGTTTGTGACCTGCATGCATCTCGTCACAGTGGGAACCTCGGTTGCAGCCGTGGTGCTGATGCTCGGCGCGGGCGAGGGCGCGTTGGCGCTCGCGCTGATCGCCGCGGCGTGGGCGCCGGTGTTGCTGCTTGCGGCCATGTTGCTGAGCGTGCGCGCAACCAAGCAGGTGCATGCGGGGCAAGTCCTGCTCGGCTGGCTGGCCGCAGCGGTTGTGCTGGGTCTGGCTTGGTGGCCATTGGGCCAGCTAGGCCCTGCTCCCGAGATAATTTCCGCGCGGCCGGTTGGCCTTGGGTTCTGGTTGGCGCCGCTTGTGTTGGTGGCCGCCGCCGCATGCCTTGGACTGCTGGGCTACGGCGAGCGCGGCGCGATGACACGCGGACATACGCCATGAAGCCCGGCGCTCACATCGTCGTTGCCGCGGCTGCACGGTTCTATACGCCGCTGATCGCGCTGTTCGCGTGCACGGTGTTAGTAGGCGCGGCGCCGGGCGGTGGCGTCGGGTTTGTCGCGGGCCTGGCATTTGGGCTGGCGCTGCTGCTCCATGCTTTGGTGTTCGGTGCAGTGGCGGCGCGCGCGGCTTTTCCTCCGGCGCTTGCGCGGGCTCTGCTCGCGCTTGGCGTTGCGGCGGCGGTGGCGAGCGCCGGATTGCACGGGCTTCGTTATGCCCCGCAGATCGTTGAGGCAGGACTTTTCGTAGCGACCGTTGCGGGGGCCGCGATCGTGATCCACGTCGTTTTCGGCCGCGCTTCGGCGCTGCTGGATCAAGACTGGCGATGAGCGCCGAGCCGGTCCTGTTGGAGCGTCTTTTGACTGGCTGCGCGATTGCGCTGGTCATCGCCGGCGCCGCGGCAGCGTTGCTCTCGCCGAGCGCGATCAAAAGGTTGGCGGCTTTGACCATTGCGGGCTTGGGCGCGCTGGCGGCGCTTGCGCTGTGGGCGCCGCAAGCGGTGACGGCCGGCGTGGCGATCATGTTCGCGCAGCTCGCCGTTGGCGTGGCGCTCGTGGTGCGGCTGCAGGAAAGCTACGGCGCTATCGAAGCGCCTGAACTCGACGCCGCGGACGCGGAGAGCGAACCGCAGGACCGCGGTCAATGAACGGCGCGTATGTCGAACTCGCGCGCACCCATGCGCCGTTACTGCTGATCACGCTGCCGCTCATCGGCGCCGCTGCCGTCTTGCTTGCCGGGTCGCGGCGGCTGGCGTGGCTGATCGGTTGTCTGTTTGGCCTTGCAACGAGTGTCGTGGCGATCGACCTCGCGGCGAGAGGCCCGGGCGCCGCGGTTGCAGCGCTGAATATTGCGCTTCATCCCGATGGCGTCGCTGTGCTGACGGCGGCGCTGCTGGCTGCGGTTGCCGCGCTGGTGATGATCGCGGCGGGCGCATTTCTCGAGGACATGGAGCCGCGCGCCGCGCCGCTTGGCCTGGCGCTCCTGCTTTGCATCGGCGCCGGTTGGTCGGGCGCGTTGATGGCGCGCGATTTGGTGTCTATGGCAGTCGCCGTTGAAACGGCGTGGCTCGCCGCGACGGGTCTCATCGCATTGACGGCGCCGCGCGATCGCGCGGCGCTCAATGGCGCGCTGCGCATGCTGAGCGCTGGAGGCGTCGCAGCGGCCCTGATGCTGCTTGGCGTCGCCATGATCGTGCGCGCTACGGGGAGTTCCAATCTCGACGCGTTACCGCTGGCGCAGCTGGCTGCGCCCAGTTTGGCGGGCGCAGGCGTGGTGATGATCGTGCTCGCGCTCGCTTTGAAGGCGGGCGTGGCGCCGCTGCACGCGTGGGCGAGTGCTGCGCTCGGGCGTTGCGGCGGCGCGGCTATGCTCGGCGTCGGCGCGCTGAGTGTACTCGGCGCGCTGTGTATGCTCGTGCGCTTCACCGCCTATGCGATCACGGCGCCGCACATCGGGGCTGGCGTTTCCGCGGCTCTGGGCGTGCTCGGCGCGGCGAGCGTTGTCATCGGTTCGGTGCAAGCGATAGGAGCGCGCAGCTTGCCGCGACTGACGGCTTACGCTGCTGCTTCGCAGGCGGGCTGTGTGCTGCTCAGCATCGCACTCGGCTCGCCGGCGGGCTTCGCAGCGGCGTTGGTTCAATTGTTCGCGCTAGCTGCGGCGACCCTGGCTCTCTATGGCGGCGCAGCGGCGGGACGCATCCAATCCCTCTCGATGCTGGACGGCTTCGGACAGCGGGCGCCGCTGGCGAGCGCAGCGATCACTGCCGGCGCGCTGAGCCTCATGGGCGCGCCGCTGACGCTTGGCTTTCTCGGCCGCTGGACGCTGGTGGAAGCGGGCGTTGGCGCAGGCTGGTGGTGGGCGGCGGCGTTGGTGATCGTCGCCTCGTTCGCGGCGGTGTTCTATGGCGGACGTCTCGTCGAACGCGTCTACTTCCGGCGCGCGGGCGAAGTGCTCGCGCAAGCTAGCCTCTGGCGCTTCGCGCTCGCGCCGGCGCTGATAGCCGCGATTGTCGGCATTGCCATAGGATTGGCGCCCGGCGCGCTGCTGCGCTGGTCGGCAGCTGCGTCGCTGATGCTGATGGGGCCAGCGGCATGAACCCCGAGTTCGCCCTCATGTGCGTGCTCGGCGCACCGCTGGTGCAGGCGGCGCTGGTCATGGCGTTCGCGCGGCCGCCCGGGCTGCGCGATGTCATCCATATTGGCTTTTCCGTGTTCACGGCGGCGTGCGCGTTCTATCTCGTCGATGCGGTTGCGCACGGACAGACGGCGCGGATCGTGCTGGCGCGGCCCTTGCCGAATGTCGATCTCGCGTTCGCGATCGAGCCGCTGGGCGCATTGATGGCGGCGACGCTTACGGGCTTGGGCGCACTGCACGCCGTGCATGCCGCAGGCATTGTCCGGGCCAAGCAGGAGGAGGCGCCGGCGCGCCTGCTGGCGTTCATTGCGCTGGCGATGTCGGCCGTTGCGGCGGTGGCGTTCTCCGCCAATCTGTTCAGCTTCTTCGTGGCGTACCAAGCGCTGACGCTGGCGGCGTTTCCGCTGGTGGCGCATCGCGGCGACGAAGAGGCGCGCCCCGCGGCACGAAATTTTCTCGCCATCTTGCTGGCGAGTTCGATTGGCTTGTTCTTGCCAGCGATGATCTGGACCTATGCGCTCGCCGGCACGCTCGAGTTTCAGCCCGGCGGCGTACTCGCCGGACGCGTCGACACGCTCACCGCAAACGTGCTGCTCGTTCTATTCGTGATGGGCGTGGCGATGGCGGCGATTCCGCCGCTGCATCGGTGGCTGCCGGCATCGAGCCGCGCGCCGTTTCCGGCGCTGGTGACGATCCAGGCGCTGACAGTGCTGCCCGCTGGCGGCATCGGCCTCCTCAAGATCGCGGCGTTCATCTTCGGCCCCGCTATGCATAGCGCGTCGGTCGCGGCCTGGGGCCTAATCGTGCTCGTGGGCGTCGGCATGTGCGTGGCGGCGCTGATCGCGTTGTCGAAGCGCGACATACGCGAGCGGCTGGCCTATTCGTGCATGGCGCAATCCTTGGCGGTCGCGATGGGCGCGCTGCTGGCGCTGCCGGCCGGATTGTTCGCGGCGGCGCTGCAAGTCGTAGCGCTCGCATGCGCCGCAGCGACGTTGCTGATGGCGGCGGGCACGACTGCCGCGATTACAGGACGCACCGATGTCGGAGATTATGCGGGGCTCGGGCGGGTCATGCCTTGGACCTTTGCGGGATTCGCCATCGCATCGGCGAGCATGATCGGCATGCCGCCGTTCGCGGGCGCGTGGGCGAAGTTGTGGCTGATCACGGCCGCTGCAGGCTCGGGTCTGATCTGGGCGGCGGCTTTAGCGGGCGTCGCCGCCATCCTGACGTTCACGCATCTAGGCCCGCTGGCCGCCAACGCGTTGGCCGCGCGCGCGCCGACCGACGCGTTCAGGCGCCCCGATGGCGCATCGATTCTGCTTGCGGCGCCTGTGGTCCTGAGTGCGGCGGCGACGTTGGGGCTGTTGGCGCTCGCCGATCCGCTGGCCGGATTTCTCGCGCCCATTTGGACGCCCAGCCCATGATCGCCAAATCGCCCCCGCGGAAAAACGGCATCGCCGGCATGCTGTTCGTGTTCTGCTTGGCAGCGTTCCTGGCGGGCATTGGCTTTGACCTGGGCGCGGGCGCGCACGCGAGTTTCTGGATCGGCGATCAGACCGGCGCCGCCGCGGCGATCGGCGTGGCGAGCGCGGTGTTTGCGGTCGTCGCCGTGCGCGCCGCGCGCGCCGTGCTCGGGCGAAGACAGGAGGGCGGCGATGCCGGCGCTCACTCTTAATCCGGGCTTCGTGCCAATCATCGCCGCGTTGCTGATCCTGGCGACGCCGCGGAGCGCGCGCGCGCCCGTTATGGTGCTCTCCGCTTTGGCTTCGCTCTGGTTGTTGCTTGAGTACGAATTCGGCGCCGCGGCGGCGGTGGCGCAGATGGGCCTGCCGGTCGTCCTACTCAACCTCGATGCGCTCAACCGCATCTTCGGCATCGCCATGATGATCGCGCTCATTGCGATCGGCATTTTCTCCGGCGCCCGGCGAAACCGCTATGAGGACGCCGCGATCCTGTTGCTCGC
Source organism: Caulobacteraceae bacterium (assembly GCA_052387215.1). Lineage (GTDB taxonomy): Bacteria > Pseudomonadota > Alphaproteobacteria > Caulobacterales > Aquidulcibacteraceae > Vitreimonas. The sequence continues at coordinate 18,455 of JBQTJK010000138.1, forward strand.
GGGCAGCGCGATCTCCGCCTTGTTCGTGGGCGACCTGGTGAGTTTCGTCGCAGTCGCGGCGCTGGCCGGCCTTGCAGCTGCATGGGTCGTGTTTGCTTCCCCGATTGCGGGCTCCAGCCGGGCCGGGGCGCGGCTGTTGATCTGGCATGGGCTCGAGGGGCTGCTGTTCCTGGTTGGCGTCGCGCTCCATCTCTCCGCAGGCGCGGAAGGCTCGGTATTCGCACGCCTTGACACCAACGACTTCGGCGGGGTTTTCATTTTCGCCGCGCTGATGATCCGCATCGGCGCGCCGTTGGCGCACGTCTGGCCAAAGGACGCGATATCGCATGCCTCGCCAGCCGGCGCCGGGGCGTTATCGAGCTACACGACGATGCTGGGCGTCTATACGCTGGCGCGGTTGTTTCCCTCCGAGCCGCTGCTGACGCCGATCGGCGCGGCGATGATGGCGATCGGGGCGGTGTACGTCGCCGCCGAAGACGACGCACGCCGGGCCGCCGCATACGGCCTGACCATGCAGACAGGATTGTGCATCGCGCTGATCGGCGTTGGCACGCCCTTGGCGCTGGCGGCGGCCGAAGCGCATGCGTTCGCGACGATCCTTGCGTTCTTGGCGTTGCAGCTCATCCTTGGCGGCGTGCTTGAGCGCACAGGCAGTTCACGCATTTCGCAGTTCGCCGGCTTTGCCAGGACGATGCCGATCAGCGCGCTGCTGTTGTTGGGCGCCGGCCTCGCAATTTCGGCAATGCCGGGGGTTGCGCTCTACGCGACGCATGCAGTGGCGCTTGAGGCTGCGGCGCAATGGGATTTGCGATGGCTGTGGCTGATGATCTGGGCCACGCCCGCGCTGACGCTTGCCGGCCTCGCGTTCCGCACTTCGCTGGCGGCGTATGCGCCTGCAGCGCGACCGCGTGCGTTGCATGAAGCGCCGTTCGCGATGTTGCTCGGCGCCGGGCTTGCGCTTTTTCTCTGCGCCTCGGTTGGGCTCGCGCCGCGTTGGCTCTACGATCTGATGCCGGCGGCCCTCTCGTTCCAGCCATTCGCGCTGGATCGCGTCGCGCCGCAATTCCAATTGCTCGGCGCCGCCGGGCTCGCGTATTTGCTCCTGCGAACTCTCGCTGCAGATCCGCGCCAGCGCGACATTCGCTTGCGCGACGTCGACGCGCTCTACCGCGGACCGCTTGCCGAGGCGGGACGCTGGGCCGGCGTGCTGGCGCTGCGCCTTTACGGCGCTTGGCAGGGCTGGACGCGGCGTATGTCGGAGGCGGCGGTGCGGCAGCTGGAGGCATGGGCCGGCGCTTGCGATCGTCCTTACGTCCGCGCCGGTTCGGGGTGGGTCTCGTTTCTCTGCCTGGGCGCGTTGCTGGCGGCGATGTTCATCGCCAGATGAGGCGCTTGCCGCTTGTCTGCAGCGGCCGTCGGCAGAACCTGTCGCCGACAATTACAATAAACGCCTGCTCAATAATTGCGGGTGCTTTTCCCTTGCAACACCTGTCTCTATACTTATACTGTATCTAGTCTCAACTTGAACAGAAGCCGACCGATTCAATGGAAAACCAACGAGACTTGGTTCGCCTGGCGGCAGAAATCGCCGCGGCTTATGTCTCGGCCAATACCGTACCGGCGCAGGACTTGCCGGGTCTCATTCGCGCGGTGCACAGCGCGCTTCTCGAGGTCTCCGGGGCAACGGGCGTGCGGCAGGACACGGCCCAGGAGCCTGCCATTGCGGTGAAGAAATCGGTGACCGCCGATTACATCATCTGCTTGGAAGACGGTAAGAAATTCAAATCGTTAAAGCGCCACCTGCGGACGCGCTACGGCATGACGCCGGACGAGTATCGGGCCAAATGGGGCCTCGGCCACGACTATCCGATGGTGGCCCCGAACTACGCCAAGGAGCGCTCGAACTTGGCCAAGCGCATGGGCTTGGGGCAGTCCAGGAAATCGGGCTGAGCCAGCTAGGAAAAAAATCCTAGGAAATCTATCCTACACCGCTGAACCTGTCGTATCCTGCCGTTGGCATGCGGTCGGGCGATGAGGAGGTGTTGGAGTATGAGCGCTTTGTTGAAACGCGCCGATGACGGCGCGGCGGCAGAGCTGGCCGCAAGTGTGGCCAGTTTTGCGCTCGGCGTGCCGGAACTTGCGATCCTGGATACAGCGCGGGGCGGCACGCAGACCGCGTTCGCGCGGCAGGTTGCGATGTATCTCTGCCATACGGGGTTCCAACTGAGCCTTGCGCGCATTGCGGCGGCGTTCGGGCGCGACCGCTCGACCGTTGCGCATGCGTGTCACGTGATCGAGGACAGGCGCGAGGAGCCGCAGTTCGAACTTTGGATCGCCGGGCTCGAAGCGATGATGCATGCAGCGCCTAGTGAAGCGCTGTTGAGCGTGCGGTCATGAGCGAGGCGCGGATCGCGCGGGCGCTGGTGCTGCTCGCGAAGCCGGGCGCTGTGCTCGCGGAGCGGTCCGATGGCGCCTTTGGCGTCTTTCGTGGCGGCGACCGCCGTCGCAGGCCGCCCGTGCTCCTGCTCCGGTCCGAGGTTATCGCGCTCGCGTCCGATGGCGCGATCGCGCCGCGGAGTGAGGGCGTCTTTGTGCTTAGCACGGCGGGCGGTGCGCGCGTGCGCCGCGAAACGGCGGAGACGGGCGAGGCATTTGCTGCGCAGCACCGGCACGTGGTGGACCGTCCGGTGATCGATGCCGAGGATGGCTTGCATATCGTTCGCGGCTTCGATCCCGATGCGCTGATGCGCCGGCTTGCGAGCTTGCGTGGCCCGGCGCGACGCCCTTGGCTTGAGGCGGCGGAGCTTGCGGCGGCCAACCAGCTGCGGCGCGATTGGGCGACGGCGGAGATCGGCATGCTGCGCGGCTCGGATTGGACCGCAGCGCCGATCGGATCGACGCCACGAGGCGGCGCCAATGCGCAGGAAGCTGCGATGGCGCGGCGCTGCGATGCGCGCCGGCGGGTGGGTGAGGCGCTGGACAAGCTCGCCCCGTCACTGCGGCGCGTAGTGGAGCGCGTGTGCCTTGAGGAAGTCGGGCTCGAAATGCTGGAGCGCATGGAGAGGTGGCCGCCCCGTTCAGCCAAGCTCGCGCTGAAACTCGGACTGGCGCAGCTGGCGGCAGCGCTCTGATCAGGCGGCGCTGCGCGCTTCCTGTTGGATGCGGTTCATCATCGAGAACAGGCCGTTCGAGCGCTGCGCGGTCAGCGCCTCCTTGAGGCCGAGACGCTCGAACACGGCGCGCGGATCGACTGACACGATCTCCTCCGGCGAGCGGCCGGAGAAGATGCGCAGCAGCATGGCGATTTCGCCGCGCACCAGATGCGCGTCGGAATCGCCGCGGAAATAGAGCTTTTCCGGCTCTCCGGGGCGCCGTTCGGAGATGAGCCAAACCTGGCTGGCGCAGCCGCGGACGCGTGTGGCTTCGGTGCGTTCGCCGCCGGTCAACGGCTCCAGCGCGCGCGCAAGCTCGATCACATGCGAAATGCGCTCCTCCCAGTCCGGAAGGAGCGCAAATTCGTTCGCGAGTTCCTCGATCGTTTGATCGATGCTGGACATGGTCTCCAGATGCGCCTTGCGGCGCATCCGGACAAGGCGTCAGTCGCGCCCGCCGTGGCCGGAAACCGGCGTCATGGCGGTGGTGTCGGGCTGGGCGACGTTGCCGATACAGAGGCCAATGTCGCGCAGGCCGTGCTGGCCGAGGCAGAACGCGTTCTCATAGCGGAAGCGCGCCGCCGACATGCATTGATAGAGCTGAAGCTGCGCCATCTCGAGGCAATCGAGCGAGCGCTGATCGTTGATCAGCTGGCTAACCGCGCTTTGGTGCGAGGTCGTCGCGTCGAGCGCCTGCAAGGCAGCGACGGCGGCCATACGATCGAGTGCTGAGGCGCGAGGGGCATGGACGCGCCATTGACCGACTGGAGTCGACCCCACCTCCACGACCTGATCGCCGCCGCGCAGGGCGTCCCAGAAACGGCGTCCGCCATAGACGGACGGATCGCTCGAGGGCGAGAGGCTGAGCGGGGTGACCGCCAGGCGCGGGCCGACCTCAGCCGGCACGGCATTGTCGGGCGAGCCCTGGCGGCCCAAGGCGCGAACGCGCTGCACGCGCGCCGGTTGGCCTGGCGCGACCGCGTTGGCCCAACGTTGACGCTGCAGCGAATAGGCCATTTCCTGATAGCGATCGGCGACGGCGATGATGCGGGCGCTGTCGGCGCGCGCCGAGTCGAGCAGCATGCGCGTCGCTTCTTGGCCGCCGCGCAGGCCGCGAGCGTAAGAGGGATCAACGCTCACCGCCCAAATCACGGCGTCGCGGCCGTAATAGGCGGCGGCGTCGCGCACGCCTTGCATGAACGCTGGCGACTGGGCGGCGGTGTTGGCGCCGTAGGTAATCCAGCCGCGAGCCAGCTCGTCGCGATTGTGCCGCGCAACGCGGTCAAGCGCGGCTTCCAGCGCATTGGCGTCGCGAACGTTGGTGGCGCGCAATTCTGAGACGTCGCTTTGGTAAGCGGCGTAGGCTGTAACCGCAGTCTGCAGCTCGCCAGTGTTTGCGGCGCCGGCATTGGCCGGAGCGGCGGTTTGTGCATTGGCGACGCCAAGAAGGGCGACGGCCGCGGTTGTGGTCCAGACCGCAAGGCTACGCATCGGCTTCTGCTCCCCTGATCCTAGAATGGCGAGTCCGCTTCCGAGTCCGACTCGGCGCGGGCATCGTGTCGCCCAGCGCGTTAAGAAGTCTTTTACTCGCGGGCAGCGTTTCAGTGTCAACACAAAGGGCAGTAAGGGCGAGTGCAAAAGCAGCGCCAAACGCAGTTGTGCTGGCGCTAACCAACTGGTTTTGGCTCGCGGGCGTCGTTGCGGCCGCGTTGGTGGCTGTTTTTTGGGGTGGAGAAGCGCGCGATGTGGCCGCGGCGGCGGCGTTGGCGCTCGCGCCAGTGTTAACGGGATTTATCCTTCTGCCCTGGCTGCGGCACAGATGGGCGAGCCTTGGTCTCATTTTGGTTTGGTTGACAGCCGAAGCGGGGCTGGTTGCGGGAACCGGCGGCGCGGCGTCGCCGCTTGCCGTCAGCTTGGTGCTAGCGCCGCTGCTGGCGTTAACGCTGGGCCGCTGGACGCGCGTGGCTGGCGCCGGCGCGGTGTTGGCCTATCTCGCCGGCGGCTATTTCGCCCGCTTCGATCCGGGCAGCGATGTCGGGCCATTTCCTGTGCTGCTTAGCGCTGCGGCGCTGGCGGTGGCGGGATGGATGGTCGCTGCTGCGCGTCACCCTTCCGGTCAACGCGAACAGGCGATGAGCGCGCGCGTCGGGGAGGTTTCTCACGAACTGCGCACACCGCTGACGCACATCCTCGGCTTTTCCGAGATGATCGAGCGGCGGATCTTCGGCGAGCTGAATGAGCGCTATGTCGAATACGCCGGCTTGATCCGGAAAAGCGGCGGGCATCTGTTGGGGCTGGTGAACGATCTGCTCGACCTCTCGAGGATCGAGGCGGGACGCTTCGATCTGCAGTTCGAGACGTTCGACGCGCGACTGATCGTGGAAGAAGTAGTGCGCCTTTCGATGGATAGCGCTGACAAGAAGCAGATCGCACTTGGGATGTTGACGCCGGAGACGCCACTGAATGTTCGCGCCGATGAGAGTGCGTTGCGGCGCATGCTGATCAACACGGTCGGCAACGCGATCAAATTCACGCCGGAAGGCGGACGGGTGATGGTGCAGGCCGCGGCGGCTGATGGCGCGCTGCGGCTTGATACGATCGACAACGGGCCGGGCATTCCCGAGGCGGAGCGGGAAACGTTGGGGCAAGCGTATGAGCGCGGCTCCGGCGGCGCACGCGCGGAGGGAACCGGATTAGGATTGTCACTGGTGCGGGCGCTGGCGGGGCTGCACGGCGGTGGGCTGAGTTTTCACGAGGCGCCGGGCGGGGGCGCGCTGGTGCGGATCACGCTGCCGGTGCTGGCGGACTAACGGATCGTCAAGAACGCGCGGGCGGCGGCGATGTCGCCGACTTCGACGAGCAGCCGCTGCACTGTGCGTCCGTTGGTGAGACGGATTTCGACGGTCTCGCGCGGGTCCAGCGCGACAAAGTCGCGGAACGCGGTATCGGGAAAGGTGAAGATCGCTTGCTGACGGCCGTCGGCGCGCTCGAGCGTGCGGACCGACGGAATGGTAGTGAGAGCGGCCGGTGAAGGCAGGCCGCCTTCCAGGCCTTGTGCGATGCGCTGCGTCAGCGCGATCTCGCGCACGCGAGCGCGCGCGGCGTCGCGGATGATGAGCTGCGCGCTTGCCGGCGCCGTCTCGCGTTGCGCGACCGGAATGGTCAGGGTCAGGCGTTGAATGTCGCCGCGCTGGCGCACGCCGAAGGTCGCCGCGACCGGCGCATCGATCGCTTGGGTGAGGCGCCAGCCGTTTGCATCAGCCACGCGGCGCGCGCGCCAGGCGCGCTCCCAGCCGGGAAACTCCATTGTGCTGGCGTTGATCCACGAGGCAAACGCGCGCCGCGCGTCCTCGGCGGCGGCGGCAGTGCGCTGGTCGTTGCAGACGCGGCTGCGCGCGGCGGTGACGGCGGCGGACTCGAGCTCGCGCAGATTGGCGCTGGTCCAGCCGGCGCGTAGCAGCGCGCCGCGCGCCTGAGCGACGCCGACGGTCAGAGCGGAGCGGATGTCCTGCGTGAACAGCCGGCATTGCGCGTCCGCCTCCAACAGCCCACGGCGCTCGACATAAGCGGCGCGTGCATCGATCGCCTCAGTGGCGGCCGCAGCAGCCGAAGTGGTCCCGAGAAGGAGGGCAAGGATGAGCGAGCGCATGCGAGCGAAGAAGGTTAAGCTCAGGTTCTTGCGTTCTGGTGAATGGCCGGCATGGATGAGCTGAAAACCGAGTTCTGGGCGAGCGCGCTGATACGCCGCGCTGAGATCGCGGGCGCGTTCGCGGGCGTCGTGCGCAAGGGCGATGCGGACGCGGGCGCGGTGCTGGTGAAGGTCGCCACGCTGGACGGCAAGGCGCGGCTCTATGGTCCGGCTCGGAATGGCGAGGGCGATCGGATCTGGCTCGATCTATCGACAGGATCGTTGGGAGATGTGGAAGCCGATGTCGACGCCTACGTCCGCAAGCGGCGCGAGGGCGATCCGGACTTGTGGGTGATCGAGATCGAGGACCGGCAGGGCCGGCATTTCCTCACCGAGCCGGTGGATGAGGGGACGTGAATCATGGCCGCCGCGCCGCGGAGGGTGACACACGGAGGGTGACACACACTCATTTCGCATTGCGAGTGCGCCCGCTGGCTGGCAGGTCGGTGCGAAATGAGTGTGTGTCACCCGATGAGCATGTCCGCCGACCCCGCCACCGAGGCCGAACCATTAAGCGCGATTGGCGTGCAAGCGCGCCGGCGGCGCACGTTCGCGATCATCTCGCATCCCGACGCCGGCAAGACGACGCTAACGGAATCGCTGCTGCTGGCCGGCGGCGCCATCCACCTGGCGGGCGCGGTGGCGGCGCGCGGGCAAGCGCGGCGCACCAAGTCCGACTGGATGAAGATCGAGCGCGAGCGCGGGATTTCCGTTTCGTCGTCGGTGATGATGTTCGAGCACCAGGACCTGGTGTTCAACCTGCTCGACACGCCCGGTCACGAAGACTTCTCGGAAGTCACCTATCGCACGCTGACCGCGGCGGATTCCGCCATCATGGTGCTCGATGCGGCCAAGGGCATCGAACCGCAAACGCTGAAGCTGTTCGAAGTTTGCCGGCTCAGGGACATTCCGATCACGACGTTCATCAACAAGATGGACCGCGAAGCGCTCGATCCGTTCGCGCTGCTGGATGAGATCCATTCGAAGCTGGCGATGGATACCGCGCCGATGTTCTGGCCGGCGGCTTCGGGCCAGCGCTTCCGCGGCATGCTCGATCTCGAGCGCAACGAATTCCTGGCCTACCATCGCCCCAACGCCGACGATGAGACGTTGAGGCCCGCCGAACGTATGGGCGTGCAGAGCGCGCCGTACCTGGCGGCGCTGGCGGATATCGAGCGCGCAGACCTGCTGGAAACGGCGGAGCTGGCGCGCGAAGGGTTGCCGAAGTTCGACCTGACCTCGTTTCGCGAAGGTCATCTGACGCCGGTGTATTTCGGTTCGGCGCTGCGCCGCTTCGGCGTGCTCGAATTGTTGACAGGGCTTGCGGCGCACGCGCCGCCGCCGCGGCCGCGGAAGGCGGTGGTGAAAGGCGCCGAGACCGAAGTGGCGCCCGGCCGCAACGAGGTCAGCGGCTTCGTGTTCAAGATCCAGGCGAACATGGACCCGAAGCACCGCGACCGCGTCGGTTTCTTCCGCATTTCATCCGGCCGCTTTCAGCGTGGCATGACGTTGAGGACCGCCGCCGGCAGAGGCTTCAACGTCCATAATCCGATGATGTTCATGGCGCAGGACCGCGAAATTGCCGACGAGGCGTTTCCGGGCGATGTCATCGGCATTCCGAGCCATGGCGGGCTGCGTGTGGGGGATTCGCTCTCGCAGAGCGGCGAGGTGGTGTTTCAGGGCATTCCGAACTTCGCGCCGGAAATCCTGAAGCGAGTTCGGGTAAAGGATCCGCTGAAGCAGAAGCATCTGCGCAAGGCGCTGGAGTCGCTAGGCGAAGAGGGCGTGACGCAGGTGTTCAAGCCGGTGCACGGCGGCGATCTCGTTGTCGGCGCGGTAGGCGCGCTGCAGTTTGACGTGCTGGATGAGCGGATGAAGGCGGAATACGGGCTCGATGTGATCTTCGAGCCCTCGCCTTATCAGGCCGCGCGCTGGGTGAGCGCCGAGAACCGCACCGATCTGGAGGCGTTTCTTGAGAAGTCGGCCGCGCAGATGGCCGAGGATGTCGACAACGCGCCGGTGTTTCTGGGCAAGAGCGCGTGGGACATCGGCTACGTCCAGGAAAAGAACCCGAAGATCTGGTTCAGCGACACCAAGGAGCGGGCTTCTTAGGCTGCCTCTGTCGCGGCTTTGCGCACTTTGAAGAAGCGCATGGCGCGCTGGGCGGCTTCGACCGGGACGTTGTTGTACATGCGGCCGAATTCCTCGGCGCGCTGCATGGCTTCGTCGCCGCCGCAGGAGATCACCGCCAGCGTGACGAACAGCGGCCGCTCGATGCCGGCGGCGCGGCAGATCATCGCGAGGCCGTCAATGTCGCGGCGATTAATGAGATCGGCGACGGTTTCGGGCTCCAGGTGAGTGATTTCGGAGAGACCGTAGAGGAAATGTGTTTGTTTGGCTTCGCGGTAGAGCGACACGAGCAGGCGCGCGTTCAATTCGCCGCTGTTCTTCTTCGACTGGATGAACGCCATCGCATTCTTGGCCTCTGCGGTGAGATCGCCAGTTGATTGGCGCATGCGCTCGCGCGCCTTGGCTAGGGCAGCGTCCAAGGTCTTTGGGTCGACGCTGGCGTTGCGGGCCATAATCTGGTCCCGGAGCGTGTTCTCGACGACGAAGTACATTTCGTTGAGCAGGTCGAGGGGAAGATCGCGCCGCTTGACGACGCCCTCGTGCAAAGAGGCGTTGCGGCGGGCGCGATCGATGGCGACTTCCATGCTGGTGCGGGAAATCTTCGCGCCGTCATTGCGGATGAGCGTGTCCAGCGCGTAATCGTCGCCGAATTTCACAATCGCCTCGGACACCGTCTCGCTCACGTCGCCACGCTGGGCGACCGCCTGGATGTGCTCCTGACTTTGGCAGTTGATGATTTGCACCAGCGCCTGCTCGTCGAGCGCACGGCTCCGCCGCAGCACCGGGCCGGCGATCTCGAAGGAATGGTCGGCAAGGTCGCGCATAAGGCCAATCGGCGCCTCTGCTGCATCGGCGAAGATTTCGGAAAGCTCGGCCAACACCGAATCCTGCATCTCGGCGGCTACCAGCTGCAGCACGTCGTCGAACAGGGCCGTTTCGCGCTGATTGCGGGCCCCCGAGGTCTCGAAGAAGAGATCGGTGACTTCCCGCAACAATTCGCGTCGCTGCGCGCTGTCGGTCGTTCGCGCCAGATCGATCAGCTTGGCGAACCGCGCTTGAGACATGGGCGGGAAGACTCCTGAACCGTGCGGCAAGCTAGTATGCGCTCGTAAACAAATCTTACCTGCGACTTCAGTTTCCGAGCCGCGTTCGCAGCTTCTCTTCGTGTTCGAGGCCGCCTAACAGCATCACAGCAACGTCGTCCTCAGGCTGGGTGAGCGCTGGGTCGGTTGCCGAGGGGATTTCGGGCGGCGCATCCGGCGCCATTTCTGTGCGGACGGATCGGTCGCGCAGCGACAACGGCGCACGGGCGCTGACGCCCGAAATCGTTCCGTCTTGTACAATTGCGGCGGGGACTATCGCTTTGAGTTCGCACAGATTGTCGCGGTAGCTCCAGGCCATGCAGAGCGTATCGTCGGCGCACACGCGCTCGCACGAGGCGGCGTTCTCGACTTCCACCGTGCTGAACGCGCCGCCGGGGCGCGCGACGTTGACGTCGCGAACGGCCCAGGCTGCGCCGACCTGCGCCAGAGCCAACGCCGTCACAGGAAGGAGCAATCGCATGCGAAGAAGCTGCAATTGCTTTGGTTAACAACAGATTCACTCTTCCACGCTGAGCGCTTCACGGCGGAGTTCGATCTCGAGCCACTGGGCTTCGGCGGCGTCTCGTTGGGCCCGGGCGGCTTCCAGGCGCGCGGCGGCGGCGGCGAAGCCGTTGCCGTCGCGCGCAAAAGCGGCGGGGTCGGCGAGCTTGGCCCCCAGTTGCTCGATCTCGGCGGAAAGCGCCGGCACGAGCGCATCGAGCTCGGCGGCGCGGCGTTCGTCCTTATAGCTGAGCTTGGTCTGCTTGCGCGTCGCCGGGGCGACGCGCGGCGTTTTCGATCCGCTCCTGCGCGCGGTTGAACGCGAGGTCTGCGCGGCGCCTCCATGTTCGCGTTCGAAATCTGACCAGCCGCCCGGCGTTTCCGCCCAACTGCCGTTGCCGATCGGGCCGACGATCTGGGTGGCGACCCCATCGAGGAAGGCGCGGTCGTGGCTGACGATAATCACCGTGCCATCGTAAGCTGCGAGCATGTCCTCGATGGCGTCGAGCGTGTCCATGTCGAGATCGTTGGTCGGCTCGTCGAGCACCAAGAGGTTTGCAGGTTTCGCCAGCGCGATCGCGAGCGCCAAGCGGTTGCGCTCGCCGCCCGAGAGCGCAGCGACGGGCTGGCGCAATTGCTCGGGAGTGAACAAGAATTCCTTGGCGTAGGAGGCGACGTGGCGCGGGACGCCGCGCACCATGACCTGATCGCCGCCTTGCGGCGTGAGCGCGTCCTTCAGTGTGGCGTTGTCGGGAATAACGTCTCGCGCCTGATCGACGTAGGCGACGGTCAGATTCTCACCCGCGCGCACGCTGCCGGCATCCGGCTCGCGGCGTTTCAGCAGCAGTTCGAGCAACGTGGTCTTGCCGCTGCCATTGGCGCCGACGACGCCGAGGCGATCGCCGCGCACGATGCGCAGGGAGAGGTTCGCAATCAGCGGACGCTCGCCATAGTGCTTGCTGAGGCCTTTCGCTTCGATCACCAGCTTGCCGGATTCGGCGCCGCGCTCGGCTTGCAGCGACGCGCCAGGCGCGGCGCTCGATTGCTTGCGTTCGCGGCGTTCGGCGCGCATGGCCATGAGGCGCCGGCGGCGGCCCTCGTTGCGTGAGCGGCGCGCAGTGACGCCGCGGCGCAGCCAGTGCTCTTCCGCTTTCAGATGCGTTTCGAGGCGCGCGAGCTGGCGTTCTTCCTCCTGCTCGACGGCTTCAGCCCAATCCTCGAAGCTGGCGTAGCCGCGATTGTGCTTGAGTAGGCGGCGCTGGCGTAACCAGAGCGTCGCCGTAGTGACGCGCTCGAGGAAGCGGCGGTCGTGGCTGATGACGAGGCAGGCGCCGCGCTGGTTCGCAACGCGCTGCTCCAAATCCTGGATCGCGGCGATGTCGAGATGGTTGGTCGGTTCGTCGAGCAAGAGAATGTCAGCGTCGGCTGCAAGCGCGCGCGCCAGCGACGCCCGGCGCGCTTCACCGCCGGAAAGACCAACAGGCGCGCGGTCGGGATCAAGCCCGAACGAGGTCAGTGCGGCTTCGGCCGCGTGCGCGG
>JBQTJK010000139.1:0-8088 GCA_052387215.1 Caulobacteraceae bacterium
TACTCCCAAGTCGACCTCAATAAGATCGCCCGCCAGCTCAACGAACGACCGAGGAAAACGCTGGACTTCGAAACACCAGCCGAGCGATTTAGCGCATGTGTTGCATCGACCCGTTGAGCGCACCGCCCGAAGCGGACATTGGCAAAGCTTGATCCTGAATCCTATTGTGCCAGCATGCCGAAGCGACCGAAGGCGGGCGACGCCGGGATTTGTTGCGACGTTCGGATGACTGAACGCGGCATCGCCGCCGCGACTGCGCGCGACCCCAACGTAGCGGCGGAGTTCGCTGGATATGGCGTCGTGCCCTGAGCGTCCGCCCTTCGGCGCGACCCGGGGCGCCAGATGACAGCAATGGTCGGCTATCGGCTTCGCGCGGTCGCAAAGTGTGTCTATAGCGATAGCGGGAAGGGCTGGCGCATCCACCGGCTGAAAGTTCTTGGGGGGATCATCCGTGCGCGCGTGCATCGCATTTATCGCTCTTGTGCTTATGACCGCCAGCGCCGCAGGGCAAACGTCCGCGGACCAACGCTTGACGGGCAACATCACCTCCCACGCGCCACGCGCCTCCTTTGAACTTCAGCTTGAAGCCGGTCAGGTGGTCACTCTGACGACCTCCTCCGCCGAGAATCTTGATACCGTCCTGGCGCTGAACGGCCCCAACGGACGACGGGTCGCCGAAAACGACGACCAGCAACAAGGCGTCCTGTCCTCGCGCATCGTCTACGTGGTGCGCGCAAGTGGCAGGCACACGGCCGTCGTGACTGGCTATAACGGTGCGATCGGCGCGTTCGAACTGACCGTATCGTCTGGACTGGATGTCGGGTTGTCGCACGCCGCGCGCACGTTGCGGGAGGAAACCCTGTCCTTCGACAGGAGACGGACGGCGATTCAGTTTGGCGTCGATCTGAGCGCCGACGACATCTTCGTCGCCTCGACACTTGCTCTGACGGCCAGCCTCGATACGACACTCACACTGCTTGACGCCCACGGCGTAATCCTCGCGCAGAACGACGATCGCGGTGACGGAAGTCTCAATTCGCAGATCGTGTATCAGGCAGCGGACGCGGGCCACTATGAGGTGGTGGCAAGCACGTATGGCGGCGCCGGCGTGGGCGATTTTGTGCTCTCGCTCGCGCTTGATCCGAATGCGGAAGCGCCGTTCAACTTCGCGCTCATCGAAGGCGCTGCCATCGCGCGCGAGGAAGGTGAACTCAGCGATGCGCAGCCGTCGCGCGAATACCGCGTGGACCTCGTCGCCGGACAGACTTTGTTGGCGATGAGCGATGCGACCAGCGGCAACCTCGATACAGTGCTGAGACTGAGCGGCCCAGATGGGTTTCCGGTCGCGATGAATGATGATCGGGGCGACGGCTCGCTCAATTCGGCTTTCGCCTTCACGGCGCCAGTGGCCGGCACGTTTACGTTGGAACTCTATCGCTTCCAGCAATCCCCCAACAGCGGCGCGTTTCGGCTTGTCTTGTCATCGGTGGACGGCTCGGTCGTCGACACGCTGCAAGCGCTGGTCGAGAATCAGGTGACGTTGAGTGGCCCAGAGCAAACGATAGAAACCGCAGACTTTCGCCTCCATTACACCCTCGAAGGCAGAGATGCCTCAACGCCAGACTATGCGCGCGCGGTCGCGGAGACTTTGCAGACCGTGCTTGACGCGCAAGTGAGGCGGATCGGCTGGGCCGCACCAGTGCGCGATCGTGACGGCCGCTATCGCGCCTACGTCGCCGACGCCCTTGGCTCTATGGGATACACCAAGCCGGTGCAGATCGTTTTCGACAATCCGAACACTGCGAATATCCGCGAGACCGCGGCTACGCGCGGCGTGTTGGTGATCGATAATGACTTTCGCGGCATGAACAAGAAAGCGCCGCCCGAGAGCTTGATGCGCGCAACCGTGACGCACGAATTCAATCATATGGTTCAATACGGATATGATGGCGAAGAGGGTTTGAACTGGCTCTATGAGGCGACCGCCTCATGGACGGAGACGACTACCGTCGGCAGAGACCAGGACGCCACCGGCTATGTCGAGACAGACTTTGCCGCGCCCGAATTGTGCTGGACGACGACAGCCCGAGGCCACAACTACGCGCAATGGACGCTGCTGCAATCGCTCACGGATAGTTATGGCGACCACATTGTCGTGCGCCTCTGGGAGAACAGCGTCACGTTTGATGGTTTTGAGACAATGGCGCAGACGCTAGCCGGTGTCGGAACTACGATCCCCGACGCCATCCAGCGTTGGCGCGTGCAGAATTTCGCCCGCGATTATGATTTGGCGCCGCTGTTCACACGTTCCGTGCGCCTCGGCGGCACGATCAATCGCAACGGCACATGGTCGCCCAGAGACCGCATTCAGCAGCTTGGCGCCCACTATGTTGAGCTACGGCTTCAGGGCCGCCGCGCGTTCGCGCTGCGTGGCGACGCCAATCTGGAATTGCTTGGCCTCGGCCGACGCAATGGCGAGATCGAGGTTTTCCCGCTCGGGCGCGCGGGCGTCTTTGATACGTCGGGTTTCGAGTATGCGGCGCTGATGGTTTTCAACCGTGCTGTGCCAGAGACGCCTGGCGCATGCAGCGGCGTAGATTATTCGATCAACGTAACCGCGTCCGCCGATTTGATGGCGAACCCGCAATACCGGTTCAGCGCGGAGCACTTTGCACCACCCTCGTAGCTCGCATACATGGGTAGTCGCGGCGGCCAGCACTGGCGCGCGATGCCATCACCGATGCCGCCGCGCCCGCCGCACTGGAGCGATGGCTTGCAGGAAGAGTTGCGCCGGAAGCTCGGCCCTTATGTCGACTAATTCGGCAGCAGCGAATCCGCCAGCGCCTGCATTGCGCGCGAGGCGTTCACATGCGGCGCGGAGGAGCGTTGCGCCTTGGAGATGATGAACGCGCCTTCCATCGCTGCGAGGAAAGCGGACGCGAACAGCGCAGCGTTGGCCGCGTTCATGCCGCGCGTCTCAGCCGCCGCAGCGATCTCGCGCTCCCAAGAGACGAACGCATCGCGCACGGCCGCCGCCAGTTTGGGATTGCCGGCGCCGAATCCGGTGGCGATCGCCGCCATCGGGCAGGAGGCGTGATAATCGCGTTCCTTGCTTTCCCGCGCCGTCGTCTTGAACACGCGCTCGATGAACGTGCGCATGTCGACGCCGCTGTCGTTCAGTTCGCGAAAGCGGCGTGCAACTACCGCGCCGACGCGCTCCACCACTTCGGCGCCGATCTGCTCCTTGCCGCCGGGAAAGTGGAAGTAGAGCGACCCGCGAGGCGCATTGGCCTTGGCCAAGAGTTCGGCCACGCCCACGCCTTCGTAGCCACGGGCGCGAAACAGCTCGACGGCTGCGGCCAGCATGTCCTCACGGGCCGATGAAACTTTTGCCATGCCCGCAAAATAGCACTTGTATGACGACCGGTCTAGTGATATCCAGCAAATAGACCGGTCATCATAATGTAACCGGCAGCCTCACTCCCCGGAGGGTCAAATGAAGAACGTATTGATTTCTCTAGCTTTCGCCGGTGCGTTGCTCGTCCCAGGCCTCGCCTCGGCTGGCGACGAGAGCTCTGATCGCACCGCCGCGATCAACCTCTGCCGCGCCGAAGTGACTGCCCAGGCCGGCGACGGCGCCGAAGTCCGCTTCGACCAGGTTCGCGTGCGTCCCCGCGCCGTCCGCGTCGACTTCGACCTCTGGCGCAACGGCCAGCTGCAGAACATCCGCTGCGAAGTCACACCCGGCGGCGCCGAACTGGTGATCGCCTCGATCACGCCGGCGCTGCAGACCGCCTCCGTGACCAACTAACTCCTGCCCCGAAAGCGCGTCCTTCCGCCTCCCGCGCGGACGCGATCGCCCTGGCGCCCTCGTTCCCCGAGGGCGCCATTTTTTTCTCGCGCGAATGCATTTGCCCACCGCAGCCCCGCGCTCGTATGGCTCGAAACATGGCCGAGGTCAGCACGCTGTTCGTCACCAAACTCTACCGCGCCGAACTCGCGGGCGTGGACAATGCGGCGCTCTTGAAGAGCTGCCGCGCGATCGCCTCCAGCGATCGGGCCGGGCAGAGGTGGAGCAAAGAGAACAACTATCCTGGCTACACGTCATATGCGTCGCTCAACGACCTACCGAAACGCGATCCGAATTTCGCATCGCTGAAGCAGGCGCTGGACAAACACGCGACGGCGTTCGCACGCGAACTGCACCTCGACCTCAGCGGCCGCAGGCTCCGGCTCGATAGCATGTGGGTCAACGTGCTCGAACCCGGCGGCGTTCACACTGGCCATATCCATCCGCAAAGCGTGCTCTCCGGCACGTACTATTCCGACCTGCCGCCGGGCGCCTCTGCGCTGAAACTGGAAGATCCCCGCCACGCCTCGATGATGGCCGCGCCCGCGCGCACCGAGGACGCACCGGAATCCGAGCGAACGTTCGTATACGTGGCCCCGAGCGCAGGCGAAGCGCTGATGTGGGAAAGCTTCATCCGTCACGAAGTTCCGGCAAACACAGCAAGAAAGCCGCGCGTGAGTGTGAGCTTCAACTACGGCCGGTGAGAAAATCTATCCTACACCCGCAAAGCTGGCTTACGATAAACGGCGTTTGAGAAGATCAGCGCCGGAATATCCAGAACAACAAGGAGGCCACGATGCTCAGGATGAGGCTGGTCACGATTGGGAAGTAAAACGAGAAATTCTCGCGCCGGATGACGATGTCGCCCGGCAAGCGCCCAAGCCCAAGCTTCGACAACCACGGCCAGGCGAGCCCGATCACGATCAACGCGATGCCGGCAATGATGAGAATGCGGGCCATGGTGATGAAATGTGGCGCGCCATGCCGGTAGCCAAGTTCTTGCGACGGGCGGAGGTTACTTGATCTCGCGATCGATCAGTACGGCCAGAAAGAGCGCTGGGCCGCCATGGGCGGTCCAGGCGTGTGATGTGCCGCGCTGGATGACGACTTGACCGGGTTTGAGCCGGGTTTCGCTGTCGTC
Organism: Caulobacteraceae bacterium; assembly: GCA_052387215.1. Classification (GTDB taxonomy): domain Bacteria; phylum Pseudomonadota; class Alphaproteobacteria; order Caulobacterales; family Aquidulcibacteraceae; genus Vitreimonas. The sequence goes on from JBQTJK010000139.1 coordinate 4,992, forward strand.
GAGGACGAGGGACGCATCGCCGCTGATGAGACAGATGATGTCGAGCGTGTCGGTTTGGTGCATCGCCGGGTGGCGGCTCTGGTCGGTGACATGATCGGCGGCGCCGAAATCGGCGAAGCGTTCGCGCACCGCTGCGCTGAGTGCATCGCGCGGCACGCCCTCTGGCGCCGGCGCGATCATGAACCAGCGGACTTTCACGTGGCCGGCATCGGGCGAAAGGAGCGGCTTCGCGTCGCCACGCTCGCGTACGTCGCGCGGGTTGAGTCTCTCGCCGATGGCTTCGTGCCAAATCTCGAACAGCCCGCCGAGATTAGGATCGCCAATCTCGCCCGCTGGCGGGCCGTCAATGATGACGAGCGAGCGGCCGTTCTCGCCGTCGCCGGTGATGACGCGGCGCATGGCGTCTTGGAGTGCGATCATGTCAGTTCGCCAGCTTCGAGACGTGTGGAGAGTCGAGCGCGAACAGCGGCACGCTGATGTCGAAGGCTTCGCCGTTCCCCCGTTGCATCGAGTAGGCGCCCATCATCACGCCGGAGGGCGCAGCAAGCGGTGCGGCGCTGGAATAGCGGAAACGCTGACCCGGCCCGATCACCGGCTGCTGGCCGATCACGCCGTCGCCGCGAACCTCCTGGGTGAGGCCGTTTTCGTCAGTGATGCGCCAGAAGCGCGACATCAGCTGCACCGCGTCAGGTCGCCGGTTCTCGATCTCGATCGTATAGGCCCAGACGAAACGGTTGTCCTCGGGCCGCGATTCATCGGGCAGGAATTGTGGCTCCACGCGCACGACCATGCCGGCGGTTTCCTGCTCGTACATGGGCTCATTGTATCGGCGCCGGAGCGCTAGACAAAGCCCCCGATGCAAGCCAGCAAGGACCTTCATGAGCACCACCCACGGCGTTCTCTCCGACAGCGAAATCAAGCGCGCGATCAAGCAGGGCTGGATCGCCGCTGATGCGCCTTTCCTGGACGATCAGATTCAGCCCGCGAGTTTGGATTTGCGGCTGGGGGAAGCCGCATACCGCCTGCGCGCGAGCTTTCTGCCAGGCGCTGGGGCGAAAGTCGCCGACCGCCTCGACGGCGAATTGGTGATGCACAGAATTGATCTGACGCTGGGCGCGGTACTGGAGACCGGTTGCGTCTATCTTGTGCAGGTGCAAGAGGAACTGGCGCTGCCGCAACATATGCATGCCGCCGCGAACCCAAAAAGTTCAACGGGCCGTGTCGACGTGTTCACGCGCCTCATCACCGACGGCGCGCAATCGTTCGATCACATTCCGATGGGCTATCACGGGCCGATGTGGGCCGAGATCAGCCCATGCACGTTCTCAGTGCTCGTGCGCACGGGCACGCGGCTCAGCCAAGTACGGCTGCGCCGCGGGCCGCCGCATCCCAAGCGCGAGATCAATTTCACCATGGATCTGGCGATGAAGGGGCCGGTCGGCTTCCGCGCCAAGCGCCATTCCGGTGTGATCGATCTCGACCGTATCGGTCAGTACGATCCGCGCGATTTCTGGGAGCCGATGGAGGCGCGTAAGGGCCGCGTAGTGCTCGATCCGGGTCAGTTCTACATCTTTGCGTCGAAGGAGAACGTCCTAATCCCGCCCGACGAAGCTGCCGAGATGGCGCCGATCCGGCCGGAGTTGGGCGAGTTCCGCGCGCACTATGCGGGCTTCTTCGATCCAGGCTTTGGCATCGCACCGCACGAGGGGCGCGCGGTGCTCGAAGTGCGCTCGCGCGACGTGCCGTTCATCGTCGAGGACGGTCAGCCGGTCGGCAAATTGGTGTTCGAACCGTTGTCGGGGCCGGTGGACCGGCTCTACGGCGAAAGCGGGTCGAGCTATCAGGGCCAAGGCCTGAAGCTCTCGAAGCATTTTGCGCCATGGAAATAGGTGGGTGATGATGTCTCTGCCGCGCACTCTTGCCGCGCTCGCGGCGCTCGCGCTCGCAGCGTGCACTCAGTCGCACGCGCCGGGCGAGATCACGCCTCTGCTCTACGCAGTGAGCGATGCCGATTCGACCATGTATCTCTACGGCACCGTGCATGTGCGCCCGCGCGGCGCTGATTGGAGCAATGCGCGTGTGCGCACGGCAATCGATGAATCGGAAGAGGTCTGGACCGAGCTTATCATGTCGCCGGAGGCGGACGCGCAGACGCAGGTGCTAGCGCAGCAGCTTGGCCGCGCACCTCCTGGCCGGCCATTGTCGAGTTGGCTGAACGCGGAAGAGAATGAGCGCCTTAACGGGGCGACAGCGAGAATCGGCCTGCCCGCCGGCGCGTTGGAGGGGCTGCAGCCGTGGGCCGCGGCGCTGACGCTCACCGTGGTGCCGCTGATGCAGGCGGGCTTCGACCCGCAATCCAGCGTCGATCGCTCGATCGACGCCTACGCCGATGCCGCCGGCAAACGCATGCGCGCGCTCGAGACGCCGGAGCAGCAATTGCGCTTCTTCGACACGATGAGTCCGGAGCTGCAGCGTGAAATGCTGCTCGAAGCGATTGAGCAGGTCGATGAAGTCGCAGCGATGATCACGGCGATGTCGGAAACGTGGGAGGAGGGGGACGAGGCCGCGCTGGCGCGCGTAGTGATCGAAGAAACCCGCGCAGAGTATCCGGAGCTCTATGAGACGTTGTTCGTTGTGCGCAACAACGCCTGGATGGAAGAGCTGACGCGCGAGATGGAGGGCGCAGGTGTGGACTTTGTCGCCGTGGGCGCGGGCCACGTCATCGGCCGCGACGGCCTCGCGGCGCAATTCCGCGCCCGCGGCTATCGCGTGCAGAGGGTGCGCTAGCCCGGCAGCATCAACTTCGCGCTAAACCCGTGCGGCGTGCGGTTGGCGAGCTCGAGCCGCCCGCCATGCCCGTCAGCAATGGCCTGTGCGATCGCAAGCCCCAGGCCAGCGCCGTTGGTTTCGCTGCGCGCTTCGTCGGCGCGGAAGAAAGGCGCCGTGAGTTTTGCCAGCAGTTCGGGCGGAACGCCGGGGCCTTCGTCGGTGACTTCAACAACCGCCTCACCGGCCTCGTTGCAGTAAGCGCGCATGACCCCGCCACCGCCGTGCTTGGCGGCGTTCTCGGCGAGATTGCGCAGCGCGCGCGCGATTT
>JBQTJK010000140.1:0-3136 GCA_052387215.1 Caulobacteraceae bacterium
TCCGTGCGCAGACCGTGGTCATCGCCACCGGCGGCTACGGCCGCGCCTATTTCACCTGCACCGGCGCGCATACGCAGACCGGTGACGGCAACGCCATGGTCTTACGCGCCGGCCTGCCGTTGCAGGACATGGAATTCGTCCAGTTCCACCCCACCGGCATCTACGGCGCGGGCTGTCTCATCACCGAAGGCGCGCGCGGGGAGGGCGGCTATCTCACCAACGCAAACGGCGAGCGCTTCATGGAGCGCTACGCGCCGACGGTGAAGGATCTCGCCCCGCGTGACATGGTCTCACGCGCGATGACGTTGGAAATCCGCGAAGGCCGCGGCGTCGGGGCGAACAAGGATCACATCTGTCTCCACCTCGACCACCTCGATCCGAAGCTGCTGCACGAGCGGCTGCCGGGCATTTCCGAAAGCGCCAAGATCTTCGCCGGGGTAGACGTCACGCGCGAGCCGATTCCGGTGCTGCCGACCGTGCACTACAACATGGGCGGCATCCCCACCAACTATCACGGCGAAGTGCTGACCAAGATCGGCGCCGATCCCGATCACGTCGTGCCGGGGCTGATGGCTGTCGGCGAAGCCGCGTGCGTTTCCGTGCACGGCGCCAATCGCTTGGGCTCCAATTCGCTGATCGACCTTGTGGTGTTCGGTCGCGCCGTGGGCGCCCGCTGCGGCCAGGTGCTGGAGGCGAACGCCTCGCAAGCCTCGCTGCCGAACGATGCGGGCGAGGCGCATCTCGCGCGCTTCGACAAATTCCGCAATGCGAGCGGCAAGACGCCCACCGCGCAGCTGCGCGAGAAGATGCAGCGCACGATGCAGGACACCTGCGCCGTCTATCGCACCGGACCCGTATTGGAAGAGGGCGTGCAGCGAATGGAAGGCGTGTGGGGCGAGGGCCGCGACGTGCGCGTCACCGACCGCTCGATGATCTGGAACACCGATCTGGTCGAAACGCTAGAGTTCGACAACCTGATCGCCCAAGCCATCGTCACCGTCACCGGTGGCCTCAATCGCACAGAATCCCGCGGCGCCCACGCCCGCGAAGATTTCCCAGATCGCGATGACGAGCACTGGATGAAGCACACCCTCGCCTGGCTCGACATGGCGACGGGCAAAGCCCGCATCGACTATCGACCCGTGCACACCAATACAATGACCAACGAAGTCGAGAGCATTCCGCCGAAGAGACGGGTGTATTAGCTCTGTTATCAGCCCCGTAGATGCCGTTGCCGCGACTGAATTGCGTCGGCTTGCATCCCAAGCCGCCAAGGGCGCAAATGGGTTATGAGCCGGTCGTCTGGGCCACGCCCGCACATTCCGCGAACTGTTTGGGCGCTCGGCCTTGTCAGTCTGTTCATGGACGTCTCGTCCGAGATGGTCCACGCGCTCTTGCCGCTCTTTCTCACCGTAACGCTAGGCACAAGCGTGGCTCTAGTCGGTCTGATTGAAGGCGTCGCCGAATCGACCGCTTCGATCGTAAAGGTGTTTTCGGGCTACCTCTCTGACCGCATAGGGCGGCGCAAGCCGCTGATCTTGATTGGCTACGGCCTCGGCGCATTGTCCAAGCCCTTCTTCGCGCTCGCCGGTGCGCCGCTCATGGTGTTCGCCGCACGCTTTGGAGACCGCATCGGCAAGGGTCTTCGTGGCGCGCCCCGCGATGCGCTTGTGGCCGATATCACCCCGGATTCGATTCGCGGCCGCGCCTATGGCGTTCGGCAGGCGCTCGATACGGCGGGGGCGTTTGTCGGCCCGCTGGTTGCGATTGCGCTCATGGCTCTCTTCGCGAGCGACATGAGGGCAGTGTTCTGGTTCGCCGTGATCCCCGCTGGGCTCGCGGTTCTCTGCGTCATCCTTGGTGTGGAGGATCGAGCGGTGAGCGTCGATGAGAAGCGTTTGCGCCCGCCAATTCGGCTGGCGGACCTGCGCCGCCTTGATCGCGCGTTCTGGGGCGTCGTCGCCATCGGGATCGTATTCACGTTGGCCCGCTTCAGCGAGGCATTCTTGGTCTTGAAAGCAAACGCTGAAGGGCTGCCGCTTGCGCTCGCGCCGCTCGTGCTCGTTGTTATGAATGTTGTTTATTCACTGGGCGCCTATCCGGCCGGCGCATGGTCGGATCACGCGACGCCTTCGACGCTGTTGCTCTGGGGCCTGGCCGCGCTTGTCGCCGCCGACGTGGCGCTTGCATTCATGCCGGGCGTGTCTGGCGCCTTTGTTGGCATTGCGTTTTGGGGTGCGCACATGGCGCTAACGCAAGGTCTTCTGGCAAAACTCGTGGCACAGCACGCCCCGGCTGATTTGCGCGGATCGGCGTTCGGCGTGTTCAGTTTTGCAACTGGCGCGGCCATGCTCGCCGCGAGCGTCGTTGCAGGGCTTCTTTGGGATGCTATCGGACCGCTGGCGACATTCTCCGCCGGCGCTGGCTTTGCGGTGCTGACCGTGGGCCTAATTGTTTGGTTCTTCCCTGAAAGGCTCAGGCGCTACGACTGACGGACCGGCGAAAGGCGGACCATCGCCACCAGCGACGCAATGGCACGTCTTGACGCTCGCGCCCGCCCGGCCAAACACTCCGCCCAACGCCGCGCCCACGCGGCGAGGGGAGAAAACGCTATGGCTCAAATCGGCTACGTCTGTCTCGGCGCCAAAGACTTCGATCGCGCCTGCGCCTTCTACGATGCGCTCACCGTCGAGCTTGGCGGCAAGCGGCTGTTTCCGACGCCGCACGGGCAGATGTACCGCCTCGGCTCTGGCGCGATGATCATGGTCACGCGCCCGTACAACGACAAAGAAGCCCATCCCGGCAACGGCACGATGCTCGCCATCAATGTAGATGCGCCGGAAGACGTCGCGCGCATCTACGACAAAGCGCTCGCGCTTGGCGCCACCTGCGAAGGCAAGCCCGGGCCACGAATGGAGTTCGGCGACTTCGCCTATTTCCGCGATCTCGACGGCAACAAGCTCGCCGTGTTCTGGACCGAGCGGCAGAAGAAACAGTGACGGGCGAAGAAGGGGAGCGGGGGGGGGGGGCCGCCCCCCGGGCGGGTGAAAGTATGGGGAGGGCCGGGGGGGCGCCGGGGGGGGCCCGCCCCCCCCGCCGAACGCGCGCCCCCCACCACACCCCCCCCCCCCCCCCC
>JBQTJK010000141.1:0-24310 GCA_052387215.1 Caulobacteraceae bacterium
TCTGTGTGCAGGCGCCGAGCGCCAACAAAACCGAAACCCCAGCCACCTTGATTAGCGCGCGCATCATACTCTCCCCCGTTTGGCGGCGGCCATCCTTGCTGACGCTGCGGGTGCGGGCAACCGCCTGGCGGTCGCCAGGGGTCAAAAGATCGGAGTATCAAGATGCGGGCGACCGCCAGGCGATCTACATTTCGTTCGAATCGGAGATGGAATGGCGCAAGCCGCACGCCCGGCACCGGAGAAGCTCCGCGCCTGGCAGCGTATGCTGTCAGGACGGCGGCTCGATCTACTCGACCCTTCGCCTCTCGATATTGAGATCGAAGATATCGCGCATGGGCTCGCGCGCGTGGCGCGCTGGAACGGCCAGACGCTCGGCGCGCATGCCTTCTCGGTGGCGCAGCATTCGCTCTTGGTAGAGGAGATCTGCCGAAAGCTCGCGCCCGAGTGGGACAAGAAACGCCGGCTGCTGGCATTGCTGCACGACGCGCCCGAATATGTGATCGGCGACATGATCAGTCCGTTCAAGGCGGCGCTCGGGCTCGATTACAAGGCGTTCGAGGCAAAGCTCGATGGGGCAATCCATTTGCGCTTCGGTCTGCCCGCCCAACCGCCAGCGGTCGTCAAGGGCGTGATCAAGCGCGCCGATGTGATCTGCGCCTATTTCGAGGCCACACAGCTGGCCGGCTTTTCGGAAGCAGAAGCTAAGCGGTTCTTCGGCGCGCCGCCGCGCGGTTTGAAGCTCAAGATAAGTCCGCAGCCCACCGGCCAAGTGCAGGAAGCCTTTCTCAAGCGCTTTCGGTCCCTGATCGATCCAGCCTAAACTGACCGCACATGACCATATATGTCTGCCCCCTTTCGCACGCGCCGCAACTCGCCCGTGACAGCAAAGTGTCACATGTTGTGAGCCTGCTCGATCCGGGCACGCCTTTTCCGGTGATCGAAAATCACGCACCGGAGCGGCATCTGCGCATATCGGTGCATGATATTGAGATGGCGATGCCCGGCTTCGACGCCTGCTGCGATACGCGCATTCGGCAGGTGCTCGAATTCGTGAGCGGGTGGGATCGCGTGCAGCCACTGCTGGTGCATTGCTATGCTGGCATCAGCCGCTCGACTGCCACGGCCTTCATCGCCGCGTGCGCGCAAAATCCCGGCGCCGATGAGGAAGCGATTGCGCTTGCGCTGCGCGACGCTTCACCCTCAGCCAGCCCCAACCGGCGCTTCGTCGCGCTCGCCGACGCCGAGCTTGGCCGCGGCGGGCGGATGTCAAACGCGATCGAGAAGATCGGTCGCGGCGCCAGCTGGCTTGATTTTGGCGAGGCAACGCCGTTTTCAATTCCAAGCCGCTACGCATGAGCGAAGCGCGCGTCACAATCGGTCTCTCCGCCGTCATCGTCGCCGTAACCGAGGACGGGCCATATGTCGTGGTGACACGCGAGGGTGGCGACGCGCCGGGCCTGCCGTTTGGCCCGTTCGACCCAGCCGGCGACCGCACACTCGAACTGTCGCTTCGAGGCTGGGTGCACGAACAGACCGGTTTCACTATCGGCTATGTCGAACAGCTCTACACGTTCGGCGATCGCGGTCGCGAAATGCCGCTCGCTGAGATGAAGAGCGCCGGCGCCGAGCGCGTTATCTCCATCTCCTACCTCGCATTGACGCCCACTCGCGCCGTATTGGACCGCGCGTCGGCCCGTTGGCGCTCATGGTACGATTTTTTCCCCTGGGAAGATTGGCGCGACGGACGCCCAGCGGTGATCGATGAGGTGATCGCCCCGCAGCTGAAAACCTGGGCGCAAAGCGCGGCGGACGCCGACACGCTCAATCGACGGCGCACGCGCGCGCGCCTTGCGTTTGCGCTCGATGGCGCGGTGTGGAACGAAGAGCGTGCGCTCGAGCGCTACGAACTCATGTACGAAGCCGGCCTTGCGCCCGAAGCTGCACGCGATCGCGCGCGCCTCGACGGCAAGAGCGCTTCCCCGATGTCCGCTATCCCAGGCCTGGGCGAGCCCATGGTCTCCGATCACCGGCGCATTCTCGCTACGGCGATCGGGCGCTTGCGGGCAAAGATCAAATATCGGCCCGTCGTGTTCGAATTGGCGCCCGAGCAATTCACCTTGCTGCATTTGCAGCGCGTGGTGGAAGCGATCGCCGGGCTCGAACTGCACAAGCAGAATTTTCGCCGCCTGCTCGACCGCACTGGACTGGTCGAAGGCACCGGCCAGTTCGACACCAGCGCCGGCGGGCGTCCCGCCGAACTCTTCCGCGCGCGCCGGGAAACGCTGAGCGAGCGGCCGGTTGTGGGCGTCCACGTGCCGGCGCCGCGCGGCGAGTGAGGCGGAACATTTCGGCGGGACGCACGTCCTTGCCTGATGCAGGAGGCTCCATGTCAGGTAAGCTCAGAAGTGCACTGATAGCCGCATGCGTGTTCGTTTCTGCGTGCAGCGATCGCGACAGCCAGGTTGGCGAATTCTCGAACGATCTGCTCGGCAACGAGATCATGATCGAGGCGCTGCCCGATCCGGATATTCCCGGCGTCGTTTGCCACGTCGCTCATTTCGACCGCAGCATGCTTGACCGAATTCGTCAGGGAAACTGGTTCGAGAACCCGTCGAACTCTGCGGTCTCGTGTCACCGCATCGGCGCGATAGATCTCGAGGGCGTGCCGACATCGCGCTCCGGCGAAGAGATCTTCAGCCAGCGCACAAGCCTCTTCTTCAAGAACACCGCCATCCGCCGCATCGTCGATCTTCAGAACCGCACGATCCTCTATGTTTCGCACTCGCGCGAATTGGTTGAAGGATCGGCGAAGATGGACATTTCCAGCGTGCCGTTGACTGAAGCCGAAGTGGCTGCGGCGAGAAACTGAACGGAGCGATGATGCGGGGCGCGGCTTTAGCGTTGGCATTGATCACGACCGCCTGCACGGCGCCGGCGCCGAGTGCGCCTGCAAGCGAGGCAGCGCTCTCCCCCGATCTCGCGACGGCGTCGGGGCGATACGAGGAGGCACAGATCGCCGGCGACGCCGCGGCGCTCAATGAGCTGATTGCCAACGATTACGTGCTCGTCGGCAGCGATGGCGCGCGCCAGAGCAAGGCCGAGTTGATCGCGTTTTGGACGGCGGAAGGCTTCGATCCCGCGCCGGTCACGGTGACCGAACCGATCGAGCATGTTTGGACGGATGGCGCTGCGCTCGGCGGCACGGTTACGCTCTCATGGACGCAAGACGATGCGCCAATGAGCGTAACTATCCGCTACATCGACGTCTGGGCGCTGCGCGACGGCGAGTGGCGCGTCGTCTACGGCCAGTCGACGCGCGTGCCGTAGCCTATTGCATTGACGGCGGTGGTTGCAGTGTCACCGGTTCAGGGAACGTTTGCGCCACCGGCTCCGGCGGGTCCAGCGCTACGGGCTCAGAGAACGTCTGTGTGACAGGCGTCGTCTGATAATGAGGCGGCAAGCCGTAGTTGAGCGGATCGACCGACAGGCCGTCTACCACGACCTCATAGTGCAAGTGCACGCCCGTTGCGTTGCCGGTCATGCCCATGCGCGCCATTGGCGTGCCGGCGGTGATGTGCGCTCCCGGCCGCAGGTTCGGATCGATCTCCGCGAGATGCGCGTAACGCGTCCGCACGCCGCCGCCGTGATCGATCTCCACGTAATTGCCGTAGCCCCCCACCCAATTGGCGGAGACAATCCAGCCGTCGGCCGCGGCGTAGATGAAGCCGCCATTGGGATTGGCGAGATCGACCCCATTGTGCTGTCGCCCGCCGCCGTCGGCGACGCCGCGCCAACCGAAGCCCGACGATAGGCATGCGGATTCAACCGGATTGCGCAGCAGCGAGCCGGCGGGCGTCTCGATGTAGGGCGTATAGTTCGTCGCTTCGCCACGCTGACCGATGAGGCCGAGGTTCGAGCCCCACGTGTTGCAAGCGAACAACTCGCTGTGCAGCGGCGCGCGCGGCGCAGTCGTGTAAATGTTCGGGGCCGTGGGCCCCGGCTGATAGATCGCTGCGGTTGCCTGCCGTGGATACGGCGTGTTGGTGGAGGCGCAGCCGGCAAGCGCTGCAGCAGCCGCAACTCCGAAAGCGATCCGTCGCATGACTCCCGCCCAAATCCGCCAGAACCCTCGCATCAGCATTGCGAGGACGGCTGAATGCTAGCTGAACAAACATTGCTGCTGAACAGTAAAGCGCAGCATCGCACCGTCGCCGGTTCGAAGATGTCCAAGACTTCATCTGCGCATCGCCGCAGACGACATCCTTCCGGCGTGCGTGCGCGAGCCTAAGAGATCGGCGCGGCGCGGGGTGTGAGCGTCCACCAGCGCGCAGGCGCGTTCATGCGCTCGGCGGCCCGCCCTGCTTCGGCGCCAGAGCCGAAGAACACGTCTCCGCGCAGGGGACCGCGACGGATGGCGCCGCCGGTATCCTGAGCCACCAGCAAACGGCGGAACGGCTGACCGTCATACTCGCCATCGACGAACACGACGGCGCCGTAGGGATGATAGGCGGGATCGACGGCGATAGAGCCCAGCGGCGTCAGCGGCACGCCGGCGGCGCCGCGCGGGCCGGCGCTTGGATCATCGATGCGCTCCTCTTGGAAGAAGACGTAAGACGGATCGGCGTTGAGCGCTTGGCGCGTCGCTTCCGCTCCGCGCTGATCGCTCCAGGCGCGGAAGTTGGCCCATGTCGCCCCGCCCTGCAATTCGTCTGAGTCACGCAGCGCCGCGAGCGCGGAGCGCCAACGATAGCCGTTTTGCGCGGCGTACGCAGCGCGCGCCTGCGCGCCATCGGGGAATGAAATGCGGCCGGAACCTTGGATCTGCAGATTGTAGACATCCACCGGATGCGCCCACGCGAAGGCTTGGTCCGGCGAAGGATTGAGCTCTTCGCGCTTCGGATACGGACGCACTTCCGTGCCGCGCAATTGTCCCGTGAGCGCGCGTGGCGCGCCGCGCAGAGCTTCGTTGTCATAGGCTTCGGCGAACGCAGCGAGGTCGACCGTCACCATATCGCCCGGCCTCCCCACGAGCGGCGCGGAGTAGATTGCATCGGGAAATCGGCGCGCTTCGATGATGGGTTCGTAGTACGCGGTTAGGCGCTCTTCGCCGCCGCCTTGCACGATATTCGGGATGAAGTTCGCTTCGAAAAACGCACGCTCGCCTCCAGGCCCGACGCTCTGCGACGCGGCGCACGCGGGCTGCCAATCGGCCACCGTGCCGCCGTAACGCCCGCCGCCGGGCAGGCTCGCGGTTGGGTCGCGCTGACGCCGGCCATCACAGGCGCGGCGGAAGGCCAGCAGCGCGGGCGCCAGATCGACACGCGTCCAATCCGGAATGTCATCGAACGAGGCCGGAGACAGCGAGAACTCGACGGCCTGGGGCTGAACCGGACCGGGGCCTGGGCGGGGTCGTTCGGTACTGGCGCAGGCGGAAAGGACGGAGGCAGCGGCGATCAGCGTCAAAGTGTGGCGCATGGGGGTCTCCGAGACGGAGCGACGTTCTAGCGCGCTCGGGCCTGCCTAGTCGCCTTTCGCTTGCACGCCAGACTCTCCGGGAGTAAGTTCGGTGAAGGTTATGCTCATTTGTAGCATAAGGGTGGGCCGAGGGTCTTCTCGGCCATGTTTTGCACCCTATATATGCTCCAATTGAGCATAAGTCGCTCAGGCTGAGCGCAAGGAGGCCACGCCATGGCCCGCATCATTGACGCTCCTTTGACCTCCTCCGAAAGTGGCTGCGATCCGCGCGCAGTCCACGGGACTTGGGGCGCGCTCGACGCCGCAGCCCGTCGCGGCCTCGCCTACACGCCGGAGGTCGCCGCTGAAACCGCGCCGCTCTACGAGCGCGTGAAGCATGTCATCCCGGCAGTCGAGTGGCCGGCCTATGCGCCGTTGATCAACGCCATCAACAAGATGAAGCGCGCCAAGAACGCCGTGATCCTTGCGCACAATTACATGACCAGCGAGATCTTCCATTGCGTCGGCGATTTCCGTGGCGATTCCCTCCAACTCGCGCGCGAGGCGGCGGAGACAGATGCGGATGTGATCGTCCAGGCCGGCGTGCACTTCAGGGCGGAGACGTCGAAGATCCTCGCGCCCGAGAAAACGGTGCTGATCCCAGACCTGCGCGCAGGCTGCTCGCTCGCGGCGTCCATCACCGGCGCCGACGTGCGCCTGATCAAGCAGCGCTTCCCCGGCGTGCCGGTTGTCACCTACGTCAACACATCGGCTGAGGTGAAGGCGGAGAGCGATATTTGCTGTACTTCCTCGAACGCAGCCGCCGTCGTCGAATGGGCGGCGCGCGCGTGGAACACCGATCGCGTCATCCTGTTGCCGGATGAATACCTGGCCAAGAACGTCGCGACGCAGACGGGCATCAAAATCATCTCGTGGCATGGCCGCTGTGAGGTGCACGAACGCTTCACAGCCGAAGACGTCAAGGAATTGCGCGAAGCACATCCGGGCATCGTCGTGTTGGCGCATCCCGAATGCCCGCCGGACGTGATGGCAGCCTCGGACTTCGCCGGCTCAACAGCGGCGCTGCAGGATTACGTCACTGAGAAGCGCCCCGCGAAGGTCGTGCTGCTTACCGAGTGCTCGATGAGCGACAATGTCGCGCAGGCGGCGCCGGATGTGGATTTCGTCCGCCCCTGCAATCTCTGCCCGCACATGAAGCGCATCACGCTCGAGGGCATCTACGATGCGCTCGCCAACATGCAGCACGAAGTGACGATTCCGGAGGACGTGCGTGCGCGTGCGAAGCGCGCGATCCAGTGCATGCTCGACCTGCCGAAGGAAAAGCCCCGCGCGTTCGAAACGGGCCGTCCCGAAGTTGCGGTTGAACTCGTCTGAGACGGGACGGCGTCCTCATCGTCGGCGCCGGGCTCGCCGGTTTATTCCTCGCGTTGAAGCTAGCGCCGCGGCGCTGTGTGGTGCTGAGCCAGGCGCCGCTTGGACAAGCGTCCGCTTCGGCTTGGGCGCAAGGCGGACTAGCAGCGGCGCTGGCGCCAGGCGACGATCCGAAGCTGCATGCTGACGACACGGTGAAGGCAGGCGCCGGATTGGTCGATCCGGCGATCGCGTCGCTGATCGCCCGCGAGGGCCCCGCCCGCGTGCTCGACCTGATCGCGCTTGGCGTGCCGTTCGACCGCACGACGGATGGCGCGCTCGCGCAGAGCCTGGAGGCTGCGCATTCGCGGCCGCGGGTGGTGCGGGTGTCTGGCGATCTTGCCGGCAAGGCGATCATGGACGCGCTGATCGCCGCGGCGCGCGCGGCGGCGCACATAGACATCCTCGAACGCAAACGCGCACGCACATTGCTCCAGGACGTCAACGGACGCGTATGTGGCGTGCTGTGTGATGGCGACGAGACTTTCATCGCAAACGAAACAGTGCTGGCGACAGGCGGCGTCGGCGGTCTCTACGCCGTGACCACCAATCCGACAGAAGCGCAAGGCCAGGGCTTCGCCATGGCCGCGCGCGCGGGTGCGCTGATCGCCGATCCGGAGTTCGTGCAGTTCCATCCAACCGCCATCGATATCGGGCGCGATCCAGCGCCCCTCGCCACAGAGGCGTTGCGCGGCGAGGGCGCGCACATCGTCAATGGTAAGGGCGAAGCCTTCGTATCCGATCTCGCGCCGCGCGATGTTGTGGCGCGCGCTATCCACTTGGAGCGACAGGCCGGACGCGGCGCCTTCCTCGACGCGCGCAAGGCTGTCGGTGCAAAGTTCCCTACCCACTTCCCCACAGTTTTTGCCGCCTGCATGAGCGCGGGTCTTGATCCGCGCGCTGCGCCAATCCCGATCGCGCCTGCCGCGCACTATCACATGGGCGGGGTCGCCACTGATATTTGGGGCAGAACCAGCCTCGACGGACTCTGGGCCGTCGGCGAATGCGCTTCCACCGGCGCGCACGGGGCCAATCGCCTTGCGTCCAACTCGTTGCTGGAAGCTGTGGTGTTCGCCCACCGAATCGCTGCGAGATTGCGCGATGACGCATCTCAGCCTGCCCTCGCGCCGGAGCCCGCAGCCGTCCCGCCCACGCTCGCTGACGGAGCTCGCGCTGAACTTCGCCGGCTTATGGAAGCCGACGCCAGCGTCGTCCGCGACGGCGCAGGCCTCAAGCGCGCCATCGGACGCGTTCACGCGCTCGGCGAAATTCATGGTCAAGCCAATGCGCTTGTCGCAGCAAAGCTTATACTCACGGCCGCGCTCGCCCGCAGAGAAAGCCGCGGCGCCCATTTCAGGAGCGACTACGCGCATGACGCCACGCCGCAACGCACGTTCATCGCAGGAACGGACGACGCTTCCGCCGCTGCCTGATGTTGTGATTGAGCCGATCGTGAAACTGGCGCTGGCCGAAGATCTCGGCGCGGCGGGCGATGTGACGACCGATGCGCTGATCGATCCAGAGACACAAGGGCTTTGGGCGCTGCGCGCCCGCGAGGCGGGCGTTTTGGCCGGCTTGGATGCGGCGATCCTGGCGGGCGCGTTAATTGATCCGGACTTGGAGTTCACGCTGATGGCGCCCGATGGCGCGCGGGTGAAAGCCGGCGATACGATCATGGAGATCGAGGGGGCCGCACGCTCGGTGCTGATGGCGGAGCGGACGATGCTGAACTTCGTTGGCCGGCTCTCGGGCGTGGCCACGCTGACGCGGGCTTACGTCGATGCGGTCGAAGGCATGGGCGTGATCATCGCCTCGACGCGCAAGACGACACCAGGCATGCGGGCGCTGGAGAAACGCGCCGTGCGTCTGGGCGGCGGCGGCGCGCATCGCTACGGCTTGGACGATGCGATGCTGATCAAGGACAACCACATCGCGGCGGCGGGCTCGGTCGCGTTGGCGCTGCAGCGCGCGCGCGACGCGGCGGCGCATCTCACATGCATCGAGATCGAGGTGGACGATCTCGATCAGTTGCGCGAAGCGCTCCCCTATGCGCCGAGCGCCATTCTTCTGGACAATTTCTCTCAGGCAGATTTGCGCACGGCGGTGAAGTTGGCGAAGGGACAGACGCTGCTGGAAGCTTCGGGTGGAGTCACGATCGAGAACGTATTCGCCGTCGCGGAGACGGGGGTGGACGTGATCAGTATTGGCGCTCTGACGCATTCGGCGCGGGCGTTGGATGTGGGACTGGACGCGGTTTAGGTGCTGGGGGCTAGGGGCTGGGATTTCCCGTCAGCCCCCTAAGCGCCCGTATTCACGATCCCGAACAGCACGTGATCGCGCCACTGGCCGTTGATCTTCAAGTAAGCGCGCGCCATGCCCTCTTGGGTGAAGCCGCATTTCTCCAGCACGCGGCGCGAGGCGATGTTGTCGGGCTGGCAGGCGGCTTCGACGCGGTGCAAGTCCAAATCCTCGAATGCGTAGCGCACGGCGGCCCGGACCGCCGCGGTGGTATAGCCGTTGCCCGCGAACATCTGCCCAGCCCAATAGCCCAGCGATACTGCCTGCGCGACGCCGCGGCGGATATTGGAGAGCGTCACGCCGCCAAGCAGCGCGTCATCGTCTTCTCGGAAAACGAACAGCGCATGAGCCTTGTCATCGCGCGCATCCTCGGTGTAACGGCGCAATTTGTAGCGATAGGAGCCGCGCGAGGTTTCGTCCTGCGCCCATGTTGGTTCCCATGGCGTCAGGAAATTGCGGCTGGCTTCGCGGACGTCAGACCATTCCTGGTAATCGCGCAGTTCGGGCGCGCGCAAATACACGCCCTCCCCGTCGATCCGGCGTGCCCCGTCATTGTCTTTCCGCATCAACGCCATGACGGTTACGAGTTTGCCTCAAACGCGGCGAGCGCGCCATGCCCCGCTTTCGGACCGATCGCAGCTGCGCAGACCGGCCCTTCAACGGCGGCTGCAGCCAGCGCTTGGACTTCCTCACGGGTGACCGCATCCATGCGGGCGCGGATTTCGCCGAAGTCATAGAGTTCGCCGCGCAGCAATAACTGGCTGACGCGCGCCTCCGCCCTCGCCGTCGGCGCTTCGAGGCCCATGAGCATGGACGCTCGCGAAACCGCTTTTGCGCGCGTCAGTTCCGCGTCCGTAGGCCCCTTCGCGGCCATGAGCGCGAGCTGATCGCGCACGATCTCGGAAACGATGCGGGCGTTCTGGGGCGAGCAGCCAGCGTAGACGCTGACGCGGCCGTCGTCTTCGAACACGTCGAGCGCGGAATCGATGGCGTACACGAGGCCGCGTGTTTCGCGTACTTCCTGGAACAGGCGCGAGGACATGCCGCCGCCGAAGATTTCCGAGAGCAGACGCGCGGCGTAGATCTTGTCGCTCCTGGCGCTGGGCGCGGGCCAGGACATCACCGCGTGCGTCTGCTCCAGTCTGCGCGTTTCGCTCACGCTGCCCGCATGCGCGCGCGCCGGCGCGGCGTTCTGTTCCGGCTTGGCGGCGAGGCCGCCGAAGCGGCGCGCGGCGGTGTCGACGATGGCGTCGCAATCGAACGCGCCAGCGATGCTTACGATGACGCGCTCCGGCGTCATATGCGTATCGCGGAATGCGGTCAGCGTTTCGACGCTGATGTTTTTTAGAGTTGCTTCCTCACCGAGGATCGGGCGCCCGAGTGGCTGATCCCTGTAGAGCGCGCGCTGGTGCAATTCGAACACGCGATCGTCGGCGGCGTCGAACGCCTCGCCGCGCTCCTGTGCCACGACCCCTTTTTCCTTCTCCAGATCCTCCGCGATCCAATGGGGCGCGAACAGAATGTCGGCAATCAGATCGAGCGCGAACGGCGCCTGTTCGGCGACGGCGCGCGCATAATAAGCGGTGCGCTCATATCCAGTGGCGGCATTCATCACGCAACCGGCGTTCTCGACTGCTTCGGCGAACTGGCGCGCATCGCGCGGACCCGCGCCCTTGAACGCCATGTGCTCGAAGAGGTGAGCGATGCCGTTCAACTCCGCCGGCTCCCAGCGCGCGCCGACCCGCTGCCAGACACCGAGCGCCGCAGTGCCCAGCTCCGGCATCGGATCGAGCGCGATGCGCACGCCGTTCTGGAGGCGCACCAATTCTAGCTCCACGCCCGGCTCCGTTCGCGGATGTATCGCTTTACGGCGTCGGCGTCGGCGGGGAGCGAGTCAAACTTTTCGGGACGATCGAACAGATCGGCGCACTTGGGCGGCAGCTGCGGACGAATGCCGGTCGCACGCTCGACCGTGTCGGGAAATTTCGCGGGGTGCGCGGTCGCGAGGAAGACGAGCGGCGGACCGGCATCGGCCACGCGGCCATACTCGCCGACCGCTGTGTGCGGGCAGATCAAGTCGGCGTCGTAGACCCACGCGTTGCGCATCGTATTCAGGGCGACCTCGTCGCTGACAGCGACGCTTGCAAAGTCCTCGCGCAGCCGCGCCAACGTCACGGGCGGAATATCGAAACCGCCGGACTGCGCGAAGGTGTCATAAAGCGCCCGCACTGCTTCGGCGTCACGATCCAGCGCCTCGAAGAGGATGCGTTCGAAATTGGAAGCGACTTGGATGTCCATCGCCGGCGACAATGTCGCTTTCGAAGCGCCGCGTTGGTAGCGTCCTGTTTGGAGCGCGCGGGGCAGGATGTCGTTCTCGTTGGTCGCGAGCACGATTCGTCCCACCGGAGCGCGCATTTTCTTTGCCACCCAGGCTGAGTAGGCGTCGCCAAAATTTCCCGTGGGGACGATAAAGCTCACAGGGCCGTGGGCGGCCAAGATGTAGGCGGCTACCTGGAAATAAGCGCTCTGCGCGACGATGCGCGCCCAATTGATCGAGTTGACGCCGGAAAGCCGCGCGCGCCCCGCGAATTCCGCGTCGGCGAACAATGCCTTGATGATGGCCTGGCAGGCGTCGAAATCGCCGTCGGCCTCGATGACGTGAACGTTGCCGGCGCCAGATGTGGTCATGAAGCGCCGCTGCACATCGGAGACACGATCCTTCGGGGTCAGCACGAAAAGATCGATGCGCTCGCGATGTTTTAAAGCTTCGACAGCGGCGCCGCCGGTATCTCCGGAGGTCGCGCAGACAACGCTGAGCCGTTGATTGCGGCGCTTGAGCGCTGTGTCGAACAGCGGCCCAATGAGCTGCATCGCCACGTCCTTGAACGACAGCGACGGACCGTGGAACAGTTCGAGACGCCACGTGCCGGCCCCCGTCTGGCGCAACGGCGTGACGGCTTCCGGCCATTTCGGCCGCCAGGTTTCATCATTCGGCGTCTTGGGCGCTGCGATATACGCTTCGTTGCAGATCGGCGTGACGCCGTCTTCTTCCCAACCGAGTTCACCGCGCGCAAATTGCTCGAGCGTATGGATCGTGGTGAAGGAGAAATGATTGTTGGCGACGTTGCGCCGGCCCTGATCGCTGGTGGGACCGCCAGGCCACTCCTCGGGCACGTACAGCCCGCCGTCCGGCGCCATGCCCGCGAGCACGGCGTCCAGGAACGAGACGGGCGGCGCTTGGCCTCGCGTTGAGATGTAGCGCATCAGTCCTCGCGCGGGCGCGGACGCTGAAGCGCGAGCCGGCCAACGCTCATATGATAGGCGAAGTAAATGACGAGCAGAACCAGCGCGAGGCCGTACCAGGTGAGCGCGTAGCCCAGATGCCGCGCCGGCGGCAGCACGTCGGCGCCCGGCGCGAGCGCGAACGGGTTGGCGATGGCGCGGCCGTCGGCGCCGACATAGGCGCCGGCAATGTAGTAGCCGGCGACGTTCTCGAGCCCGGCGTTGCGCCCCATCGCAGGCAAATCGACCGCGAACCACAGACGCTGCAGCGGCCGCGGCGGCAATGTCAGCGGCGCGGGCGGCTCCGGCGTGATCGACGCGCCGTTAATCGGCGCGCCGAAACGGAGCGATGCCGGAAAGCGCACCTCATCGGGATCGGGCGGCTCGATCGTCGGAATGAAATCGGAGTCGACGAAGACGATGCTCTCGCCCTCCTGCACCGGCGCAAAGACGCGCCAGCCTTGCTCGTGAGTATCCGGCCGAACGCCGTGCACGAATTGGATGGCGCCTTCCACAGGCTGGTAGGCGGCGATGGTCATCTCGGCGACCGGCTCTTCGGCGGCGGCGGTTTTCTCCTCGTACTTCTCCCACTGCCAGCGGCCAGCGATCAGCAACAACGCGAATCCGAGGATCGCGAACACGCTCATCATCGGGAGCGGACGAAATCGGATCATGCACAACACTCCTCCCCTGCCCCTGAGGGCGGGGGTAGGGGGAGGGGGAGTGCAGGATAAAGTGCGGACGTTGCGCATGAAGCGCGACATGTTGCACGCGAACGACAAAGGGAGCGCCCGGTCGTTCGCCCCCCCTCCCTACCCTCCTCCCGTTGGGGGGACGGAGTTTTTTGCGCGGCGCTCATTCGACGTCCTCGTGCGTCGCCTCGCGCGCCTTGTGTTTCCACTGCAGCGCGAACAGCGTCGCCTTGAACGGCGGCAGGAAGAGGAGGCAGAGCACAACAGTCGAGATCAGCGTGATCGTCACCGCGAGCCAATCCGGCAAGTCGACCACGACCTGCAGAATGATCAAGAGCGGCGCAACGATGGCGCCGACAGCCAGGATTACGAACACCGCTGGGCCGTCGCCGGCGTCCGCCGCGCTGAAGTCGGCGCCGCACACAGCGCAGGTACCGCGGAAGCGTAAGTAGCCGTCGAACACCGGCCCCTTGCCGCATTGCGGGCAACGCAGCATGAGCCCCGCAGCCCAAGGAGAGGGCCGCGGTTCGGTCAATTCTGCATCGTGAGGTAGGGCATCACGTAGACGAAAGTGAAAAGGAACAGCCACACCACGTCGACGAAGTGCCAGTACCAGGCCGCGGCTTCGAGGCCGAAATGCTTGGTGGGCGTGAACTGCCCCGCGAGCACTCGCAGTAAGCAGATCGCCAGGAAGATCGTGCCGATAATGACGTGTGCGCCGTGGAAGCCCGTCGCCATGAAGAAGGACGCGCCATAGACGTTGGCGTTGGTGATGTCGCCCTGATTACCGAATGCGAAGCCGGCTTCGGGATATTCGACGCCGAATTGGATGTAGGTGAACAGCATCCCGAGGAGCACGGTGAGAATGAGGCCGTTGCGCGCTCCCTTGCGGTCGCCCGTTTGCAGAGCGTGGTGCGCCCACGTCACCGTCGTGCCGGACAGCAACAGGATGAGCGTGTTCATGAGCGGCAGATGGAACGGATCGAATGCCTCGACGTGCGGCGGGGGCCAGTTGGCCCAGGCTTGCGTCGTCGCCTCATCCCAGGTCGGTACGATCCAGTCGGCGCGGTGGCCGTGATAGATCGCCAGTTCGAAGAACACCCAGAACCAGGCGACGAAGAACATCACCTCCGACGCGATGAAGAGGATCATGCCGTAGCGCAGGCCGATGTCGACGACCGGCGTGTGATCGCCTTGGCGGCTTTCCTTGATCACATCGCTCCACCAGCCGATCATCGTGAACACGGTAACCACGGCGCCGATGGAGAAGACGTACCACTGGCCTTTGCTGAAGATGCTTCCGGCCTCGCTCGTCAGCCCGCGCATAAGCGTGACCGCACCGATGGCCAGGAGCAGCGCGCCGATCGAGCCGATGAACGGCCACGGGCTGGGATTGACGAGATGATAGTCGTGTTTGACGTCGCCGTGCGTCATATCGTTCCCTCAGCGTCCTAGCTCGATGGTGTCTCGCCCGCGCGCAACAGCGCCTGGGCTTCAGGCGAAGTGGAGCGGAAGAAGGTGTAAGATAGAGTCAGCGTGTCGATCTCGGTGGTGTCGGGGTTCGACACGATCTCCGGATCGACAAAGAACACGACCGGCAGGTCGGCCTCTTGGCCCGGCGCGATCACGCGGTCGGTGAAGCAGAAGCATTCGAGCTTCGCAAAATACGGGCCTGCGACGTGTGGCGTGACGTTGTAAGTCGCGCGCGCAACGACCGGTTCGCTTGAAGTATTGCGCACGCGGTAGAATGCAAGACCGGTCTCGCCAATCCGCAGCGTTTCCGAGCGCTGCCTCGGCGCGAACTCGACAGGCAGATCCGGGGAGACGTTTGCATCGAAGCGGATTTGGATGCGCCGATCGAGGATCTGGTTCGGCGCGGCTGCTGCTTCCTGCGTTGTGCCGCCATAGCCGGTGACTTTGCAGAAAGCGTCGTAGAGCGGCACGGCGGCGAAGGCGAGACCGGTCATGGCGGCAACAACGGCGCTGGCGATGATCGCAGTGCGCGCCTGTGCTCCCCCGCTTGCGGGGGAGCTGTCATGCGAAGCATGACTGAGGGGGCGGTGCGCCCGCGCCCCATCCATCGCCTTTGGCGACACCTCCCCCGCAAGCGGGGGAGGAAGGTTTGAGCCGGCGCTCATAGCGGACGATCCAGCACGCCAGCTTGCAGCTTGGCGAGCGTGATGAGGAAGACGAGCACGATGAACGCGCCGACCACCAGCGCGATCCAGAGACTGCGACGCTTGCGGGCGTTAAGTTTCTCCGGCGTCATGATCACGCTCATGCCAACCCCCGCTCGGCCAGAAGCGCGGCGAACAGTGCAAACAAGTAGAGGATCGAGAAGCCGAACAGATCGCGCGCGCATTTGTCCTCGCGCGCGTCGCCCTCGCCTGCGCGAGACGCCAGCACACGTGAGGCGAGGAAGATGAAGAACGCCCCGCCCAGCGCCGAGATGGCGCCATAGACCATGCCGCCGAGCCCGGTGAGCACAGGCGCCACCGCCAATGGCGCCAGCAGCAGCGCATAGGCGAAGATCTGGATGCGTGTCGCCTTGGCGCCGTGCGTGACAGGAAGCATCGGTACCTTGGCGGCAGCGTAATCATTCTTCTGCAAGAGCGAGAGCGCCCAGAAGTGCGGCGGCGTCCACAAGAAGATAATCGCCACCAACAGCAGCGGATCGAGCGAAAGCGAGCCTGCCTTCGCCGCCCAGGCAATTGCCGGCGGCAATGCGCCAGCGAGGCCGCCGATGACGATATTGTGCGGCGTCGAGCGCTTTAGCCACATCGTGTAAACGACGGCGTAGAAGAAGATCGTGAACGCAAGCAGGCCAGCGGCAAGTTCGCCGGCGGCGAGCTGCATCGTCACGACGCTGAGCACTGAGAGTGTCAGCCCCAGCATTAGCGCTTCTTCGCGCGGCACGCGCCCGGCTGGGATTGGACGCATGCGCGTGCGGCTCATCACGGCGTCGATATCGGCGTCGAACCACATGTTAAGCGCACCGGCGGCGCCGGCCGCGACGGCAATGGCGAGGATTGCAGCGAAGCCGAGAATGAGATCGCCCTCGCCAGGCGCGACCGCATAGCCGACGAGGCCGGTGAACACCACCAGGCTCATCACGCGCGGTTTTAGGAGCGCGATGTAGTCAGCCGCAGATGCGGGCCGCGCATTTGCTCCCCCGCTTGCGGGGAAGCTGTCAGTGAGCGCAGCGAACTGACTGAGGGGGCGCGACGCTCCGCCCTCTCCGGCCGCCTCGCGACCACCTCCCCTGTTCACGGGGGAGGAAAGAGGCGCAGCGCTCGCCATCTCAGTGATGCGTGTCCGGCTTGATCACCGGCAATTCGTTGAATTGGTGGAAGGGGGGTGGCGAGGAAAGGGTCCACTCCAACGTGGTCGCGCCCTCGCCCCAAGGATTGGCGCCCGCCTTGCGGCGCACCAGGAACATCTCGGCGAGGATGATCAGGAACAAGACAACGCCGCTGATCGTAATGGCGTAGCCTATGGACGATATCCGGTTCCAGTACTCGAAGCTCTCATAGTAATCGACGATGCGCCGTGGCATGCCTTGCAAGCCAAGGAAGTGCTGCGGAAAGAAGACGATGTTCACACCGATGAACATGATCCAGAATTGCAGCCCCGCTAGGAAGCCGTTGTAGCGGTAGCCGCTCATCTTCGGGATCCAGTAGAAAAAGCCGCCGAAGATCGCGAACACCGCGCCGAGCGACAGCACGTAGTGGAAGTGTGCGACCACATAGTAGGTGTCGTGCAACGACGTATCGACGCCGGAGTTGGCCAACACGACGCCAGTGACGCCGCCCACGGTGAACAGGAAGATGAAGCCGATCGCCCACAGCATCGGCACCTTGAACTCAATCGAACCGCCCCACATGGTGGCGATCCAACTGAAGATCTTGATGCCCGTAGGCACCGCGATGACCATTGTCGCGGCGATGAAGTACGCCTCGAGATCGAGGCCCATGCCGACCGTGTACATGTGGTGCGCCCACACAACGAAGCCGATCACGCCGATGGCGACCATGGCGTAGGCCATGCCGAGATAGCCGAACACAGGCTTGCGCGAGAACGTCGACACGATCTGCGAGACCATGCCGAAGCCCGGCAGGATGAGAATGTAGACTTCGGGGTGTCCGAAGAACCAGAACAGGTGCTGGTACATCACCGGGTCGCCGCCGCCGGCCGCGTTGAAGAATTGCGTGCCGAAATTGCGGTCGGTCAGCAGCATGGTGAGCGCGCCGGCAAGCACCGGCAGCGCAAGCACCAGAAGCCACACCGTCACCAGGATCGACCACACGAACAGCGGCATGCGGTGCAGCGTCATGCCCGGTGCGCGCATGTTGAAGATGGTGGTGATGAAGTTGATCGCGCCGAGGATCGAACTCGCGCCGGCGATGTGCAGCGACAGGATCAACAAATCCATCGACGGCCCGTCGTGGTGCGCGGGCGACGTGGACAGCGGCGCATAGAGCGTCCAGCCGCCGCCGAAGCCGGGGAACTCGCCGTTGCCCGGCACGATCATCGACAACACCGCCAATGTGAACGACACAGGCAACAGCCAGAACGAGATGTTGTTCATGCGCGGGAACGCCATGTCGGGCGCTCCGATCATCAGTGGCACGAACCAATTGCCGAAGCCGCCGATCATGGCCGGCATGACCATGAAGAAGATCATGATCAGGCCGTGCATGGTTACGGCCACGTTGTAGGAATGGGGTGAGCCCATGTTCAGGTATTGGGCGAGGAACGAGCCCTCGGTGAACACCTGCACGCCCGGCTCGTACAATTCCCAGCGGATGAAGCCCGACAGCGCGCCGCCAACGAGGCCGGCGATGATCGCGAACACAAGGTACATCGTACCAATGTCCTTGTGATTGGTCGAATAGACCCAGCGCTTCCAATCGTAGAGGCTCGGGCGGTGCTCTTCGTGATGATCCGCGGCGTGAGCAGCTTCGTGCGTCATCGTATCGTATTCCTCAGCGCGTCGGCGTCGTGGGCGGCGTGACAGCCGGTTCATCTGCAGGCGTTTCGGCGGGCGCGCCCGAAGGCGTCGCGGCGGGTTCGCTCGACGCAAACGAGCCGCCGCGCGAGGCGATCCATTGGTCGAACTCGGCGCGGCTCACAGCGTGAATTTCGATCGGCATGTAGGCGTGATTCACGCCGCAAAGCTCTGAACATTGGCCGTAGAACACGCCCTCGCGGTCGACGTTGAACCAGGTCTCGTTCACCCGGCCTTGGACCGCATCTTCCTTCACGCCGAACGCCGGCATAGCGAACGCGTGGATCACATCGTTGGACGTGACGAGCACGCGCACTGTGGTGTGCACAGGCACGAGCAGCGGCTCCGTCGTCGCCAGGAGATAGGGACGGCCCTGCGCGCGCGCGTCCTCTTCCGGAAGCAGGTTCGCGGCGACGGTGACGCCGGCATCTGGGTACTCAAAATTCCAGAACCAAGAATTGCCCGTCACCTTAAGCGTCAGTTCAGCTTCGGGAATGCGCTCTTCCTTGTAGATCAGCGGAAAGGATTTCCAGGCGATGACAACAAGGATCATTACCGGCACGATTGTCCACAGCACTTCCACGACCAGATTGTGCGTGAACTTCTTGGGCGTCGGATTGGCGCGACGGTTGTAGCGGACAATTACCCACAGCAGCAGCGCTAGCACAAAGGCTGAAATCGCGACGATGATCCACAAGAGAAAATCATGAAACTGCGTGATCTCGCGCATGATCTCCGTCGCCGCCGGCTGCAACTGCACACCTCCGTTCGTCGGCACGCCGTCTTCTTGCGCCTGCGCAGCGCCTGCAAACGACATCGCAGCAGCGGCGATGCTTGCGATCCAAGCCCCTCGCTTCACGCAGTGCTCCTCCTTAGAGATTCAGCGCCGGTATGGCGCGCGTCGAAGCGCCCGCCTATAGTCGCCGGGCGCGGCATTTCGACCGCGCCTTGCGGATTTGTAAGTCTCCAATTGGGTGGGTGCTAGCATGAGCCGCGCTTGGCTTCCAAGGCGCTTCTCGTCAGCGATTCCGGCGCTCGCGGTGTTGATCGCGGCGACGGCGTTCGCCCAAGCGGCGGCCGCGCAGACCCAGCGCACCGACCCCGCCGCCGTCACCGTCGTCGGCCGGGATCCAAACGCGCGGCGCTGCAGCGAATGGGTCCTTCGCGGAGACGCGAGCGACGGGACGATCGAAACCTGCACGGAAGCGCTCAACTACCGCAGGCTCGAACGGCTGGCTCAGCTCCAGCTGCTGGTCAATCGCGGCGTCACCCATCTCCGCCGCCGAGAAGCACAAGCCGCGCTCGCGGACTTCGACGCGGTCCTCTCGCTCGACCCGCGCCATGCCGAGGCGCATCTGAACCGTGGGGCCGCGTTGGTCCAGCTTGGCCAGAATGGTCCCGCGGTCGCCGCGATCACAGAGGCGCTGGGGCTGGGAGTGCGCGAACCGCACAAGGCCTATTTCAATCGCGGCGCCGCCCGCGAGGCGCTGGGCGACATTCGCGGCGCCTATGAGGATTATAGTACCGCCTTGGAGATCCAGCCCGATTGGGGCCCGGCCAACGCGGAGCTGGCGCGGTTCGCCCGCACCCGCCGGGATCACCTGGCGACTGTGCTAGGCGAAGGGTCCAACCAGTAAAATCAGCCACTTACACTATTCGACCGTTCCGGGTGCAGCGCGGGCCGACTCTGGTCCTATATTGAGCGGACGCTAATTCCCCGGAGACGAATGACATGGCCGATGGGCTGCCTGCCACCCCTGAACGCGCAGCGGAAATGGATTGGGACGCAGCAGCGCGGATCTTAGGAGACGCGGCCAAGGGCGCCGACGATGGCGAGATCTTCGCCGAGGACACCCGGGCAGAGAGCTTCCATTGGGACGACGGCAGGCTGAAGTCGGCCTCTTTCGACGCCACCCAGGGCTTTGGCCTGCGCGTCGTCGCCGGGGAGCGCGCGGG
This sequence comes from Caulobacteraceae bacterium, assembly GCA_052387215.1. Classification (GTDB taxonomy): domain Bacteria; phylum Pseudomonadota; class Alphaproteobacteria; order Caulobacterales; family Aquidulcibacteraceae; genus Vitreimonas. The sequence goes on from JBQTJK010000141.1 coordinate 20,122, forward strand.
ATACGGGCATGCGTCGGTCCTGGACACCGAAGCGGTGGCTCGCGCCGCCGAGGCGGCTGCGGCCGTGAAACTGGGTCACGCGGGCACGCTCGACGTGAGCCCGGCCAAGGTCAACCGCCGGTTCTACGCCGACTTCGACCCGATCGAATCTCCGTCGTTCACCGACAAGACCAGCCTGTTGGCCGAGATCGACGCCTATTGCCGGGCGCGCGATCCGCGCGTGGTGCAGGTCGCGGCCACCCTTTCCGGCGCGCGCCGCGGTCTGACCATCCTGCGTCCCGACGGCGCCAAGCTCACCGACTACCGGCCGCTGGTGCGTATCAATGTCTCCATCACGGTAGAGCGCGAAGGCCGGCGCGAAAACGGCTCGGCCGGCGCGGGCGGGCGCGAGCCGTATGAAGTGTTCATCGCGCCGGATCGGTGGAAGGCGCTTGCCGATGAGGCGCTGCGGATCGCGCTGGTCAACCTCGATGCCGAGCCCGCACCCGCCGGCGAGATGGATGTCGTGCTCGGGCCGGGCTGGCCCGGCGTACTGCTGCACGAAGCCGTCGGGCACGGCCTCGAAGGCGACTTCAACCGCAAAGGCACGAGTGCGTTTTCGGGCATGGTCGGCCAGCGCGTCGCCGCGCCTGGCGTAACAGTTGTGGATGACGGGACGCTGGAAAATCGTCGCGGCTCGCTAACGATCGACGACGAAGGCACGCCGACTCAGCGCACGGTGCTGATCGAGGACGGCATCCTCAAAGGCTATTTGCAAGACCGCCTGAACGCGCGTCTCACCGGCGTGGCGCCCACAGGCTCGGGCCGGCGCGAAAGTTACGCGCACCGGCCGATGCCGCGCATGACCAACACTTTTATGGAGGCGGCCGATCGTGAGCCGGAGGAGATCGTCGCCGCCCTGAAGCGCGGCGTTTACGCGGTTAATTTCGGAGGCGGTCAAGTCGACATCACCTCCGGCAAGTTCGTCTTCCAGTGCACCGAGGCGTATTTCGTCGAGGATGGAAAGATCAAATATCCGATCAAGGGCGCCACGCTGATCGGCGATGGTCCGAGCGCGCTCATGCGTATCAGCATGATCGGCAACGACCTCAAACTGGACGAGGGCGTGGGCACCTGCGGCAAGGCCGGACAGAGCGTGCCGGTGGGTGTCGGACAGCCGACCCTCTACATCACCGGGCTGACGGTCGGCGGGATGTAGTTCGTCGGCATGCATTTACAATTTAGAGAATCGCCGCAGAAGCTATGAGCATCCCAATGTCTGGGGAGGTTGATACCATGGCTGCGAAGAAGAAGAAGGCGAAGGTTGCCAAAGCGGGCGGCAAGACCAAAGCCAAAAAGAAGAAGTAAGTTTCGAATTTCGGAACTTCGGAACGCCGCCGCGGCTCACGCCCCGGCGGCGTTTTCGTTTGCAATCGTCGCGCGCGGTCGCCGCTTAGTCGCAATGTACTGCGCTTGCCGCGAAAAAGCCCGGCCCAATTGCGTCCAACAACAACGCTGCAATCATCCTGAAACATGCAGCAGCGCATGAAGCATGCGCAACACGCCGCGGGAGACGGCGACGGGAGGGGAAGAGATGCTTGGCCGGATGATGGTTTCGGCGCTGGCTTTGACGGGCGTTGCCTACGCCCAAGAAACGCCGACGACGCCAGAGCCGACGAACGAAGCGGTTGCTACGCCCTCTTCGAGCACCGGCGACCGCGTGATCTATGAGGCGGCCCGCTTCGCACAATACAATCCGCAGACCGCGCTCGACATGGTGCGTCAGGTACCAGGGTTCTCGCTCGACGAAGGCGCCGAGCGCCGCGGCTTCTCGGGCGCAGTCGGCAATCTACTGATCGACGGCGTGCGCCCGAGCACCAAGAGCCAAGGCGTCGAGGGCATTCTTTCACGCATTCCCGCGAACCAGGTCGTGCGGCTGGAAGTGTTGCGCGGCGCCGCCGTTGCTGGTGATGCGTCGGGCCAGTCGACATTGCTGAATGTCGTGCGCACGCCGACGGCCGGGAGCGGCGTCTACGAAGCCGGTTTCGAACTCACTTCGCGCGATGTATTCGCGCCGCGCGGCGAACTTTCCTACAGCGGGCGCAATGGCAGCGTCGAGTACAGTCTCGCCGGCTCGATCTTCAGCCAATATCGCGATCTGCCGGGCTGGCGGCGCTTCTATACCGAGCCCGGCGATGTCTATGCCGGACGCGCCGACACGCCGTCACCGCGCGATTTCCGCGAAGCCACAACTACGGGCAATCTCGCCTTCCCGCTCTTGGGCGGACGCTTCAGCACTAACGCGCAAGTGAACTGGTGGCGCTTCGATAGCGACAATGATTTTTTCTTCTTCGACGAATTCGACGCCCCCGCCTCCAACCTTGCGGTTTTTCTGCAGGACTTCGAGGAGCGGAAGCTGAGCTACGAGATCGGCGCGAACTATGACCGCGACTTCGGGCCCTGGTCGCTCGGCCTGATCGCCCTGATCAATCGCGGTCGTTATGAGAGTGAAGAATTCGACGAATTCTTTGACGGCGCGGGCGCTCTCACCACCTTCACGCAGGACATCATCCAGGACACTGGCGAATCCATCCTTCGCGCCACATTGGCGCGCCCGTTGGGGACACGCCACCGGATCGAGATCGGCGGCGAAGGCGCCTTCAACTCGCTCGATCAGCAACTCGCACTCGGCGGCGTCCCGGCGCCGCCGCCGTTCGGCAATGCCAACGTGCTGGTCGAGGAGGAACGCGCCGAATTGTTCGCCTCGCATACGTGGCGGCCGGCCGACGCATGGTCGATCGAGACGCGCCTCAACTGGGAAACCTCGACGCTCACGTTCACCGGCGACACCAATCAAGTCGTCGATCTCGCTTTCTGGAAGCCCTCGATCCAGCTGACGCACACGTTCGCCGGCAACAACCAAGTGCGCTTCCGCGTCTATCGCGATGTGAGCCAGCTCGATTTCGGAGACTTTGTCTCCGCTGCGGCCACGGCCGACGCGATCATCTCTGGCGGCAATCCGGACCTCGTCCCGCAAACCGATTGGCGCTACGAGATTGGGGCCGATCTGCGCTTCCCGGGCGGCGCAGCGCTCGGCCTCACACTGACGCATCATAGGATCAAGGATGTCGCAGACGTGGTCTACATTCCGGCGCTTGGTTTCGATGCGCCGGGCAATCTTGGAGAAGGCGAAGCGAACAGCGTGGATGTGAACTTCTCGACGCCCGTGCCGTTCGTTGAGGGCGGACGGCTTACGATCGAGGGCAATCACTGGGACACTGAAGTCACCGACCCGCTTACGAACCAGCCGCGCATTATCTCGTTCCAGCCGGAATCCGAGGTCGAGATCAATTTCCGCCAGGATCTGCCCGACCTGCGCTTCGCTTGGGGCGTGACCTACTACAAGCAAGGCGAGACGCAGGCCTATCGCTTCAACGAGATCGACACGAGCGAGGAAGGCCCCTGGGTCGATGTCTTCGTCGAGACCACGGCGCTGCCGCACAGCATGAAGCTTCGTGTGTGGGCGGCGAATATATTCGACGGCACCGTCAACCGAGACCGCCGGTTCTTCAACGAGGATGGTGACCCGGGGCCAGGATTCGTCTCTCTCGGACGCAATGGCGCCAACACGTTCCGCGATCTGCGCCAGCGCCAGTTCGCCAGCGCGCCGTGGCTGATCGTGGAGCTGAGCGGCACGTTCTGACGACCTGGTGGTTCGACGCAGCGCTCCTGACTGCGCATGCCGGGCGGCAAGGCAGTGATTGATCTTTATCGTTCGAGGGTGTGTGGGAGACCTCAGGAATCGTCGAGATAGTGCGCGCTGGGCGCGGCAAGATCGGCGCAGGCGAAAGCGGGCGGCGCGGCGGCGACGAGGCGCGTGAGGCGCAAGCCGCGGCAGAGGCGCTTGAAGAAGCGGTCGATGTAAGGCGCGGGATCGGCCAGCACGTCGAGCAGGCGCGAAATGCGCGTACGGGCGCAGCCCTTGGCGCGGATGCGCGCCGACTTGTAGAACAGCCGCCGCGAGCCGCGCACGCGGCGGAAACCGCGCGGCGTGGTTGAAGGCCGTTTGCGCCGGCCCGGCAAATAGCCGAAGCGGCGCACCGCCATCAGAAAGATGGTGCACTCCACCCACCGCTCCAGCCAATTGAGCCAGCGTCTCACCCGGCGGCTGCGCGAGCGCGCGCCGATCAGCAGGATGAAGCGCATAAGC